>CAYHOI010000018.1:0-24163 GCA_964358175.1 uncultured Candidatus Marinamargulisbacteria bacterium | reverse complement strand
TAGCCTCAAGGTTCATGTTGTAGTCTGATTTGCTAATGCCATCTAAACCTTTCGCTTTTGAACCATCTAATGCGTAAAAGGCTTCCCGTAGCGAGTCCACGTTCAACACTCCGTCCGATCGAGTTCATTCACCAAGGGTATCACCAACAGCGAGGATATAGTCCGTTGGCGAGGCAAGCGGCAGTATCGAGAATGAGAAACATCCTATTAATAGTTTTACTATTAGCAAATATATTTGAGGATTTGACGGATTCTGTATTCCACATATTATGTCTGTGCCATTGAATCTCCTTGCGAAGCAGGGGTTCTTTCTCTAAAATGGACAGCGATGACGTTTTCCCTGCCCCTTACTTACGAAGATGCACTTTCCATCCTGAAAACTCATGATGATCAGCTGGAGGATTTGCTGACGATGACAGACGAACTCACCCAGCGTCATGTAGGCAGGGAGGTGCTCCTGTGCGGGATTGTTAATGCCAAGAGCGGGAAATGTAGCGAGGATTGTTCGTTTTGCGCGCAGTCGGCGCATCATCAGACCGAAGCAAGCGTGTATCCGTTGATGAATCAAGAAGCCCTCCAGTCCGCCCAACAGAAGGCCAGGGCGGAAGGCGTTAGCTGTTTCTCCATCGTGACGGCAGGCAGGGGTGCCCCACAAGGGGAGGACTTCGCAACTATTTTGAATGCGTTATCTGCATTTGAAGGTACGTATACCTGTACATCGATGGGGATAATGACCAAACAACAACTGCAAGCCCTCAAAGAGGCAGGTATGGATAAATATCATCACAACCTCGAAACGGCGCGCTCTTTCTTCAGTCAGATGTGTACCACCCACTCCTATGAGGAACGTGTTCAGACGATTCGATTTGCCAAAGAGGTAGGGCTACAAGTGTGCTCCGGTGGCATATTTGGCCTAGGGGAAAGCTTGGAACAACGGGTTGAGCTGGCCATGGAACTTCGAGAGCTGGATGTTGACTCAGTTCCGATCAATATCATTCATCCGATCAAGGGAACCAAAGTTTATGATCACCTGGAGCCGATGCGACCTCAGGATATTTTGAAGTTGCTCGCGATGTTTCGATGGGTGATGCCTGGTAAAATCATTGGTATTTTTGGTGGGAGAGAACACAATTTGCGCGAGTGGCAACCCAAAATGTTCAGGGCAGGTGCCAACGCCATGCTCATTGGGAACTACCTGACGACGCAGGGAAATCCTGTCGATCTCGATTGGCAACTGATCCAGTCTGCGGGTCGGATTCCTAAAAGAGCTATTTTGCCAGCTGAAGGATAAGCTCAACCTCACCCACGCCCATGTTAAGATAACGGGCGATGTCTTCTTGCATGACGTTGATGGAAGCAAGCTCTACCACTTTATCATTGCGCGATAGGTCTGGCTGAGACATGATTCTATCCAGCTCCTCCTTGAGATCGGGATCCATTTCCTCTTCAACAGGCCCCGATTGGGGAGGGGCGGACACAGCGGGTTCTTGGAGGGGAGTGGCTGCTTGTTCGGCTTCATTTTGCTTGTCTATTTCTTCAGCCAATTCCTCTGCAGGGGATTTCTCTGGCACTGGGGGGGCGGGCGGTGGAGCAGAGGGTTGGGGAGTAGGTGCTGGTTGTGGAGGAGGAGGAATATTCGGGGCTGGTTCAGCGGGTTTAATCTCCACTTCAGGAACAGCACTTGCGGGGATTGCAGGCTTCTGTGCAGGTGTTGCGGCAATGCTGTTCGCCTGATTGATTTTATTTTCGAGTTCCGACAAGATTACCTTGGCTTTGTCCGTCATGGTGTTGGAGGTTTTCTCCAGTTCCTTCATCAAAGCACTGACGGAGTTCTCTAATTCCTCTAACTGGTCTGTTTTTTCAATTTTACTGAAATTACCAATCTGTTTTTTAACACGCAGATAAAGAACTAACAAAACAATAACTGCAATCAAGTTTACACCAAATAAAACAAGCGTTTGGCTGGAATGGTTGAAGGATTTTGTTTTTTTCAAATGGGATTCAAGCTTGGAGATCTTTTCATTGAGTGCATCTAACTCCAAGGAATTCCTGTCGCTCATGACGACAGTTTCAGCGGGAGTAACGCTTGAGGTCATAAGAGTCTCTGCTGATATTGATGTAGCCGGATGTTCCAAGGCGTGTTCGCTCGCCGTATTCTTTGTGGGGCTTTTGGTGACGGGTCCTGTTTTAGAAGCCAGAGGCTTGGCTGGACCGGCAACAAGGGTTTTTTTAATGTTATTGATCCAGTCCCCCATCAGACTTTCGGGGGTGGATTGGTTAAAGGCTACTTCGTCGGCGTAAACAGAGAGAAGACTGACTCCATCAAGGGAAGCCGTATAGATATCGCTGGGGTAAGTGAGTCTCACTCGCTGGAAGTCTTGTACGGATAGGATGTGCTCATTCAAACGATTTGCTACGATTTGTGCGCGAGCAAAGGGCGATTGATAACTCCCGGGCGCAATCAGACGTAGCACGGTTTGCCCATAGCAGATAACCTCGCCGATGTGCTTCCCTGCGTACAAGGTGTCTCTTGCCACAAAGCGGGGTTCTATCGCAAAAACAAGCCCTATAAGAAGTGCTAGTCCAATCCACTTATTCATTGTTACCCCTTCCAATCCAAAGCGTTCCCGAGGTCTGGATCCTGATAAGAAACAAACTCCACGTTTTCCAGAATATCCTCTGGTTCCTCTGAGGTTTCGGCCTGCTGTTTGGCCTCGCGTCTCTCTTCTCTCGGGAAACTTTGTGGCTTCCCCTCCGTGTCGATCTTTGCTTCCCCACCTGCGTCTATCTCTTTTGTTGCATACTGGTGGTCGGCCTCCTCTTTTTGGGTCACATTGGCCAGCTGTTGCTGCTGAATACGCAAAAAATCGTCGCCGGCTATTTTGGAGATATCTGACCGCTGGTTAACCAGCGCGGACAGATCAATCGGCGTAATGGCCATGTTACTTTACGTCCTGTAAAATGGTTTTTAATTCCTCCTTGCCGGATAGAACCATCAAAAAGGAGCCCTCTCCGCTATACGCAATAACCTTTACTGAGTAGATTCCTGCCCCCGGAAACGTAAAGAGATTGGGGTATTTTCCCGCAGACCCTGCTATTTTGGCAATCATTTTGTCATTTTCGTCAAAAAGGAGCATGTCGGCATCAAGCGTTTTTCGGGTATACAGACCGATATATCGATCTAAACTCTTTTCATCTTTCAATTTAAATTTGAGCTGATAATACTTGCCTCTCGACAGTGAATCGCTTACAAGTATAGAGAAACCTAAACTTAGGGATACCGTTATCAAAACGATCCAGCGAATTATTCTAAAGAAGCAATCTTGCATATTTACAGGATTTTAAGGACGATCAAACCCGTCATTACAATGAGTGAAATCAAAATTGCGCCAACAATCATATTGCCTTTTTTGATTTCTTCCCACTCATCGATATCTTTACTCAGCCAGCCGAACACTTTGAGGGACAATCCTACGCCGAATGCGAACCCAACTGCTGCGACGACAATCCAGCCTAATGCAGTTGCCCATTTTACCAAGAGATCGTGTATCGACAATGAAAATACAGAAAAATCTATGATATGTCCGGATTGCTGAACTTCATCTGCCGCCATTGTGAGTCCTGTGAGACCTGCCAAAACCCCGTACCACCTTGTCTTATTCATTTTTTGACCTCCGTTTTCTGTGTTTCTTCAAACGTAATTTGATTGTCCCTGAGAAAAGTATTCAGCATGTCGTTGTTTTTGTCCAGCTTATAGGCAATTCGCCAACTTTCCAGGGCTTCATCGCGAAGACCAAGTGTCCAGTAGATTGATCCTAGCCGAATATGGATTTCCGGGATTTTGTCATTGAGCATTTTCGCCTTGGTGAGCTCTTCAATGGCTTCAAAATACTTTTCTTCATAGTAATAGCGTAAGGCTTTGTAATAGAGTCTCATGACATCCTCTTTGAATGATTGTGTGTTTTTGAAGCCTTCAGATTCAATGACATCTCTTAAGCTTTTGATTTCATTTTTCATGCGCTCCTTTTCTTTTTTGAGATCCGAAATGAGGAGGGTCAGCTCTGTTTTTAAGGTGTTTTTCTCTTGGGTGAGTTCATTCACAATTCTTTCTGTTTTTGCTGAGTTGGCAATGGCCACATTGTATTTTTCGCCAATAATATTTCCTTTGTCGTCAATATCCTTTAGTTTGGATGAAAATTTGGAATACTCCTCTCCATAAAATGAAAATAAGTTCATTTTATACGAAAGACCCACACTCAGATTCTCATAGGGGATGTCTCCGTAGTTCGCATTATTTCCTGTTCGGAAGGGAAGCTGGGTGAATGCAATTTTTAGATCTATTTGGCTGCTTAAAGGTAGCAAAAGCCCGCAATTAAAGTCACGGCTGTCAAATTCAAAACTAATTCGCCCAGAATTTTTCCCTTCCTTGGAGAAATAATAACTTGCTGAGTAAAACAGGTTGCTTGCTGGGAATGCGTATGGATTATAATAGTTAGATAACCGGCCATCCCCAAAACCACCACTCAATTCCCATTGATCCATTCGATAGGACATTACGAGATAGAGAGACATGTTGTTTGCATATTTTTCTAATAGTGAGTCGAAGGTAGAGGCCTTATCCTTGGCGAGAATATTGTCAATACCCATGGCAAGATTAAGCTTTGGAAACAAGAGATCCCGAGCCATTAACATTTGGAGGTTTCCTGCGATATCATTTCCATTGAGGCGAGTAACACCGATCAGCAAGAAGTCTGTTAAAGTGTAGTTGAGATAATAATCATCCTCCCAATACCCTTGATTGCTCAGCGTGTAGGGAGCCCAGGTAGCGCCCAGCTCAAATTGGCCAATGGTTCCTTGCCAAGCAGCCGGTGTATTGATGACAGTGTTGATTCGATTAAACATTGCAGCGCGACTTAGAAGTGTTGTTAGGAGAAAAAAAATTATCCAGCGACTCATTTGTGGTTTCCCCCTCCAAACAACTCAGGATGTTCGGTGTTGAGTTTTCTAAGAAACTCGGGACAAGCCACGTTGAGGGGGTCCAGAGAAACAGCAAGTAGCCATTCAGTTTTCGCCAACTCAAATTTCCCCATCTGATAATAGATTGACCCTAAACTTTCGTGAATCAGTGGCATATTGGGATACAGGGAATTGGCAAGCTGATATGATTTATAGGCTTGTTCGTAATCGTGCAGGTAAAAGTACTCAAGTCCTTTTTGAATATGTCGCAAAGTGGTCTTGAGGAGTGTGGTTTGAGATTCTCTCACCTTTTCATCAACGAGTCGTTGCTGGACGAGTTCATCGATAAAGCGTTGTTGAAATCGCTCAGAATAGAGATACTCAATAGCGTTGACTTTGGCTGTAACATTGCCGAGTTGTTTTGACTGTTCGTGGAGCTTGAAAAGCACTTCGGAGGCTACCTTATTGCTATAGTTTACTGGTTGAGAGCGCGTTTTTTCGCTCTTGGAGCCATTAAAAATCGTCATGCCAAGCTCCAGTGTTTTGTAGTCGCCTAGAGTTGTGCCCATTGCAAGTCCGTATGCGGTAAGCGTTAGATCAACCTGATCAGTCCAGGGAAAGCTAAGCCCCAAACCAATATAGTCGTACTCGTAGAAGAGATGGTAAGCCCCATTATCCAGAAGTTGTCCCTCAATGCCACCAAAAACACCAAAGGTGCTTGCGTCGTTCATTACCAGACGTTGGATTCCGAGATTGAGGCGTAGGGCTGGATACTTAAGCGTGTAAATGAGGTATTCCTGGGCGAAGGGTGATTGCGTATCAGCATAGCTCATGCCAAGATTTCGAATACCAAATCCAAGCTCTCCCAGATCCAATCCCATGAATTGGCTATACTGAAGACCCATCGTTAATTTACCAGACAGATATTTCTTTTGTGCACTCAAGATAAAATCATCCGTCAGATTGTAGACCATTTTGAGGGAATCATAGAGACGATAATTGCCAGAAACACTGAAATAAGCTTGGCAATAATTAACTTCGTAATAATCCTTTGCGTTTTGAGTCAGCTTGGGATACATGAAATTGTCTCCATAGTTTATGGCAAACACAGATCCCATCCATAACCCCAACGCAAGAAGGACTTTTCGGTTCATGATTGTTCGAGCTCCCCGCAATGTTCCAGATTTCTGTCTATACACAAGAAGTACATCCCTGCCAGCTGTGATCCCATATAGAGTTCAAACGCAAATTGCCAGACCTTTTCATCAGGAAGGAATAAGTGGAAATAGCGAGGGCCATTTGCAATCTTATCTAATTGTAAATGCAGGTTGTTTTTGTTAAACGCATCAGCAACCCATCCGATGATTTTTTGCCCAATAATTCTTTCAGAAAAAGTAAATAGCGGGTGGTCAGATCGTGGCTCGGCAATACCCTCTCCTCCAAGAATCCGATTGGTAAGTCGATACAAAACTTGTGTATCGAGGACATGGAGAACTGGCGATTGGGTTTCACTCAGCATGGAAAATGAAAAGTAGTTGCGATCCAGCTTTTGAATGGCTTCATAGGGACTTAGCTTTTTTGCAAAATATTTGCACATGAAAGGAAGGTTGAGTACACCAGATAGCTGGTTGCTAAGACAGAGTCCCACTTGTTTCACCAATCCCTCCAATGGAATGTTTTGCTCAACGTTCATGATGCCCTACGTTCTGGGTTGTGTCTAAAATCTCCATGGTTTCGTCATGATTCATGATCGATGCATTCTGAGAGGCCACAAGATTTACCACAGGTTGGAAGACAATCCGAACGCGACGATTTTTTGCGCGATTTTCTTCGCCTTCATTCGGAACTAACGGGCGATACTGGTTAAATCCGACAATATAGCAGTCCCCTTCTTTGATTCCATTTTCCACAAGAAAGTGTACTACGCTAGCCGCACGTGCTGCGGATAGTTCCCAGTTGGAGAGAAACTCTGGTGTATGGATCGGGGTATCATCTGTGTGCCCCTCCACGACAATTTTGGCTTCATTAATTTCTTTGAAATAACCAATAAAGGCTCCGATGATTTCTTTGGCTTCATCAAGCATCGATGCTTTTGCTACGGGAAACAGTAATTTGCTCCCGAGATCCAATACGATGGTGTGATTTTCCATTCGAACATCGACTTGATCTTGAAGGTGATGCCCCTGAATATAGGCAGATAATTTTTCGTACAATTGTCGCAAGATCCTTTCTTCCTCTTCAATCTGAGTTGCCTCAGTTTTCTGATTAAAAATAGTGTCAAAAGATTGACTAAGTTGCTTAAACTTTACGGAATCAAGCGTTGACATCGAAAAAAGCAGCACGAACATGGTCATGAGAAGTGACAGTAAATCCGAGAAGGAGATATAAAAGAGGATCTCTCTATTTGATTTTCTTTTCTTTTCTATCATATTTCTTTCGTTCAGCTCCCGATAAATAAATCAACATTTTTTCCTTCACGATGAGGGGGGCGTCGTCTCGAGCGATGGCGATCATTCCCACCAAAATCATTTCCTTGAGAGTTGCCTCCTCATCGCTCAGGATTTCCAGTCGACCTGCGAGAGGTGTGAAGACAAGGTTGGCAAGAAGAACCCCATAAAATGTTGCGACCATGGCGATTCCCATATTGGGGCCTATTGTTTCCGGGTTTTTGAGGTTTTGTAGCATCATGATGAGTCCAATAAGAGTCCCCAACAACCCGAAGCCTGGTGCATATTTTGCAAGCGTATCAAAGAAAACTTGTCCTTGATAATGACGATTCATCGTTGCCTTTATTTCATCCTCCATAAGATCATGGATCTGTTCAGGGGGAACCTTGTCCATGATGAGCTGTACGCCATGCCGAAAGAAGGAGTCTTGAATAGAGTCAATCTCATGAGAGACGGCCATCTTTCCTTCAGATTTAATTAAGGTAGAG
The DNA here is from genome assembly GCA_964358175.1 of uncultured Candidatus Marinamargulisbacteria bacterium. Lineage (GTDB taxonomy): Bacteria > Margulisbacteria > Riflemargulisbacteria > GWF2-35-9 > GWF2-35-9 > CAYHOI01. The sequence goes on along the minus strand of CAYHOI010000018.1, from coordinate 16,272 downwards.
AGGGCTACTATTTGGTCAATAACCCGCGCTGGAATGGCTTTTTTGGTCATAAAAATGACTTTAAGCCGTGGAATCATCATGAATAGTTGTGTCAGCGGAAAATGCACCAAAGAAGCCGCCAAGGTCCCTCCAAAAACAATGACAAAGGCCTCGTGCTGGACAAAAAATTTCAGCCCATTATTGAGTCCAATGGCTGTCATAAGGAGCAGAATTCCCGCAATGACCCCGAGAAATGTGGTCGGGTCTGGGTAGCTGGTATAGAAATTACGGTTGGACTGTGGTGCCATTCCTTAGTCTCAGGGCTCCTTTCTTTTCCAGCTTTCTACCCATATCGATGACATGACGCTTGGCTTCCTCAATATGGTCCTGTGTAACTTTCTTTTCCAGGCCAATACTCTCAGAGTCTACAATAGTCCGAGTACGTTCAGAGAGGCATCGATTTATTTTTTCAACGAGAGAGGGTGAGGAATTCAGCCGAACAAGGGCTAAGCACCTGAAATCGGTTACTTCAAATAAGATAGCCTGAAACGCTGAATCTTGTGTTTCGAGAAAGTCCTCAAAAGTGAAGACAAGTTCGCGAACCCTGCGTGCAGATTCTGGATTTGTCGTCTCATAAGTGGCGAGGATATTTTCTCGCTCAACTTCCGGCAGGAATTCAATAATGGACGCCAATTTCTGGCGACTTTCTTCTCCACTGGGAATATGTAGCGGAGTTTGTTGTGAAAAGTAGTTGGACAACGCGACCTCCATCTCATCCAACAGCTCATCATTTGGAAAAGTTAAAGGTTCCATGAGTCTTAAGGCAAGCGAAAAATCTCCTAGACCTGAGAGAACTTCAGATGCTTTTTTGGCAGACAGGTGACTCATCACAATGAGCTTCATTTGATCTGTCTCAGCACGAAGGAAAGGGATTAATTCTCCGACTGAAACAGATTCCAAGAAACGAAAGCGATCTTTTTTATTCTTGAGGAACTCTTTTGCTTTGTTTACGCCAAACGTATCCTGTATCATTTTACTTGAAACATCCTGGCCTCCAAATACAAACTCTTTTCCCAAAGCGACGTCATAAAAGTCTGAAAGAACCGCAGTCCATTGAGTGGAGGATACCTTTCCAATTTGAGCGACCTGTTCAAGAACCGATCTGGCGCGATCCTCACCCATTAAGTTAATGATAGGCGTTGTAACGCCTGGAACCGCTGTTTCCATACTTAGAAGAAGAATCGCTACTTTCTCAAGACTATCCATCAGAACCCCGATGTGTATTGTCTTCTTTTTCGATCCAATCGACCAGTACTTTGGCAAATTCAGCAGGTTTTTTTCGTGCGAAGTCAAGAATTTCCTCTTGTTTAACCTGTTGACTTTTTGAGGATTCCTCCTCTTTTACGTGAGAGAGTGTTTCCTCCCGTTGAGAACGATGTTTTTGTGCACGCAGCTTATTATTCAAATACGTCGAAACCCAACGGAGTCCAAAAGCAAAGAGAAGAATCCCAAGGGCGATATACAGAAGGTGCTGATATTTGGTTATCGTTTTCTTAAGCCAATAGACAAATCCCTTAAAGGGGTACGCAATTAGATAAACCTCATCGCCTCGTTCTTCTTGAAATCCTACGACCAGTTTCACGGTATTTGCGACATCCTCTTTGTGAATGTTGAGCTCGGTTAACCTTCGCTCATTGATGACAAGGCTGATATACAACCGTTCAATTTTTGAATCTGGGATCAAAATGGTCTCTCGATTTTCGTTCAGGATACTTTTTTCGGTACTTTTGTTTTGTTGTTGTTCCGTTCCAGAGTTAATAGTCTTCTGGCCTTTCCCATGTTGAAGGGTTTTATTTTGCTCCGAAAGTTTACGCTCTTTGTCTGAGGAGGACTGTTGCTCAGCACTCTGCGGATCAGAGCTAGTTAAACGATTGATCTGAGTGCCTAATTCCGGCGAACCCAGATCCAGCGGGTTTATTTTAGGGAAACCTGGCAATTCTGGGCTGTGAGATCGATTACTTCTGGGGGCAAGTCCTGGGAGTTTTTCGAAGAGCTCCTTGCGTTTATGGGAAACAACTTCTTTGCCTGTTTCGTTAACCGCTGGTCGATCTTGAAGGGAAAGTTTATTTGCCTGGTTGTCTTTCCCCTCAACACCCCGATTGGATTGTCCCTCATTGGATCGATCCTCGCTTGCTTCCTCTTTATATTGTTCGGCAGTGGTTTGTTGGGAACGTTCAGTGATAACGTGTGGTGTGTAGAGAACAGAGGAAACTTGTCGTTGCTGTTCTGAGTACTGAAATGCAATATTTACGAGATAATTGTCACGCCCAAGCATTTTGTCGAGCATGGTTTGGGCATTTTTCTGATAAAATTCTTGTTTGCGAATATAATCCGGTTTGCTTTTTGGCAAAAATTGATTTCCAGCCACCAGAATCAACACGATGCTTGTCGCTCCTACCCAAAGGCCGAGCAACAGCTTGCGCCGATCCAACAATGGTTTACCCCTAAATTTTGGCACGATTCCCCCTCTTGCTAAAACAGAAACGTTATGCCGATTCGACTGATCGCCCCCAGAAACCCATTGTTTTTGAAGCCATATTCCACTAGCATCCCTGCGATATTTACGCTCATTCCAGCTGAAATATTTCCATCAGGATCTATTCCCCCATTAAAAGCGACTACTTTTGTGGCATATCCCACCCCCCCGTGAAATTTCCCCATCAAACTACTTGAGTCGAGATCAAGCGACCACGATTCATGGTAAACTTGAAGTCCCCCTACATAATATAATTCATTGTCAGGTTTTTCAAACGTTCCGTAGATATTTCTTGCGACAAGTCCAATTCTCCAAAAAGAGTGGCTGTCGAAGTAAACTCCCGCATCCGTGCTAAAGCAATTCTTCTCTGAGACAGCTTTTTTGTTGATTTGTTTGAAGGTCAGCCCTATTCCTAAGCCGAAAAAATCTTGTCCAACGGCTAAATACCCCATGTTTTCAGCGTAATAGAATGTTCCCATGGAGGCGTAGGGAGCCTGGGTCCATTGGACGCCACTATCATCTACAAGCCGCACAAAACCAAAATTGAGGGCACTACCCCAAAGAGTCAACGAGCTGGCAATCTGCTGAACGCTCGTTCCCTCAAGCCAGCGACTGTTTTCAAATGTCAGCCCATCCTGTCCGGCGGCAGTCAAGAGTGCTGGATTCACAAGTGCTGCCTGCCATCGCTCCGCTGACGCGATACCACTATTTCCCCGAGCGTAGTGAGATACCCCAAAAGGGATGCCTCCGATATCGAGTGGCCAGCTAAAGAGTGTGATAAAAAATAGATAAAGTATACAGCGCATTCTTGCTCCTAACTGTTATTCAATGGGCGGTGGTGGAGGAGAAATTGGCGTCATCAATATGTCCCCAACGTCAATAACACCACTTTTATCAACAACCGGATTCGGTGTGCTGGTTTGCATACTGTAAAGTGCTTTTTGACAGAAGACCCGATAGGTGCCATCGGGCAAGTCGCTAAAGGTAAACTTTCCGTCTGCGACCGTTAAGGCCGACTGGGTGCTTGTTGCATTTTGCAGGTTCACGCTTACGCCGGCGTAATTATAGTCAGGTTCAGTCTCCTCCCCGACCCCCGCCAACACGGCACGCCCTATAATTTTCCCGCCATAAACGTAGCTTTCCTGTGTATTTCGGCATGCGATGATGACGAGGAGAAGTCCCATCAGCATAGAAAAGGTTCCTAATCGACCCATAGAATTACCTTTCCCGTTCGCTCAACCTTATCATTGACCAGCACAACATAAAAATAGAGCCCCGATCCTTGCATATGCATATTTTCATCCCGCCCTGTCCAGAAGAGTGTGCCGGTAGATCCGGTGGTTTGTGAAGTATAGATCTTTTGTCCAGCCAACGTGTAAATCATTAATCGAATCGTTGAAGAGGTTGTTGTTGTGTATTCAAAGGCCACCTGTTGTCGTGCTATGGAATCAGAGTAGGGGTTAAAGGGATTCGGATAAACACGCAGTGAGTTCAGAACTTCATTTTGAGAGGTGCTCTGAACTTTTAGCTTGAAAGTATGAATCCCGTTTTGGGTAAGCACCAAGTTCGATGCTTGGACGGGAATGCCCCGTTGGTCAGTGAGCTGATAGTCCTCTAAACCAAGTTTGGTAAGGGTCATGCTGATGGATTCTGAAGAAGAACGGTTGTCGATGACCAGGTTCCATGCGAGATCGGATTCTCTAGCGTAGCTACTCAGGCAGGGCAGTCCTTGCGTTTCAAGATAGGCCTTAAAGCTCTGGCCTGGAACGTCAGGTGGTGCCAATTCGTCAAGGCGATGATCAAAGACTGCCGCGGTTTTGCTTGCAGACCCCGCGTGGAGATTTTGCGAGAAGGATTTCCCCGTGACGTTGATGCGAAACAGGTCGCGCTTAAGGAATGTTTGTGTGTTAGAAATGGAAAACAATCCGATGTTGGAAGTCCCTGTCATAACCAATTCAAGATTTTTTGCAGCGTAGACCCAATAGGCTCGCCAGATTCGTAAATTGCTTGTGGCAAAATAGCTATTTGCGACAGCTTTATCGTAGCTCCAAGGATATTGGTTGTAAATGAGGCCATTACTGTAGGCACTGTTTTGAGAATAGAGAAGGGCTCCATCCTTAATGCTCGTTTTGAGCCAATCAAGGTTTTTTTGAAAGGGGTTGCCAATTAAGTTCCATCCAGCGGTTAAGTTGAGGGTGCAAGAATCAGTATCTGCCAAATAGGAGCGTGTGATGTTGGCCAATTGAGTGCCGAGTGGTGCATAGACCCAATATCCGGCACCACGAGTGAATGCTCCTGTTGAGGCTAGCATGCAATAAGTGGGACTCCGCGTCGAGTCATAAAGCCAAACGGTTACATTGGTTGTCTGGAGGATGGTTCTTACATTTCCAGAAAAGGTCATGGGAAATGATAGCAAGTTGAGTGTATTTGACAAGAAGTACATCGGTGGCACGATGCTTTGCGTGAGTGTGTTCGAAAGGCCGTAGTTATCACTAACAGTCAACGTCACGATCTGGCTCGGAAAATCTGCAACGGTAAAGCTGAATTGGCCTGCGGTATTCGTGGTTAAAGTGCCGTCCTGAAGCTGAAGAATGTACTGCCGAATCGTAGCAGAGAGATCGCCGGTGGCAGCTCCTGGAAGTGAGCCGGTTGCATCAAAACGGGCGATCAACGTGTAGTTGCTCGTGATATAGGTCACGTTGAGGGAGGGAATCGGCAGAGCATCGTGTGTGAGAACAACGGTAAGAACGCTGCTTGTGTTCCCCGGGCGATCAGTAGCCGTGAGCGTCAGCGTGTTACGGGTGAGTGAATTGAGGGTCACTCGCACCTCAAAGCGTGTTTGATAGAGATTGAAGCTAATGGTTGAGATCTCTCCCCCAGAGAAGTTTAAGCTGAGTACATCGGTTGAACAACTTCCTAGCAATAAAAGACTTGAGTTGATCGTGACGCCACTAGATAAATTTTGCCACCATGGAGTGACAGGTGCAATAGAATCCAAAGTTTCGAAGCACCCTGGATCAACACGAAGATTTTGAATACGCTGCTTTCCTTCTAGGTCGGTAGTAATCCTGTCTGGAACCAGTGTGCTATCGCCGTAGTCCGTGAAGGGTGAGGTGTCAGACAACCGATATCCTTGTCCGAACAAAGGATCTACGCCAATAACGGTGTTAAACGTGGAGGTTTTGCCAGCGGGTGTGCTTAAAAGGGACTGGATAACACAATGGTTTAGCGTAACCCTGGAGATGCTTTCGTCGAAGAACATCTCATTTGCAAGATGATAATACACCGTGTTTTGGATATTGATCGTTGAAAGGTCCCATCCATAAATGCCGGAAATGCCAATATTTGCCGTATTCATGGCTACGGTATCCTGCCTTTCATCCCAGCGGCAGTTTCGCACATAAAATGCGCCCCCATCTCGGTTGGATTGATTTCTTGCAACAAGATTATTGAATAAAATGATGGAGCTTCTCTGTGCAAATAGCGCCCCTCCCTCTGCGAGTGTTGCTTGATTGGCTTGGATGTATCCGTAGGTGATTGTTGCGGTACAGGCTGAAAGAAATAATCCCCCTCCCTGCTGGGTAGCAGTGTTTGCCGCAATGGTCACGGTTCGCATATCCAAGTTACAGTTCTGAGCATACATACCGGCTCCATAATCCGCTGATGATCCCGAGATAATAACGTTATGTAAGTACACATAACCTCCATCTACATTTATCGCGCCACCATATACGCCACGCCCTCCGAAGATTTCCATGTGGCTTAACGTGATGCTGATCCCGTTTCCTGAGATGGTTATTGCGGTATTTCCAGCACCGTTCAGCTTGATTTTGCCAGCCGTTGGGGTTTCATTTTCCAGGGTCATCGATTTGGTAAGAATCAAATTTTCAGAATAGTTTGAAGACTGATAGAAAGCCGTATTTATAAAAATCACACTTCCCGCAGAGGCACTGTTAACCGCTTGTTGGATGGATGCGAAATAGCGGTCTTGCCACCGAATGGTGCTGTAAAGCTTTAGCGAAAGGGTCATGCTATTTGTTGCACCGAATCCATCTGTAACTTTTAACAGTATATTAATGGTGTCGGGCTGAGTGTAGCGGTGCGAGATAACTGCACCAGAGGTTGCAAGGATTGTTCCATCGCCGAAATCCCAGTCATAGGTGACGATATGGTCATCATCCAGCGTACCTGTTGCATCAAGCGTCAAGGTGTAGGGGACGTAGATCGTCCCGGACGCAAACGAAAAACTTGCGGTGGGTATGGCATTGACGTATATCGAATGGGTGGCAACCGCCACTGCCCCCCAATTATCCGTAATGCGTAATACGACGACGTGGTATCCCGATGCCTGAAAGCTCACGGTACACGTCGAAGTATTTTTTGTCAGGCCACTTTCCACGACAAGCCACTCTAGTGAGGCTAAGCCTCCCACATGACTATCGAAGCTACTTGCGGTTGCGATCAGTTGAATGGGTTCCCCGATATTAGCGGTTAATTTTCCGCTTTGCATCGCAATGTGGCGGATATCCGCAGTGGGTCTCTGTGCGACATAAATTTCCCTCATGTAAGAGTTTGTTGCGCCATAATTGTCGGTAGCTACCAGCTCAATGGCATAAGTTACGCCGCCGACGGAATAAACGTGACTCGTGATAGTTGCACCACTGGATTGGCCGTCCTTGAAATTTATATTGAAAGAGACCTGAATGTCATCCGTTGTTGAGCTGGCATCAATTGTGACTGGCATGCCAGCGTTAGCGGTTACACGTGATAGCGTAAATGAGGCGGTTGGAGGCTTATTGATCCAAAGGGGAAAGAAATAAGTCGACTTTGCATGGTAAAAATCCTCCACAGTTAAAGAAATGGATACTGCCCCGAAGACGTTGCCCGTGGGGAAAGGATAACTAAAATCTAGCAGGGTGTTCTGTGTGACATGGGTGCCCCCGAAATCCCAGATAAATTGATTTTGACGATCATCATCAGATAAGGCTCCATAGGTTACCACCACACTATCCTGCCCAGCATTGAGGGTGGTTCGGTAAAATAAGCCGGATATATTTGCCTGTACACTGGGGGTTAGATTGACATAGGTTGTAACACTGGCAGAAGAGCCGACATGCAATTGAGCATCCGCGACAGAAATATTCATTGTGACGGAGCCCGGCAAAAAATTAAGGGTTATGGCAGGCATAAAGTCTACATTTAGCGTAAGAGTTTCCCCATCGCCAGCCCATGCCAAAACGCTGGAGCTGAGAAGTTGACTGTTTATTCTCACTCCAAAGGTTCTTTGCCCTAGATCATTCGAATAGGCAAATTGAATCCTGTTCCCGATGGAGTCCGTTAAATCGACGGTGACTTGAGCAATATTATTCCACCCATCATTGTCAGTGACGACCAGTTCCAAGCGAGCTGATGAGGACACTGCAAAATTCTGAATAGATAATTTCTGAATGGACGGCGTGATGCTCAGATCAGAATACACATTCACGGCCGAACCATTCATAACGGCCACACCTAACCATGCGAGGCTTTGGTTGTAGTACTGGGTTGCAGCTCCACTCCATAATCCGAAATAAGTGTTTGGATTTGTATATTGATTCGCCATTTCTACGAGAAAACCAATGCGTATATTTGTGCTTGAACTTCCGAATGAACCAGCCCCCCACATGGCGAGGGTAAGTTCGTTGTGCCATGAGTTATTCCCTGTAGGATACAGTGCTCCGGACAGCGAGTATAGTGCGGCATTTGTCGGTTGAATCCAGTTCATCGTTTTATCAAGGAAGCTGACAGCCCGTGGTTCGCCATTCCAAAGACTGTCCCAGGCCAAACGATAGGGTACACGAATTGCATCATACCAGACATCCATGCCTTTCCCGCCAGGGCCAGAGGTTCGAGTGGCAATGTTAGAAGTAGCTCCACTGGTCGTACACCAATCAGGTGCCAATCCCAGGCTATACCCTGGCTGAGCGGATAAAACGTTATATCCGTTATCAACAACGGCTTTCCAATCATGTGTGGAACTATTGTCAAACTGGGCAAAAATCCGATAAGTGGCCGGAGAGAAGTAGGAGGGGTTAAAGTCTGAACTTCCGGCATCGTCTGGTCTCAGGTTTCCTGAACTAATTTCTAAGGTATAGATCGCATTGAGAATTTGCTGAGCCTGAGAACTATAATTTTGCGTTGAACTACTCCACCCCGTAAACCCTCTTTTTTTCAATGTGTCGGCAAAGATAAGCGCCAAGGCTATGTCTTCATCGGCGTCAGATGCAGAGCCCGTTGCCACAACAGATCCCGAAACGTCATTGACCCAGGCAAACAGCTTGTTTGCTTTCTGCTCACGATTTTGTGCGGCTTGCCAGAGGGCATCAAATCCAGACGGAGTATTTCCCCATACATTCATGAGAAGAGCGTAACCTGATCCCTCACTGACCGCTTCGTTGAGTGTTGCCAGGTGCACCATGGATGGGTCATGCACAAGCCCCGTTGAAAATGGATCAATGAGCCTGGCTTTGTACCCAGCTAGTGTTGTAGAGAGGATGTTATCCCAGAAGGGGGATCTTGTCCCATAACCCTGTATGGGGTAGGGCGAGGTTTTATAGAGCAACCCTGATTGAGAGGTTATGGATAGGAAGAAAAGTCCGAAAATGAGTAGCTTAAGAATCCCCACGGCATTAGTGTATCAAAGAAATACATGGATTTATAGAAGCTTAGACGTATTTGCGAATGAATTGAGCGTTCAGCCGTTGCTGGATATAGTATCTATTTGTTAAGATGGAGATGCAAATGGTAGAACAAGAATTTGTTGATTTGAATCGGACGATGTATTTGACCGCCTTTATCCTGGCAGCCAAAGAAGGAAAGGTGGCGAAGGTTGAAAGTCTGCTTGAACAGGGCGTAGGTGCTAATTGGAGAGACAAGGAAGGCTGGACGGCTTTGCTAGCCGCTTCAGCCTATGGATCTCCAGCTGTTATTAAGCTCTTGCTGGAGCATAAGGCGCACATTAATGAAAACGATTTAGAGGGGCGATCTCCCTTAATTCTCGCAACAGCTGAAGATAAACTCCTCAATGTGCAAATGTTGCTCAGTGAAGGGGCAGGGGTTAATCACAAAGATAAATCTGGTCGGACTGCTTTATCTTTTGCTGCGCAACATAGTAGCTTGGAATTATTGGAAACATTATTAAGAAATATGGCTGATTCCAATATTTCAGATATTGGACAGCGAACACCTCTGATGTATGCTTCGCAGTACTCTTATTTTTCTCAGGAACCGCTGGCTTCTTCGCAAGAATCCGTTGGAGATCATGTGGGTGCAAAAAAGGAAGACGAAAAAGTGGATCAGTCCATTCAGAAGGTTGAAATTTTGGTTAAACGACGAGCTCATCTGGATTCTCAGGATATTCAGGGATGTACCGCACTTATGTATGCAGCAATGAGTGGTTCAGCTGGAAAAGTTGAGTTTCTGCTTGAAAAAGGAGCCAATCCAAAAATAAAAGATAAAACGGGGCTTACCGCGGCAAAATATGCCGCCAAACATTCAAACAAAAAGCTGTCCTCATTCTTTAAGCCGGCTTGGGGCTGGTAACTTCTTAGACTTTCTCTGAAGCAAGTACGCCTTTGCTGATCAGATTTTAAATTGTCGAATGGATTTGTCCAAGTCTTGAATATTGGCATATAGTTTTTCGATGACTGGTCTTTGCTCAATAAGCCCAGCGGAAACCTCCTCGGTTGACGCTGTAATCTGCTCGACAGCAGAGGCGTTTTCCTGGTTGATTTCGGCAACTTTGGTCATATTCTTTGCGATAACCTCGGAGAAGGATTTCATTTCACTGGATTCTCTGGTCGTTGTCTCAATTTTTTGCTGGAGAGAATTCATCAGTATGCTGGCCTCATCGCTGTTTTGTTTCACAACTTGGGAGGATTGAGTAATGCTTTGAATCTTTTCAGCATTGGCAGTGATTTGTTTGACGATTCGAATCAGAGCTCCTTGACCTTCGTTTGCCAGAATAACTCCTTGTCGTACCTGTTCAGTTTCTTCGTTCATGGCAGAAACTGACGCGGCGGTGAGCGTTTGAATCGTTTTGATGATTTGTTCAATTTGTGTGGTGGATTCTGAGGATCGTTCTGCCAGCTTTCGCACTTCATCCGCAACGACTGCAAAGCCTTTTCCGGCATCGCCAGCACGAGCTGCTTCGATGGCAGCATTTAATGCCAAAAGGTTGGTTTGCGAAGCAATATCGCTGATTACGGTTAGGATTTTGCCAATTTCTTCGGAATTTTTGCCAAGTTGATTAATCGTAAGGGTGAGGGCCTCCATCTTGGTCTCAATGGCGATGATTGCTTCTACCGAGTCCTTTACCTTAGATTCGCCGCTGGTGGCCATTTCAAACATATCTTTGGCGGAGGTATTGAGATTGGAAATGTCGCTTGTGACCATATTGATAGATCGACTGATCTCATCGATCATGCCAACTGCCTTTTGGCCCAATGCCATTTCATCATCCATAGAGTTTAGAGAGGAAGTTACTCTTTGATTGATTTTGGTAGTCAGAACATCCACTTCCTTTATTTCACTGCTTTGGGTGGTTTGCCCATCAGCGATGGTCGTCATAGCCGAGGCCACCTGTTCGACAGCCAAAGTGCTTTCTTTGTTAACTTTTGCAAAATCTCCCATTCCTTCATTCACTGCGTATGAAACATCCTGTGTACGCATGAGCGCAATTCGAATCGTTTCAATCGTCGTGTTAAGATATTTTGCAACGGTGCCAAACTCATCTTTTTGATCGATATCTACAGAGGTGCTTAAGTCTTTGTCCTCAGAAACTTTTTTCATAACTTGTAAAAGCTTTGTGGTGGCCCCCTTGATGCTCAAGGTTATGGAGATTATCAAGCTGACAATAATAATGACCAAAACAAGGGTTAGGATGAGGAGCGTGCTTACGGAGGCCTGCTGCTTGTGGACGATGTCGGTCATCTCCTTTTTAATAAATGAAAGATACTGATCCGCCACAGTTTTCATCGCCTCAATACGCTGTGTGCTCGCGCCAAACCACTCCCCTGCTTTCAGGTCTTTCCAGCCCATTCCCTTGGCCGTTCCATCAGCAAGAGCCAGCGTGGCGGTGCGAATCGTTTGAGGTTTTCCTGAAATGTCTCCGACTAAAGCTTGGGAATAAGTATCTTGAACAGGCTGGGGGGCAAGTCTGAGAAAATCACGCTCATTTCCATTTTGTTTGGCGATAAGTGTAATATGCTTGCTAAGTTCTCCTGGCCCATAGGCCCCATGCATTAAAACAACGTTAAGAACGGCCCGTTCTAATCCGGAAGCCTCTTTTAGGGTCTCTAAATGTCCCAAAGAAAGGATGTAGTGTGAAATATCTGCGATGCTTGTAGAGTCTGCAAGCACATAAACGTTCCCGATCAGTTCCTCATTGGTGGCTGTATAGAATCCGAGAGCTTCTTTTGGCTCGATAGTGAGCTGTGAAACACGTCCACGAATGGCTTCAAGCCCGTCGAGCATCGAGGTTATTTTCTGGGCAGTCTGTTGTATTCTGGGCTCTTTTGTTTTTGACAAAACCGTAGGCATATATTTCTTGAGTTCATCGAGGGAGGTATTTGTTTTTTGGCGTTGAGAGGGAAGAGCCTCTTTAAAATTTTCGCCTTTGCTGGCTAGAAAGCCCCCAGACATTCCGCGTTCTTTTTGGAGATCGTTCATCGCATTACTCCCCAAACGAGCATATTCTATCAGGATAAGATTGGCCTTTGTTTCTGCGAGTGATGTAAAGTCTGTTCGCAATTGGTTGGTAGCCACCCATAAGAATGCGACAAGTGGCAACAAACTTAGCACCAAAAGTTTCTTTAACAGACTAATATTATCAATGAACTTTTTCACTTTTACCCCCCAGTTAAATTATAAAACCCCAGCGGATAAATTATACCAGATTGATCTTTTCGTAAAGAGATTCTGGAATTATTTTGAAGATGAGCCGTGGGAGGGGTGGGGGGTATTTTTTTGGCGGAGAGGGAGGGATAATCTCGCCTTGGTTGACACCAGGCTCGATGCAATCCCTAAGCTCGCCCGAAGCAAAGGCTTCGTGCTTGCTAAGGGCTTAGCCTGAACCCTCTTCTCGGGTTCTCATCCCTGGGAAGCTATATACAAAAAACGTGTAAAGAATGGCTCCGATGTTTTTGGCGGAGAGGGAGGGATTCGAACCCTCGATACCTTTCGGTATACACGCTTTCCAGGCGTGCGCACTAGACCAGCTATGCGACCTCTCCGTTGATCTGAAGTCTATTATCGTCTATCGCGAGTTTTTTTGCCAGACTACTTTCCCACACAAAAGCGAGAAAAAATATGGGTCAAGATTTCATCGCTGACATTTTCTCCGGTCATTTCGCCAAGGGACTCAATGGCCTTGCGAAGATCAATGACCCAGAAATCTTCAGGATATCCCGCTTCTATGGAAGAAATGGACCGAAGTACAGCTTGTTTTGCTTGCCAGAGCTTTTCCTTTTGACGAATATTCGCTATAACAGGGCCATCGGATTGAGCTCCCTGAAAAGTCACCTCCTGAATGTTCTGTGCCAAAGTTCGTCGCAGTTCATCTATCCCAACAGGGGTTTTTAGGGAAAGAGAAACAATCCTGTTCGGGGCTATGCCTTGTTGATCCAAAAATATACGCATTTCACTCTCATGGTTTGGGTAAATATCAAGTTTGTTAATGACAATGATTCGATTCTGAGAGGCTGTACTTCGAAGCAGGCTTTTGTCATCATCATTAAGACCCTCAAGCACATCCAACACCAGAATAAGCCAATCAGCCTCTTTGATGAGATCTCGTGCCTTATCGATTCCCATCGCCTCAACGCGATCCGTCGTCATTTCTCGAATGCCTGCGGTGTCGACCAATCGAATGGGGATATCCTCAAGCTGCACCCACTCCTCAATGGTATCTCGTGTTGTTCCTGGGATGTCCGAAACCAAGACCCGGTTTTCCTTGAGAAGCGTATTGAGCAGACTTGATTTGCCCACATTGGGTTTGCCTGCGATGACGACGAGTACGCCTTCTCGATAAAGCCGACCTCCCTCAAACGAGTTCAGAAGCTTATCTGTTCGCTCCATCCAGGTTTGTAGCAGACTCAAATACTCTTCTGGGGTTTGCAAATCTACTTCCTCGGGATAGTCCAAATGAACCTCAAAATGTCCGACGAGTTCCAGCAGGGTGTGCCTCAACGGTGCAATCGCTGTTGAGAGGTGACCCTTCAGCTGTCCTAGAAACACAGAAGATGTTTTTTGTGTTCTGGCCTCGATCATATCTATGACGGCTTCAGCCTGAAGTAAATCTAGCTTTCCGTTGAGGAAGGCTCTCTGTGTAAACTCGCCCTTGTCCGCTAAACGAGTACCAAGTTGCAAGAGTCGATCAAGAATGGATTTGGCGACGACATATCCGCCATGAGAGTTTATTTCAGCTACGTCTTCGCCAGTGTAAGAGAAGGGAGCTTTGAAGAACGAGACCAGTGCAGAATCCAGCAAAACCTGATTAGCCCCGATGATCTTTGTTAATCGAATCGTGTTGGGCTCGAACTCATTTAAAGGGGTCATTTGCTTCAGAATCGCAACGGTTTCTGTGCCACTTATTCGGATTATTGCTATAGACCCAATTCCCATCGGAGTAGCGATTGCCGCAATGGTGTCGCTATGGCGCAAAAGACTCATTTGGGAGAAATAATGACTTGCCGCTCCTTATCTCTTCCGATACTTTCGGTCTTTACCTGATCTTGATCCATGAGCGTCGTATGAACAATCCGGCGTTCCCAGGCATTCATCGGAACCAAGGCGACCTCTTTTCGCTCAGCAAGAGCCTTTTGTGCAGCCTCCAATGCCATGCTCTTGACCGTAGACATCCGTTTCTCTTTATAGTTGTTGGCATCAAGCTGAATGCTAACGGGTCTTTTGTATTTTCGGCTCAATATGGTTTTCATGAGAACTTGAAGCGCAAATAAAGTGTTGCCTTCTTTGCCAATAATTCGACCAAGGTCATCTCCTTTAATTTCCAGCTCAATAGAATTTCGATCATTGTTTAGCACCTTTACCACATTAAAGAACCCCATGAGGTCTAATATTTCTGTGAGTAAATCTTTGGCCTCATTGTGCAGGTTCTCCTCGATAGTATTCCCCGCCTGTATTTCATTGCTTTCTTCTACTTCCTCCAAACCCTTCGCTTCCGCACCCTTAAATAAATCAAATAATCCCATTTATTATCTCTCCCTTCATCTTTATGATTTTTTGCTTACTTTTAGGAGCAACATCTGTTGTCCTGCTGTGACAAATTGTGATACAGCCCAGTAGAGAAGCACCCCGCACGGCATGCTCATCGCGATGAAAAACATCATGACTGGCATAAAGGTGAACATCTTCATCATGGGGTCGTCCTTTCCTGTCGCTGGACTCATCGTCTTTTGTGAATAATAGGTTGATAGGGCTACCAAGGCGGGGAGGATCATGAGTGCATCGGGTTTTGCTAAAGAGTGAATCCAAAAAAAAGAATTCGCTTTTACCCCAGCTGTTACCACCAGTGCTTTAAAATGTTCGCTACTGAGTGTTACAAAGATGGCGATAAAGAAAGGTAATTGAATGAGGGTCGGCAAACATCCACTCAACGGATTGATTTTATGTTCTTTATAGAGTTCCATCATTTTCACTTGAAGCATTTGCGGATTATCTTTGTAACGTTCTTGCAACTCTTTGATGAGGGGTTGAAGTGTTTTCATTCCTGCCATAGACTGAGTTTGCTTGATCGTGAGTGGGAATAACAATAGCTTGAGGATAAGGGTCAACAAAATAATAGACCACCCATAATTGCCCGTCAGAGAATATCCGAATTGTAGAATCGGAATCATCATGTGAGTTTCAAGATAGAGTATTGGATGCACTTTACTTCCTTTTCCTTCTCAATCTAGACTGGATCGTACCCACCCGGGTGCCAGGGGTGACAACGCAGAACGCGACCCATTGTTTTCCAAAGACCGATGATGACCCCATTTTTTTCAACCGATGCCATCGCATACTCAGAGCATGTGGGATAAAACCGACAAACACGGGGTGTGATGCGTGACACTGTACGATACCCCTGGATGCTCCTAATAATGAGTGTTTTCACGATCATACTTTTTTGTTTTTTGGAGGACTCCCAGCCAATCCCCTTCGATTTCACGATAAGACATCTCTCGAATCTGATATCGAGCCAACACAATAAACTCACCCAGGTTGGTGGGCTTGTTCAGCCTGAAGATCTCCCGGAGTCTTCGCCGGATTCGATTTCGCCCTACCGCTAATTTATCAATTTTTCGACTTACAATAAACCCGATTTTTAAATCAGTTCCAGGTTTGTAGTAGAGGACAATTCCTCGTCCGACAAATTTGATATTCTGATCAAAACAACCCTGGAAAGACTTTAATCTCTGTTGTTTCTGAAAAGAAAGCAATCTAGGCGGCTAACCGAAGTCTTCCCTTTTGGCGTCTTGCTTTGATCACATTTCGTCCCCCATGGCTTTGCATGCGAACCAAAAAGCCATGTGTCCGATTACGCTTTCTAACGTTTCGTTGCAGTGTCCGTTTCAATGCTGTCCTCCTGTATCCCTGTTCCTCTGATGGGTGGTTGCATTATAAATAGTACTGCAAGAGCCGGTCAACCTTTTTGTTTGGCAAACAGCAATTCTCATTATGGGATTTAATGCCGAATAATTCCGCCTCTATCCGCCCTC
>CAYHOI010000017.1:0-24668 GCA_964358175.1 uncultured Candidatus Marinamargulisbacteria bacterium | reverse complement strand
AACTTCGTGTCACCGGCTACGCCTGCCTGAAGCTTCTGCTCATAAATCAGATTTCCTGTCCAAGTCAGTGTACTCCACGTCTTCTCAACAATAGCCTTAAGCTCTATCTTGTCAGGGTTTGCTCGGTCATTTTCCAAGTAATATTCGGCGTACAACGCAGTATCCATCACACCGCTACCCTGTTCCCCAAAGCGATATTTTATTTCAAATTTGGCAAATTTGTACCGATAAGAGGACTTCTCGGTTTGTTCAAGAACCCCGTAAACCCCGACTCCAAGTTGGCTCAATATCCCGTATTCAAGCTCGATCAAGGTTCGCAAGCGATAAGTCCCTCCCTTAGCTTGATAATCTGTATACAGCTCAACTTCGCGTTCTCCCGCATAGGGCGTCTTGGAATCGATGGTGTAGGCGTATTGTTTCCAATCCGCCATGGCCACTACCGATAACGTCATACATAAAATCAAAAATATAAAATTTTTTACTGTCATTTTCCTTGTCCTTTCGCTTTAAAATATCCTTATTCTGATTGAAATAGCCTCCCTTCCATATTATTGAGAATGATTATCAATCTCAGCATGAGATGATAACAGGAATACCGTTCTTGTGGCAAGGCAGATTTTGCCGGCATAAAATAGAGCAGAATATTTCGTTGGATTTGAGTGAAATTTTCTCAAAATGTGTACGATAACTTAATTAGAAAACGTTTGAAAGATGCCTAGAGAAGAAAAAGGAGGACAAAAAAGAAGAATAAACTGGTAAGCATAGGGGATACGGATAACGAAAAGAAAGAGCAGGATCATAATCTAGAAGCTAGTAGACTGATAGAGCTTGCAAATATTTCTGATGATACTGGTGCCGCTGCCGCCATTGGCTTTCTTCGAACGTTCCGGGATAATGCTGATAAAGCACTGATATTGACTGAAGCGATTGAAAGGGCAGCTAATGCGACAGGGCACAGTGTTGAGGACATAGATGGGATGGTCAGGCTTACTAATACATTAATTTTACAGCATGCTAAGTTGGCACAGGATGTACTTTCGCTCATTTCAGTAAATAAACTTTCAGATTTTTATAAGAAACTTGGCAGTGAAAGGTTGAGCGGATATATTAAGTTTGAAAAAATTGTTACACAGGTTGTTGCGGATGCTCGTCTTATGAGTGATGATTCAGCTCAACCTGGAATTGTTCAGCACGATGATGCGGATGCTCGTCTTAGGGATGATAATGTTGATCAACTCGTGAAATTGCTCAGCAATGCTCTCCAAAACAACCTACAGGTAATTTGGAAAGATTTAGATTTTAACATTAATCTCTTGAGCTCTCAAAGAATAATTGAATTGATAGCATTTAATACGGAGGCCTCTGTCCTTGAGTTACTCTATTATCTTCATACGGATAAAGAGAAATTTACAGAGGAGTTGAAAGAGGTTGCGGAAATTTTTAGAGAACCCCTTCCCTTAAAGATATATATTTTTCTTTTTAACCAGAAAGTCTTAAAAATGAGTAACCTCAACGATTGATAAGATTTCTTGTGAACAACTTGTAACACTTACCATGTTTAACTCTCCTCAAAACGGGGCAGACTATAGACATGAAACATCCAAAACAGATGATGTCCGACGAGGAGAGACCGGAGTCCTTTATGGATGTCGCGCGGATTTGCGTGAAAAAGAAGAACAAGGGGCCGTTTGATGAGCTCATCACCGTTGCTTATCGTTTGCGACAATTACTTGATTTCTATCCCCGACTTTCCCTGAAAAAACCCAATTCAGCAAAACTGGTTCTCATGATAAAGCAAGGCCTGAGATTCAAAAATTATGCCGAGTTTAAACAGGAGTTCACCAAATATCAGGGGTTCCAGGCTTTGGTAAACTCTCGCAATATGGGGGAATTTTATAAGGAAATGGAAGAAGAATGCCGACGGCAAGATCACCCGTTTGAGAAATTCTTTCTTGCCAAGCTTCAGGGGGTGATGACCGACTGTACTCAGGGGATTGCGTTTCTAAAAGAATATGTCGGCCGAGAGATCCGTGAGGAAGAAGAAAAACTAGAGCTACTTTCGAAGTAACTTCAAGTACATTGCAGAGTCTGCAGCTTGCATATCGGACATTAGTCGAGCCTTCTTTTTGACTGAAAGCCCCTCAATAATGGAACGACATTGCTCAGAGGTTAAATCATTAAAGATACGCATGGTTTCTTCGCTGGGGAGCTTTTCCCATACCGCCATAAGCTTTTTGAAGTTTTTCTTGGGCTCTTCCGAGAGTTTGCCGCCGATGAGTTCTTTGTAATACTTAGCCGCAGTTTGTGGTTCTAATGCGGCAAAGATTTGAGTTTTCTTTTTGTCACTGAGACTAATAAGAATTTCCTCTGCTTCTTTAGGTGTTAATTGGGAAAACACAGAAGTTACTGCCGTTAATTCCATCTTCTCATACACACTTGCCACTGCACGCAGACGTGCTTGATCCATTTTTATTTGTTCACTTTTTAACTGTGCATTTGCTGTTGAGGAGCTGGTGGGCACAACGGCAGAAGGGCTGGCTACTTTATTGACTGCAACTGCCTTGATGGGCAGTGTAGGGACGGCCTGCGGAAGTGAGCCAGTTTCAGAAGAAGGTCGTTCAGGAGGAGAGAGAGAGACTGTCCCTTCCAGAAGGGTTGCGCCCAAAGCCACCCGAACATTGTTAATCCAGTGGTAGAGAAGTGCCTGAGGCGTCGTGTTATAAAAGATCGCATCCTCAGAACGTACACGAAACAGCTCAGCTTGCCCCATTAAGGCAACGGGCACATTCCCGCTGACCCCAGGCAAAAGAAGATTGAAATCGGCATTTAAATTGATGTACTCATTGATCTTGCGAGCTATCAGTTTGCCACGCTCGTAAGGGGAGCCTCCTTGTTCTGAGCCAATAAAGAACTGTAAGGCCATCACGTTATCAACCCAAAGTTCGGCAAGTTCTCGGCCTTTAACGGTATATCGTATGACCCTGAGCTTATAGAGGAAAGGAACTTTCTCACTTTTTCCTTCCAAATCAGGTTCATCGGAAAGTTCAATCTCCAATCGTCCAGCCAACTTCATTTGCTTCTTGTCCTCAACTTGTTTTTGCACCCACTCAATATGCTTTTCCTTTTCAGCAATTTGTCGAACGTAAGATCCAATCATGGGAAGTTTGTAGGAAACTTGTTTGGGAATCAGTCCAAAAAAAGCTAAGTTCGCAATAATCAAATACCCAATCAAGACTACTCCCAGAAACAGCCCTGCCCAGAACAGCGTTGCCAACACAATTTTGCCAACGCCTAAGCCTGGAGGCTTACTAGGGATAGGCTCGGGCTCAACCTTTGGTGGGGACTTTGAGTTTTCCTGCGTTGACTCATTGGGCTTCTCTTCCACACCGTACATCATAGCCTAACCAGGAGTGCATTGAGAATGCCTATTTGTGAAATCCGAATGGGGGGTTTACAAATGCAATTTTATCCGTAATATATAGTACCAGTACAGGGAATTAGTACAGGGGATCATTCAGGGACGAAATATTATTAGCAAAAAAACAGGTCTCCATGTGAGGTGTTTTTTTGTCACACTCAAGGGAGGACACTATATGCAGTCTACAGTAGCCGTGTCGGTTCTAATGGACATTCGTCCAGTTGCTTCTGAGCGACCGGAAACCCATTCAGAAGAAGCTTTCCAGTCTCAGTTGCGGGAGCAAATGGATCAAACATCGGTTCAGGGAGCCGAAGTGTCTGAAGTTGCGGACGCTTCATCACAGGCTTCACCTCAGCACGAGGAGAGTTCTCCAGCAGTTACAGACCTGCCAGGATCCAAAGAGTCGGTTCTCTCGGCTTCACTTATTTCATTGCTGTTGGGATCAAACTTAACGCATACTGATCCGATTGCTGACTTTTCGAAGCAAATTTCAGCACAGTTGCTTATTGAAGACCCCTCGCTCCCTGTGCAGGGACAACTTGAGACAAAACAGACTCTCTCTTCTGATAAGGCTTCTCTCATACAGCTCGGCGAACTTGCAAATCTCAAGGAGACAGACGATCCCCTGCAAGACTTACTCGCATCTTTGCAAGCTCTTTTGGCGCAACTTGTAGCCCAACCCTCACCGCTCCCTGTGGAGAAGACAATGCAAATCGGTGTATTGCTGGATAAGTTGCGCGAGTCCATTTCACCTACCCTTGCAACTGAAAATGCTGACCCAATAGTCACCGAGATTGCTGCTTTGATTTCACTTCTGGACGAAATGATGGCAGGGTCTTCCACTAATCCATTGGCAAACATATCTGCGCCCAAGACCGTTGGTCAGAACAATGCCCCCCTACCAGGGAGTTCAAAAAATACGGTGGACTCAAAGCTGGAAGAGAGGCTTCCCATTTTACTGAGCCCCATTGCTACGCCTAAATCACAGAAGATGAATGAGTCGTCAACAGAGACAATTAGCGCGGGTGTAGGCATAGAAACAAAACCTAACAACCCCCAGAGCGTGGACCCGTCATTTGATAAACTTCTGACTGAACTGAAGGTGCAGGTTACCTCTCTTCAAGAACGTGTGACGACTACAAGCAGACTTGTCATCCCTACCACCGAAAACCAGATCATCGCTTCGGCAGGGCAACCTCTCAAGGTGATTCCAATGACTAGAAAAGAAGAACCCGCAGGCAAACAATCAGAGGAGGTCGCCGTTGTTTCGCCAGTATCAGTTCAGACAAAACACGACATTCTTCCTATTATGGCTCATCGAAAATCTGAGAACCTGGAGTTTAGTCTCACGCACCCCGATTTGACCCAGACCACAAAGGTTGAGATGACACCTGTACTCGAAGAGGACCCGAAAGTGAGTTTTTCTCAAAACTTGGAGAAACAGGAAAAACAGGATCTGGTGCTCTCACAGTTCAGGAGTTTTATGGCCATTAACAAGCTTAAATCTGCAACAGAGCTGACTCTGAAGTTGCATCCGAAGGAATTGGGGGAGATTAAAATCAGTTTGACTAGGATAGAGAATACAGCCACGCATGAACCTGCGATGATCGTGGCAAAATTTCAGGTGAGCAGCGAGATGGTGAAATCGATCCTCGAAAGTAATTTTAATTTCCTAAAAGATTCTTTGTCGCAACAAGCTCAACTGACCGTGGGTTCTTTGTCTGTGGATGTTAATACACAAGGTGGCGATCAGGCCTTTGAACAACACCTTGCCCATCAGCCCACAGCTTCCCCGTCATCTGGGGAATCGTTTCCCTTGTCAGGTTCTG
Organism: uncultured Candidatus Marinamargulisbacteria bacterium; assembly: GCA_964358175.1. Classification (GTDB taxonomy): domain Bacteria; phylum Margulisbacteria; class Riflemargulisbacteria; order GWF2-35-9; family GWF2-35-9; genus CAYHOI01. The sequence continues at coordinate 19,421 of CAYHOI010000017.1, read as the reverse complement.
TTAGTGTCGCAGATCCATTATCACAAGAGACACAACCAAAGCATACAGTGCTTAGTTCGCTAGCCTAAAGGAGGTTTTTTATGAGCACCAGTTCTTCACCTGTTCCTACAGTCGCCACAAATGCATTTGACTCCATTGCCAAAGGCACCCGCAATACAGGACAACTTGGCAAGAGTGAGTTTTTGAAACTTCTGGTGACGCAAATGAAGTATCAAAACCCGATGAGTCCGATGAGTAACGAAAATTTTATTGCGCAATTGGCACAATTCAGTTCTCTTGAATCGATGCAAAATATTCAACAAGGTTTTGATGGGTTGCAAACGTATAATCTGATTGGAAAAACCGTTATTAAAATTGATCCTCAAACACTTGAACAGACGCAGGGCGTTGTCAGCGGGGTTAAACAAGTTTCAGGCAAGTACACGTTGATTCTTCCTAAGAGCTCAACAGACCGTGCTCCGGCCAAGGCAGATGTTCAACAAGCTTTTGGAACAACACAGCTGGATTACAACAGATATAAGGATCTTTTGTTTACGCCTGAATCTTTGCAAACAAATCAACTTAAATGGAATCCCCAAATTGATAGTATTGAAAAGTTTACAAACGTTCTCGGATATACGAGTTCTGGTGCTATGCCAGCTGCGCTTCGCAATCTTTGGAACCAAGAGAATTTCACTGAAATTCCTTTGGATGAGGTCACCTATGTGTATCAATAATAATGGGAAGGAGGTAAACAAAAGACAGCCATGGACATGAGTAATCGTTTTTCTCAGGATATCGCCAGGATCCAATCTGAACAGATTGGCCAACACATCACAGGGCCAAGTGATCGCAAGATCGCTGAAAGCGCATTTCGTGATGAGTTTAAGCAGAAGCTTGGGCTCACGGATGATCCCGATATTCTTCATTTTTCGAATCATGCCATTTCGCGCCTACAAAAACGAAATATAGACATTACACCCGCTGATTTGCAGCGTATCAACAGTGCCGTGGAAAAAGCGTCCTCCAAAGGGTCACGCGACTCACTGGTTCTGATTGATGACTTGGCATTGGTCATCAGCGTTGCAAGTAAAACAGTGGTCACCGCAATGGATAAAGCATCCATGAAGGATCAGGTGGTCACCAATATTGACAGTGCGGTTATCGGGTAGGGGTTTGGGGAAATAGTGGATTGAGTAAGCGGCGGATCGGTCCTCCTGTAGGGGATCTTCCAAAATAAAAAGGGGGTGCAGCTATGTTAAGGTCAATGTTTTCAGGTTTATCAGGTCTTCGGAATCACCAGGTCGGGTTGGATGTTATTGGTAATAATATATCCAATGTTAATACTGTAGGTTATAAGAGTTCGCGGGTTCAGTTTACTGAGCTTCTGAGCCAAACGATTCGAGGTGCCGCATCACCTGTAGATAGTGGACGAGGCGGCACAAATCCAATACAAGTAGGGTTAGGGGTCGGCACATCTGCAATTGACGTTTCCCACTCCCAAGGAAATCTCGAATCTACCGGAAGCATGAGTGACCTGGCTATTCAGGGAAATGGCTTTTTCATTCTAAGTGATGGAAATTCTGAATCCTTTACCAGATCGGGTGCTTTTTCATTCGATGCCAATGGAAATATGTCTCATGCCAATGGTATGAAGGTCATGGGGTGGTCGGCCGATGCCACAGGAACCATTGACCGAAACTCCTCTATTCAAGCCATGACAATTCCCGTCGGACAAACTATCAGCGCAAATCCAACAGCCACTATTGATTATGCCCATAATCTTGACTCTCGTTCGAATATGTTGGGAACTCCGACATTGGCGACTGGAAACTCTGCGAATGTTAGCCGAGTCTATGGGAAGTATACCGGATCAAGCAACGCAGTTGATAATAGCGGAAATGCGTTCCCTATATCTGATGTCATTGGAACACATTATATTTCTATTCAGTCTGAAACTCATACAGGCATGAAAAACACCTTGAATGGCACGGAAATTCTCTCGGGACAAGGGGTTACGCTAACGGACATAGACAATTTTCGTGTAATTGTTGACGGCACTGAACATAGCCTAACCTTAAGCAATGGAGTTGCCAGCACAGTGAATGAAGTTATTTCAGCGATTAACTCTCAGATCACAGGGGTTACGGCTGAGCTGTCAAACAACGCAGTCAAGCTCACTCGGAACCGAGCAGGGCTTCAGTTTTCTGTCGAGGCGAAAGATACCAATGACTGGGATGCTGGGAGTAACAATTGGAAGACCACGGGTATCGCATCCAATTTCTTCGGGGGTGGAGCCGGTAAATGGGCTGTTCACGCCAAAACAGTCGGTGCAAAAACAGGACTTTCGCTCACCGATACATTAGGGGGACTCGATAACACGAATAATCTTACCCTTACGGTTAATGGTGCGGCACAAACCTTTAATCTAGTGGCTGCAGGTGTGACTGTTGCAACCTCAGTTTCGGATCTTATTCAGAAGTTTAACAATTGGGCAAAAGGGATTTATGGTTCGGGGGATAATGCAGTTTTTATGGGGCTGGATACCAATGGTTCACTGTACGTGGCTGATAATTCGCATGATACAGCTGGTTATGTGAGCATAGCCGATGCAAATGGGGCTAGCGCAGCGGGTGTTGCGGACTTATTCTTCTCTAATGTAGCAGATTGGGGAACCGATAAAACCACAGCTGGGAAAACATCGGTATCTGCAAGTATCGCTCATAGCTACGAGGAAGCAGATGGAGGTGGAACGCATACTGTTCCCTTATCCTTCAGTAACGGGGATGCGACCATTACGGGTCTCGATGGGGTCAATATTATTGGGGTAACACCAGATGGATTTAAAACGGGAACAATGGTTTTAAAGACCGTTCCTGCAGATACACATGTAGTTTCAACCTCTGTCTTTGACTCCCTCGGAAATAGTCATACTGTTTCTCTGACGTTAACTCGTACCTCAAATAACACTTGGGGTTGGGATGCCTCGGGAATTGATACGTCAGGCAGTGGCACCCTTACGTTCGATAGTAATGGAGCCATTCAATCAGGTGCTTCCAGTGGAACCATCACCGTAGGCGCACAAGGGGGAGCAAGTTCGCTGTCCATTACCCCTGACTTTTCCTCGATTACACAATATGCGGACCAATCCACCATGGTTCACGTGAAGCAGGATGGGTATCCTAATGGTGCGTTATCCACCTACAGCATCGATAGCAACGGAACCATTTTGGGTATCTATACCAACGGTCTTAATCAAAGTATAGGCCAAATCGCGATTGCAGCGTTTAATAACCCAGGTGGTTTGATCAAAATCTCGGATAGCATGTTCATGTCCTCGAATAACTCAGGATCTGCACAAGTAGGATCTGCTAGTTCGGGGGGCCGTGGTTCACTCTCTGCCGGCACACTTGAAATGTCCAATGTGGACGTTGCACAAGAGTTTGCCAATATGATCATCTATGAACGAGGGTTTCAGGCCAATTCAAAAGTAATTAGCTCTGGAGATGATATGCTTCAAACCTTGGTTAATATGAAACGATAAGCCCCTTCTTTCGGCTGACGGTTCTTAAGTCTCCCCGACGCCTGACCGTCAGCCGAAGCAAGATAAGTTGATCTGAATCCGAAAATGGTGCGAGCGGAGGGACTTGAGTCATTGCTTCGCTCCACTCCTGCTGCGCTTGCTATGACCAAGTTCGCCAAATCAATCCGAATTTTATGGATGCAAGAATAGGTTTTTGTTGTCTCCTCTTGAAAGGCACCCCCGCAAACTTATGAGAAGGACAAAGGCGCGGTCACATGACCGCGCCTTTGTCTGGGTTTAAAACACCCTAAAACGGGCATATTACCTATATCATGATTGACCCTCAGGCAAACTCGTATGCACGAGATATTCTACTACAAAAATATCCTAAAATCCTGGAAGAAGGGGGTGTTGATCTCAACAACGATGGCACAGTCCAAGTCAATGAAAAGGTTGATGCCAATAAAGATGGGCAGATAGATAATGAGGAAGCCTGGGCGTTTCTGAATGCAAACAGAGGAGTCCTGGCTCGTGAGATTGATTTTGTTAATCCGAACGTCGCCCAGCTAAGCCGAGACAATCGGTTCCGCCACCTTTTTCTGATGGAGGCCGAAGTGTATCCGAAGGAAAAAATCGAGGAGGCTTACCAAATCTTAGTAAAACTGATAGGGGAGATAAAGCACAGCTTAGAAGAAGCGGAACGTAACTCTTTAGGCCCGCTAAGGCTTGTTGATAAGGTAAAGTTGGCTTACAGCGAGATGAATAAAACATTTGAATTTTCGGATCAAGAAAATCCCCTATTCTCTGAAAATCTATGTGTACACTCCCTGGATTGCGACACCTCATCATTTGTCATTCTGGCTCTTGCCGATGAGTTGAAAGCTTCTGATCCGCAATGGGCCAACATAGGGCTCGTCGTCGTTCCAGGTCACACGGTTCTATGTGTTGAGGGCACTTACATTGATTTTGGGTTTCCCCATAAACAGGCGGAAACGATTATGACGCCTCTATATGGGGATGCGATTCATGAAATTTTCTATTTCAATATAGGTTTAGCTAAGAGGTGGAAAAGAGACTACGCTGGAGCCCTAACGGCTTATCAAAAAGCGCTTGAGATCAATCCAATGAATGAAGCAACTTGGAATAATTTAGGTTATATCCATTATCGCTTAAAGGATTATCAAAAAGCCATTACAGCTTATACGCTGTCGCTTGAGATCAATCCAACGTATAGGAAAGCCCAGATTAACTTATTTATTGTCCAGGATTTACAAAATTACCCTCAATGAACATCACTTCCTGTGCCCTTTTCGTCCACCGGATGCGCTCCTCGGACTGTTCAAGTCCCACAAGCCAACTTATTTATTCAAGGGACGGTAGAGCCAGTCTATACTGAACGCTTCAAAATGGTACACAACCATCACCCTATCCAGATTAGGTTCTTTGATGCTAATCAATCTTTTACCCAATAGTTCAAACTTCTTGATTAGGTGTTCTTGGATGTATAGATCCCGGGCTAAGCGATCCAGTTTAAAGATGATGATACCTTCAACCTTTGGATTAGATTCCAGGTAGTTTAAGAGATTTACTAAGGCCGGTCTACTTTCCAATCCGCCACTGACACCGTCGTCGTTAAAAGTTTCTATTAACTCAAATTGGTTAATTATTACGACATCGCTTTGATAAACAAAATTAGGCGTCCCTTTTGATATTCACTATGGGATGGCTGTGAATTGCTTTTTCAAAATCTTGGTCTGTTTTGTCGTTTAGCTGGATGCTTCTTAAATGATAATCATCATATTCTTTTTCGGCTTTTTGCAAAGCCAATTCATGTGATACTTTTCCAGCATGCGTTAAGATATCCCGATCATTGAGAGTTAAAAAACCATTTAATTTCTCAATCCAGTCTTTCATATACATGGGTGTACGAACTTCAGTGTTCGCTAAATTATAGCTTTTTAGTTAATCCTTTTTTCCTGTATAGTAGTGTGAGAAATTCGCAATATTACAAAGGGAAAACCTATTATGGAACATTGGATTGATAACGTTTGCTACCAAGAGGCAACTTTTATAAAAGAAGAAATAACAAGATTTGTCGGGAGAATACTCCTTAATAACAATGAGGAGCGTTGCTATATCCCGTTCTCTTCAAAATTAAGCAAACATATACCTGTTGAGAATCGAACCATTCTCGTAAAAGAATGTGAAACCAAATCTGGCCTAAAATATGAGCTTTTTGCGATAAAAGTGGATCATAACTGGCACTTAATCGATTTACGAAAGATTAATAAACTTGTTCACTCCGAGCTGATTCTAAATAATTCAGAGGTGATAGCGGAGACAACAATGCAAAAAGGATATCGTGCTGATTTTTCAGATCAAGCAAACGTATGGGAGGTTAAAGCGCTTCTATCTCAAAGCAATACGATAGAATATCCCGCGATGAAACTTGATAGAGCAAACAAACAACTGGAATCATTATTAAAGCTTCAAGCAGACCACTGGAATATCAAGCTATTGTTTGTTTTACTTAATCCAAACATTGAAACGCTAACGATAAACAAAAAGCACAAAATCTTTCATGAACATTTCGAAAAACTAACTCAGCAAGGAATGGAAGTACTATTTTTTAAGTTATTCCTTGAGAACACCGTTATTCGGCTAGAAAAAACAACAGTAATCCTTTACTGCTAAAGCGATTCTACAATTTCGGTTCACATATATTAACAATTAGACTCATTTCTAGAAATGTGGCATAATATTGGCAAATGTCTAATGTACTAATTGCTACCTTTTATCATCACTATTCCGTTGTGGCTTGTGTCAGTAAATTTGCCATCAAGGAGATCTATCTACTCATAGATAAAACGCCTAACGAGGAAATGCAAAAAAGTATAGATATCCTCGATGATGCACTGGGTAGTGTTATCAAGATCCACAAGATTAAAACCGATGTTTATGAAATTCTTTCTGTAACAAAACAATGCGTAGAAATTATCGATTCTGTCACCCCAAATTCTGAGATCATTATTGATGTAACTTCTGGGAGAAAAACGAAGTCCTTTGGTCTTCTATTTGCTGCGTATACTCGACCCAAACACATAAAGAAGATCGTTTATGTGACTGAAGAAACTAAACAAATCATCTCCATGCCGAAAATGTCCTATATTTTGAATGATACCGAATCCAAAATGCTTCATCTTATTCAAAAAGAAAAGTTTGCAAATGCAATTAAGCTGTCAAAAAAACTGGAGTTTTCTCGTGGTTTAGTTTATCGCTACACACGTCACTTGATGGAAATGGACATTATTGAAAAATCTGACCAAGACGAATTAAAGTTGACGGAGTTTGGGGAGATACTGTTGCTATGAATATCGCTGATTTAAAACCGAATATAATTATCCAAGGAGCTTATTTTCCTGAACCAATTTTTATCGCTGCACTTAGTCCCGTAGGAAATTCGATTAAAATTATGGGTAAAGGAATGAAAACTAATTCATTTTATGAGAAAACACTGGATGATTCCCAAGTTGAGCTTCTATCTGCCAATCCGGAAAAACTCTTGTATGACGGAAATGCACATAAGTATAGGCTTCATATTGAAGCACTCCGTTTAGGTTTAGCGTATGAATATGATCCTTATTTTGCACTATCCATTGCACGTGTTGACCCTTTGCCACATCAACTGGAAGCGGTTTATGAATATTTTCTTAAATTGCCTCGAATTCGATTTCTATTAGCTGATGATCCTGGTGCAGGTAAAACTATTATGGCGGGCTTACTCATTAAAGAGTTGAAGCTTCGAGGGCTTATTAAACGCATCTTAATTGTCACCCCAGCGAACTTAACTTTTCAATGGCAACGAGAACTGAAGGACAAATTTAGAGAAGACTTCAAAATTATTAAAGGTGATATTTTGCGAGCAAATTACGGCTCCAATCCTTGGATGGAAATGAATCAAGTTGTAACCTCGGTTTCCTGGGTATCTAGGATGGATGATGCGAAGGATAGCTTATTAAGAAGTCGCTGGGATTTAATCATTGTTGATGAAGCTCACAAGATGAGTGCAGCTAATTATGAACACAAGACTTTAGCTTATCAGCTTGGTGAAAGTCTTTCTAAACTCACCGATCATTTGCTCTTGATGACAGCAACGCCACACAAAGGTGACCCTGAAAACTTTAGATTATTTTTAGAGCTGCTAGATGCAGATGTGTACGGAGATGTGGCAAGCCTGAAAGAGGCCTTAATGGTACAAGAAGCACCCTTCTATTTAAGAAGATTAAAAGAAGCTTTAATATCCTTTCCTGACCCAGAGACGGGGCATTCAAAACAGCTCTTTACTCGACGTGAGGTAAAAACTGTGCGCTTCGATATAAATCCGCATGAAATATCCTTCTATAATGATTTGACTCAATACGTTGATGATCAATCGATTAAGGCGTCTGAAGACGACAGTGCGCGTGGCAGAGCTTTAGGTTTTACAATGGCGATGCTACAAAGACGTTTCGCTTCAAGTATGTACGCTGTTCGGAGAAGTTTAGAGCGAATGCGTGACAAGCGTAAAATAATTCTTGATGATCCAGAAAAATATCGACAACAACAAATTGATGCCAAGCTACCCGAAGACTTTGATGATCTTCCAGAAGACGAACAGCAAATAATAATAGATAAACTGGAAGACGTTGTTGCTTCGGCAAACCCAGAAGCCCTTAGAAGAGAAATTGAAATCTTGAGCCAATTGATTGATAAGGCCTTGGTGCTTGAAAAATCAGAAGTAGAATCAAAATTATCTAAGTTGAAAGAAGAAATTGCTGAGCGAGGACTCTTTAAAGACAATAAAATGCGACTCTTAATTTTTACGGAACACAAGGATACCTTGACCTATCTTGTTGAAAAATTAAGAGATTGGGGGCTTACGGTAACCCAAATCTATGGTGGCATGAAAATCGGGGATCGGGATACTCCAAATACCCGAATCTACGCAGAGCGTGAATTTAAAGAAACCCATCAAATATTGGTTGCAACTGAAGCCGCTGGAGAAGGTATTAACCTGCAATTCTGTTGGTTTATGATTAACTACGATATCCCTTGGAATCCTGTTCGGTTAGAACAACGCATGGGACGTATTCATCGATATGGGCAAGAGAAAGATTGTTTAATCCTTAATTTTGTCTCGGTCAAAACACGGGAAGGACGAGTATTAGATAAATTATTTGAACGCATTAAAAAAATTGAAGCAGACTTAGACCCGAAGCAAACCGGTGCCGTGTTCAATGTCTTAGGAGATGTTTTTCCGTCAAATGGCCTTGAACGAATGATTCGTGATATGTATGCTCGTAATCTTACGGAAGAAGTCATTACTGATAGAATTATAAAAGAAATTGCTATCGATCAGTTTAAAAAAATTACACATAGTACTTTGGAAGGCTTGGCAAAGCGAGAATTAAACCTTTCCGCTATCATCGGCAAAGAAGCCGAGGCCAAAGAACGACGTTTGGTTCCTGAAGTAATTGAAGATTTTTTTGTGACAGGAGCCTCGTATATCGGGCTAAATCTTCAGGCCTCGAAAGGCAAGTTTACAGCTTTTCAAGTTGGGAAAATACCTCGAGGAATAATAGCAATTGGAGAAAAATTAGAGCCTAAATATGGACGTCTAGGCCAAAGCTACAAAAAAATAATTTTTGATAAAAGTTATTTATTAACGGATGCTACTTTGGAATGGATTACTCCTGGACACCCACTCTACGAAACCGCCAGGGAAGCTATTTTAGAAATAACCCAGGAGGATTTAGAAAAAGGTGCTGTTTTCTATTCCATAAATGCAAAAGTTCCTACGAAATTGGATGTTTACTCCGCGTGTATAAAAGACGGCAGAAATCATACACTCCATGAACGTCTTTTTGTAATAGAATCTTCCCCTGAGGGTACGTTGGAGTTGCGCCAACCCACTATTTTTCTGGATATTATTCCCAGCGATAAAACGGAATCACCGGCTATTCCTGATAGTGATGCTTATCCGACGGTCAATCAATTAGAAGAATTTCTGAATGACAAGGCCTTGTTACCTCTTTTGAATGCAGAGGGCGCAAAACGAAAACATGAAGTAGATATAATAAAAAAACATGTAGACCTCAGCCTAAATGCACTTTTGGAAAAAGAAAACTTCAAGTTAGCAGAACTTCTAGATAAGCAAGCACAAGACCCCGAAAATCCAGGGCTTGCGCAGGCAATTAAACGGTCTGACGAAAAACTGGATATCTTGAGCAACCGTAAAGATAGTCGAGAACGGGAATTAGAACAGGAGCTGAATTGTTCTATCTCAGCGGTTCAACACCTCACTTCAGCCTGGTTGTTACCCCATCCTGATCGTCGTTCCAACAATATTATTAACATGACAACGGATGCGGAGATTGAAAAGACAGCGGTTCAGCTTGCGATTGAACATGAAGCAAAACGAGGTTGGATCGCTGAAAGTGTTGAAGCAGACAATCGGGGCTTTGATTTAATTTCCAGAAAGCCGCACCCAGAAGATCCACAAACGTTTATTGAAGTTCGTTTTATCGAGGTAAAAGGACGAGCCGGAATTGGTGAAATCGGGTTAACAAATAATGAATATCGAACGGCTCAACGACTTAAAAAGGACTATTGGTTATATGTGGTTTATAACTGTGCCAGTAAGCCTGAGTTACGTTTAATAAATAATCCTGCGGAATTATCCTGGGAAGCGGTTGTAAAAATAGAGCACTACCATGTTAAATCTGATCAAATCTTACGCGAAGGGAAAAAAGCATAACAGCCATGAAAAGGAGGATAACGAATGACTAAAATAATGAACATTTATTGCGATGAAAGTTGTCACTTAGAAAACGACCACAATAAAGTAATGGTTTTGGGTGCGGTGAGTTGTCCTTTTGATGAAAAAGATATTGTGTTCTCTAGAATAAGAGAGCTCAAAGCAAAACATGGGCTTGGTAACAAATCCGAAGCAAAATGGGTAAAAGTATCTCAGAATAAAATTGAGTTTTATCTGGATTTAGTCGATTATTTTTTCGATACCAGCAACCTGTCCTTTCGAGTTCTAGTTGTACCCGATAAAGCAAAATTAGAGCACGAAAAGCACAAACAAACTCACGACGAATTTTATTACAAAATGTATTTTAGTATGCTCAAAGGCGCAATCGTACCCAGCAAGGCCAATAATATATTCATCGATATCAAAGAAACGTATGGCGGTCAGAAAATAAATAGACTCCAGACCATCTTAAGAAATGACTATTATGATTTCCAGGAAAAGATTATCAATAAGATCCAGATTATTCGCTCGCATGATGTTGAAATCATGCAGCTTACGGACTTGTTGATAGGAGCGGTATGCTATGAAAACCGTGGACTAGCTACTAATGCAAGCAAAAAGGCGATTATAGATAAAATAAAAGTAAAAACTGGTTATTCACTAAAGAAAACTACCTACATGAAAGAAGACAAGTTTAATATTCTCATCTGGAAAGCAAAGGAACTGCTGGAATGACCTATAGCGTTTTCAAAAGACCCTCTGGGCTTGCCCTAAATCCTTATATTGAAACTGTTTATAAACAACATTTTCTTGGTTTAGTCTCAGGGAAATTCACGCTTGAAGCACTTCCAATTCTGTTTGATAAGAAGCTTTTAGACTGTTCTGCGTACAATCCCCAGGGCTGCAATAACAGAGACTATAATTGTAGTAACTGTTTTTTCAAAGCGAAAGAAGATATTTTTAATCACATTTGTACCAAGGAACAAACTAAAACTATTCGTACCCCAGGGCTCTTTGACCTGCTCAGAACCGAACGTATTTGTTGGATTGCGAAAATACTTTCGACCTATCAAAAAGATAGCGGTATCAAGTATTTTACAATTCCGGAGAAAACCAATCGACAAGCTCACTATTTATGGCTAGAGGCTGAAAACTATTTGGTTATTGTTAAACAAAACAAACAGTGTTGCTTTTTTGCAACAGCCTATCATGTCGATTTTGCCAGTGAACAAAGGAGATTAGCGAGTAAGTTTGCGAGGTATAAAAAAAGCGCCGGTAAACCGACGCCTTAATAGCTCTTTCTACGCTGGGTAGATGAGTACTTATTATTATACCCTAAAAAATAGAAAATAAACATAAGGACCAAAAATGACTGATAAACAAACAATAACTTATCCAAAAAGACTGATCGAGGTTGACCTACCCATAAAAAGGATTTCGGCCCATTCACGTCGAGAAAAATCAATCCGTCATGGTCATATATCCACCCTTCATATTTGGTGGGCAAGGCGTCCTTTGGCTGCTTGTCGGGCAGTTCTTTGTGCTTCGTTATGGCCAGATCCAGCAGATCTTTTGTGTCCCATTAAGTTTAAACAAAAAGCAAAAGAATTGATGCTTGTTTGGTCAAAAAATCATTTAGGGCTTTGCGGTCAAGAAAGCTACAGTCGATTTATTGCAATTCAAAAGAATCCAGACTTACTTGATGAACCACTTAATCTGCGACAAGCACTTCTGGATTTTATCGCTGATTTTGCTAATTGGGATAATTCAACAGTTCCAGCTTATCTGGTAACAAGCAGAGAATTAACCCAAGTTGCCCATGAAGTACTGGGTGGCGAAAAAGGGAGCAAACCTCTTGTTGTTGATCCTTTTGCGGGTGGTGGCTCTATCCCTTTAGAAGCCTTGAGAATTGGAGCTGATGCTTTTGGTAGTGACTTGAATCCGATACCCGTATTACTCAACAAAGTTCTCCTAGAATACATTCCAAAATACGGGTCAAAACTTTCTGATGGTGTTCGAAAATGGGGAGAATGGATAATTAAGGAAGCAAAAAAAGAGTTATTTAACTATTATCCTAAAGATATTACTGGGTCTACTCCAATAGCATACCTCTGGGCAAGAACTATAATATGTGAAGGGCCAAGCTGTGGGGCAAAAATTCCTTTAGTTAGATCAATGTGGCTTGCAAAAAAGAACAAGATTGCACTAGAAATTTCTATTATCAATAAAATGATTAGTTTTAATATTATAAAAGGAGTTACTGAAAAAACGATTGGTGATGGGACAGTTAAGCGAGGTAACGTGACTTGCCCGTGTTGTGGCTACACAACCTCACGGCAATCCGTCGAAAAACAACTAATTAACAAACCAATAACACCTTTTTTGCTTGCTGTAGTACTTGAAAGTGAAACTGCGGGTAAACAATACCGAGTACCGGCAGATGCTGATCATATTGCTATCAAAAAGGCTACTGAGGCACTTGATTCAAACGAAATTAAAAACTGGATTCCCGATGAAGAGTTGCCATATTTAAGAAGCATCTTTAATGTGCATGTATATGGTATCAATAAGTGGGCTCTTCTTTTTGATGCAAGACAAAAACTCGCCCTAGCCAGTCTTGTTAGGTTAGTTAATAGACTTTACAAAACCATGGATACTGAGGACCTACAATTAAAACAAGGAATAATTGTCTGCATCGCACTTGCTGTTGATAGATTGGCTGATTTTAATAGTAATATTGCTCGCTGGGCTAATCATCGAGAATCATCCGCTGCAACGTTTGGTCGTCAAGCTTTAGGTATGGTATGGGATTACTGCGAAACCGTCCCAATTTCATCTTCAACTGGTTCGCTTTCAGGTTCAATTGACTGGGTCTTTAGGGTTTGTAATGAGCTTGCAAAAGCCAATTTATGCATTGGCCAAGCCAGGCAGGTATCTGCGGCAAACCATACCTTGCCTGATGATTCAGCTTCATTGCTATTTACAGATCCGCCCTACTACGATGCCGTGCCTTATGCAAATTTATCCGACTTTTTTTACGTCTGGTTAAGGAAATCTCTAAATCAAGTGCTGCCAGAGTTATTTGCAAACATAGAAACTCCCAAAATTGGTGAAGCTGTTCAGTTGGCTGAGAGAAATGAGATTTATGCATACAAAACGAAGGAATACTTCGAGAAATTGATGGCAGAATCTTTTGGTCATGCGAGAAGGTATGTTCAGAAAACAAGTCTCGGAGTTATTGTGTTTGCTCATAAAAATACCTCTGCATGGGAAACACTATTAAGTGCCGTAATAAAATCCGGCTGGATAATTACAGCTTCTTGGTCGATAGATACAGAAATGGGATCAAGATTAAGAGCGCAAGGATCTGCTGCACTTGCTTCATCCATTCACCTTGTATGTAGACCAAGGACAAATGATAACGACATCGGTAGTTGGAAAGATGTTTTAGATGAATTACCAGGACGACTTCACGAATGGATGCCTCGGTTAGCTGAAGAAGGTGTTGTAGGAGCTGACGCGATATTTGCTTGTCTTGGTCCAGCTTTAGAAATATTTTCTCGATATAGTAGTGTAGAAAAGACAAGCGGTGAACTGGTGCCGCTTAAAGAGTATTTAGAACATGTCTGGGGAGCTATTGCTAAAGAAGCCTTAAACACGGTACTTGCAGGTGCAGACTCTTCTAGTTTAGAAGAAGACGCCAGGTTAACAGTTATTTGGCTGTGGACCCTTACGACCAGCGATTCCTCCAGTACAGAAACCCCAGATTCTGAGGAAGAAATCGAAGACGAGAGTCCTAAAACAGCTAAAACCAGTGGGTATTGTTTGGACTATGATACCGCCCGTAAGATCGCTCAAGGGCTTGGGGCGCACTTAGATAGTATGAAGTCCTTAGTCGAAATCAAAGGTGATACCGCAAAACTGTTATCCGTAGAAGAACGGACTGCCTATCTCTTTGGAAAACAAAGCACCATGGATCAGAAACCCAAGAAAAAAGAACAAGTTCAACTTTCACTTTTTGATGTGCTTGAAGAAAACGAAGCTGATCCTGAATGGTCCCTGGAAAAGACCTTCAAACAAGGGAAAACACAGCTGGATAAAGTGCATCAGTCGATGATTCTTTTTGCTGCTAACCGTGGAGAAGCTCTCAAAGCTTTTATTGTGAAGGAAGGGATTGGGAAAAATCCCGCTTTTTGGAATTTAGCCCAGTCTTTATCAGCGTTATATCCCAAAGATAGCCAGGAAAAACGTTGGGTAGATGGTGTCTTGGCAAGAAAAAAATCACTGGGATTTTAAAAATGTTTAAGGAGTTATTATGAAGCAAAAACCTTGGTATAAAGTCATTAACCCTAGACAGGATTTACGGGAAGGACGTCCCCTCGATGCTTCCGAGTTTGCCGTACATTTGGATGACGTACGGGAAGGACGAGCACGAAATGACTACCAAGACCCTAAACGTTTTTTTGAACAAACCTTTTTGACACGCAATTTAACCCAACTCACCGTAGATGTATTGCGTCGTTTATCAGGCGTAACCCATGAGACCTCTGCGGTCTTCAATATGAGCACGCAATTTGGTGGCGGTAAAACACATACTCTGACGCTGCTTTATCATTTGGCAAAAAATGGACACAAAGAGGCGTCCCATTGGCCAGGAGTTAAATCTTTACTAAAACAAGCAGAAATCAATACGGTTCCTGAAGCCAATGTAGCAGTCTTCGTAGGTACGGAGTTTGATTCAATTCAGGGCCGTGGCGGAAGTGACGGAACCCCTCTACGTAAAACACCTTGGGGCGAATTAGCCTGGTGTCTAAAAGGACAAGACGGGTTTAATCTCGTCAAAGAACACGAAGAAAAAGGGATCTCCCCTGGTGGCGATGTGCTTCGAAAACTGATACAGGGTGGTAAGCCTTGTTTAATCCTTATGGATGAAGTTATGAATTATGTCAGTCGGAATCGTCATACGGGGTACGGGGCACAGTTTTATCATTTTTTGCAAAATCTATCTGAAGTGGTTCGGGGTGAGAAGAATACCGTGCTGGTTGTATCAATCCCTGCTTCGGAACTGGAAATGACCGTGGAAGATAGAGGAGATTTTGATCGTATTAAGAAATTATTAGATCGTTTGGGAAAAGCAATCGTCATTTCCTCGGAGCATGAAACAGCTGAAATTATTCGTAGACGGCTGTTTGAATGGGATGGACAGGCAATTAAGCATGATGGCACGATACAGCTAAACTCCGATGCTTTAGCCGTTTGTGATTATTATGCTCAGTGGGCCATAGAACACAAAGAGCAGTTACCAAGTTGGTTCCCTTTTGATAATGCAAAGAAAATGTTTGAACAGACCTATCCCTTCCATCCGATAACCCTCTCTGTTTTTGAACGA
Organism: uncultured Candidatus Marinamargulisbacteria bacterium; assembly: GCA_964358175.1. Taxonomy (GTDB): domain Bacteria; phylum Margulisbacteria; class Riflemargulisbacteria; order GWF2-35-9; family GWF2-35-9; genus CAYHOI01. The sequence goes on along the minus strand of CAYHOI010000017.1, from coordinate 3,734 downwards.
AAATGGCAATCCTTGCCACGTTTTCAACAGACCAGAGGCATCTTAAGATTACTGGCTCAATGGGTATCCATCGTTTATCAAGATGGTTACAAAAATAGCTCAAAAGAATATCTGATTGCTTTGGGAACCGCGCCAGTTGATGATTCTTTGTTTCGACGGGCTGCTTTCGAACAACTGGGCGAAGATCGTTTGGAAACAGCCCTTACAACCGACATTAAAGGTAAAAAAGGTGCACTTGCTGAACGTTTGGATAAACAAGGCATTGAAGAAATCCGCAAGAACAAACTTCATCAAAAAGTGGCCGTAAGTATTTTCTTTGAGTCTGTTGGCGGTCAACAACAAAAAACAGCGACAATACCAGAAATACGTCTGGCTGTTGGTGAACCTGAGCTAGAGCTTGGACATATCGACACGGTAATTGATAACTTGATTTCCAGTTGTTATTATCTTGTTGCTGAGGGAAACAAGTTTAAATTTAGCGTTGCACCCAATCTGAATAAAATTCTGGCGGATCGTTTAGCAAATATTACCTCGGATCGGATTCAATCAATAGTCAAAGAAACCGTTCAAAAAATCTTTAAGCCCAGAGAAGGCACGGAAAGGTATTTCTTTGTAGAAAAGAGTAACCAACTACCCGACAGACCTGTTTTAACCTTTGTCGTCTTGGCGCCAAACCAATTTGGTAGTGACGAGGAGTGTCAGGACTTTATTAAAAAAACGACAGCAGAGAATGGTAGTTCCGGGCGTATTTTTAAATCAGCCCTAATATGGATTCTACCCTCAGATACCTATGCGATAACTGACGAAGCAAGGAAGCTTTTGGCGTGGAAAGATATTCAAGATAACGAGTCAGACCAGCTGGACGATACTCAGCGACGTAATCTCTCTGAAAGCCTAAAGCGGTCAGAACGAGATCTGAACGAGTCCATTTGGAGCAATTATCGACGAGTGGCCTTTCTCGGGAAAGATAATGCTATTAAAATCGTTGATTTAGGACTGGTACATTCGAGTGCTTCCGACTCGTTGACAGCATTTATTGTAAATCGTTTAAGACAAGATGAAGAAATTACAGATGCCGTTAGTCCAAATTATCTTTTAAAACATTGGCCGCCTGCTTTTACGGAATGGTCAACAAAATCTATTAGAGATGCTTTTTTTGCCTCTCCCTTGCTTTCGAGAATCTTAAATCCTTTGATCATTCGAGACACAATCGCTAAAGGTGTGACTACTGGTCAATTTGCTTATGTTGGCAAAGCTCAGGACGGGCATTATGAACCTTTCTGCTTTAATCAAATGCTAAGAGCGGATGAAGTCGAGATCAGTGAAGAGTATTCTATTATCACGGCGTCAGAAGCCCAAAAGCATATTGAACCACCCAAGTTACAATACCTCAAAGTAACCCCTGCGGAGATCCACTTGAACCCTGGACAGGAATATCAATTTCAAGTAACGGGTTTCGATCAATTTGGACAAACCTATCCAACGAGTTCTGTAGTATGGGAAACGGAAGGTGGCACCATAAATGCTAACGGCCTATTTTCGACAGGAAAAATAACGGGCAGTTATTTGATTGCCGCACAGTTTGATAGCCAAACAAGTAACGCAAGAGTACATGTCCTTGAGAAAAGTGCAGAACCACTGCCACGCCCTGAAGAAGGTGCGGAACAGCCTAGTACAATAAGTTGGAAAGGCTCAATAGCCCCGCAGAAATGGAATCAGTTTTATTTAAAAGTCTTATCTAAATTAGTTAACAAAGGCGATTTAACGGTCAATGTTGACCTGTCATTTTCTAAACCAGACTTGGTTCAAGAGTATGAAATTGAAGAACTCAAGTCTGGGTTGCGAGATTTGGGGTTAAGTGAGGATGTGGAGTAAAGTTGGTTACTACGATACAACAGGCTTTCCAAACACTTAAAAGCAATGTTGAGATAACCACTTTGCAGAAAGAAACTACTGCAACCAGGCAAGCTGCTGTCCGATCAGCCTTAGATAACGGACTTGCTGTGAACGAAACTTTTTTAACAGGCTCCTATGCAAGAAACACAATGATAGCACCGTTAAAAGAAGCAGATGTCGATATTTTTGCCGTATTAGATGATAAGTATTTTTATAACTACAATGGCCAAAATGGCGGACCGGCCGGACTACTTGACCTAGTTAAAAGAACTCTTAAAAAAACCTATACTCAAACCCCCGATATCAGCAGGAACGGACAGGCAGTCACAATTATTTTTAACGATTTTCAAGTGGACGTTGTACCAGCTTTTTACCGTCAAGGTGGAGGTTTTTTGATTCCATGCTCTATCACTCAAGCCTGGATTTCTACAGATCCTAAAAAGCATGTCGAACTTGTTAGCTCCTCTAACCAAGCACACAACGGGGACTTAATTCCTCTTATCAAAATGATAAAAGCCTGGAATAAAAGTCATAGCAGTTTTTTTCGGTCTTTTCATCTTGAGGTGTTGGTCCTGTCAATTCTAGAAAACGTAAGAATTTCCAGCTTCCCTTCAGGTGTAAGATATTATTTTGGGAAAGCGGCTGGCCTAATTGTACAAAAGAATCTTGATCCTGCTGGTTACGGAGGCGATATCGGGGGTTATTTAAATACCCAGGAAAAGATTAACGCAGCAATAACGAAGCTCCAAAATGCTTATAATACTGCTTTGGAGGCTGAAGGTTTTGAATCCAAAGGCTATACAGAACATGCGTTTGGGAAATGGCAAAAAATATTTGGAGATTATTTCCCTGCTTACAGGTAATATGGATAAGATGCAACAAACAACAGAACATGTAGATAGTATTGCTAAAACTGAAATTATCAAAGAGTGTTTTCGTATGGAGGAAGCAGCCTTATTTTCCTCAAAAGGACATTTTTCTGCATCTTACTTTTGGTCTAAGTCTCATTTGTTTATAGGAATACCAATGGTTGTTATCGCCGCTTTAGTTGGTACTTCAATAATTAATGACAATAAATTTTTTGCGACGATATTTTCAGTCTTGGCAACGATACTCTCCGCAGTTATGACTTTTCTTAACCCAAATGAAAGAGCAAGTACCTTTCTTCAAGCTGGTAATAGTTACGATGCACTTTTAAATGACATTAGAATATTCCGAACTATCGATTGCCGGTCATCAGATAACACTGAACTGACCCTAAGCGAAAAAATAAAACAGTTTTCTGAGCAAAAAAATAGATTAAATCGTGCTTCTCCGCAAATTCCCTGGTGGGCGTATCAACTTGCTAAAAAAGGTATACTTGCTGGAGAAGGACAATTTGAAATCGATAAGGACAACAAGTCAATGAAAACTATTGACCAGACGCCACATAAGTTGAAGAACAATATTACTGACCAGCCTGTTAATGTCGAAGTAAAATGACGGATGACGAGGACCCGAAGTATATTTGTTGTGAATGTATTGGGGAATCCTTTCTCAAAAATGAGATTCAGTCGAAGGATGTTAGGCGAAAATGCGCTTATTGTGATGAGCTGAACGAATCCATCTCCCTTGATGAGTTAGCTGAAAAAGTAAAATATATTCTCGACAATTTTTATACACGGACATCAACAGAACCAGAAGGTTTCGAATATGCTATGAACCACGACAAAGAATCTAGTTAGAGCTGGGAAAGACATGGTGAGCTGATTACAGATATCATCCAAGAAATACTATCTAGAGCCTGAGAGAAAACACCTATTTCATTTCAATAATTGCTAGACTAGCCGGTAGCCGGA
>CAYHOI010000016.1:0-25355 GCA_964358175.1 uncultured Candidatus Marinamargulisbacteria bacterium | reverse complement strand
TGTGCGTAAGTAAGCGAGGAGTTGCAAAACCGAAAACCAATTTTAGTAGAGTATATCATTCAAACAAGGTTTTAATGTTAGTTCCTACTACTCTCCATGAATTGACGTTGCAGATACTTCTTGTTTGATTTGCTTCCCCGCCATAAATTAAATGGGAGTGAACCGGGGATTGAGAAGAAAGGATGTTGTATTTTTCGATAGACTTAAAATGCTCCGATTTAATAGTGCTACTCGATTTTATTTCTATTGGTATTTGGCGCGAATGATCAATTTCGAGGATACAATCTACTTCTAAACCGTGATTATCGCGCCAGAAGTAAAGGTCATAAATTCGGGAGCCATGATATTTCCACTTTGTTAATTCGGAGATAATGAAGTTTTCAAAGATATTCCCCTTGAATGGGTGTGTGTTAAGCGTATCTTCATTGTGGACTTTTAACAGAGTACACAGCAATCCTGTATCATAAAAATAGAGTTTAGGCATCTTGGTCAAGCGTTTATTGAAGCTCTTATGGTACGGTTTTAGTAAATAGATAATGTAGCTGGTTTCAAGAAGGGATAACCAAGAAGCCGCTGTGTGAAAGCTGATATCGCAATCATCTGCCAGGCTGGAAATGTTTAGGAGTTGACCAACTCTTCCGGCACATAAAGTAATGAACCGTTGAAACGTTGAAAGATTGGTAATGTTTTTGATCTTTCGAACATCCCGTTCAAGATAGGTCTGGACGTAATTTAGATAAAATCCGTTGGGTTCAATGTGCTCCTGATGTAGACGAGGGAAAAACCCTTTTATGATGTGTTCCGGTAGCGAATGCATTTGCAACGGGGTATTATCGATTTCCGCTTTGCTGAAGGGTAGTAGCGTAAAATTGCTAATACGTCCTGCCAAAGACTGAGAAATAGACTCCATGAGGCTGAAATTGTTTGAGCCCGTTAGAATATAGTATCCAGGCTTATTGATTTCATCTGAAATAACTTGAATATATGAAAAGAGTTCTGGCACGGTTTGCGCCTCATCAATGATCATACCCGTTGAGGATTGAGTGAGAAAACTTTTTGGATCACTTAAAGCATACTCCCGATCTTCCGGATTTTCTAAGTTGGTATATCGCTTTTCGGAAAACAGCATTTTTGCAAGTGTAGTTTTTCCTGATTGACGACAACCCACGAGGGAGATGACGGGGTATTTCCCCGCATCCGTTAATACACTACTGCTTATTGCTCGCTGGATCATATTTTCCCAGGATAGTCTGTACAGTTTTATATGTCAATATATAAAACTGTACAGATTCGTGGCTGCCAATTCTTGTTGATTGCCAAATCCACCAAATCAGAGGACAATGAGTTTTCTGCGAAATAAAAATGATGAATGTGAGGAACCCCGTTTATGAATAAGAAGCTGTTTTCAGAATTGAATTTGTCCGAAAATGTTTTAAAAGCAATCCGTGACCTTGGCTTTGAAGAAGCGTCTCCGATCCAGTCTGAGGCCATCCCTATTCTACTCAAAGGTTCAGATTTGGTGGGTCAGGCCGAGACCGGCTCTGGTAAAACAGCCGCATTTGCTATCCCTGTGATCGAGCGACTAACGGCTCAGAAGCGAGAAACCCAGGCTTTGGTGCTTTGCCCGACGCGAGAGCTTGTGGTACAGGTGGCTGAGGCATTTCAGAAGCTACTGAAGTATCTTCCTGGGTTTAGCGTTGTCCCTGTCTATGGGGGGCAACCAATTGATCGCCAACTGCGACTTCTCACCAATCACCCTCAAGTCGTTGTGGGCACACCAGGCCGGACGATGGATCATCTGCGACGCAAGTCGCTGAAGGTGGGAACTCTGAAGATGGTTGTTCTGGATGAGGCAGACGAAATGCTCGATATGGGTTTTCTGGACGATATCAAAGAGATTCTCAGCCAGACGCCAGCAGACCGTCAGACGATTCTTTTCTCCGCCACAATGGCTCGGCAGATTCTGGATATTACGAAAAAGTTCCAGCGCGAGCCTGTATTGGTTAATGTTATTCAGAAGAAGCTGAGTACTCCCAAAATCAAGCAGATGTATCTGGAAGTGTCTGAGCGAAGCAAGCCTGAAGTGTTGGCGCGTTTGCTGGATTTGCACAGCATTAAGCTGGCGTTGGTCTTTTGTAATACCAAAAGCCAGGTGGATTACCTCGTGGAAACTCTGAAGGGACGGGGATTTTTTGCCGATGGGTTGCATGGAGACATGAGCCAGACTATACGGGACAAGGTGATGAATGGATTTCGAAAAGGTACGGTTGAGATTTTGGTCGCCACTGATGTGGCCGGCAGAGGCATTGACGTAAAAGGCATTGAGGCCGTTTTTAATTATGATTTACCCAGAGATGACGAAGATTACATTCACCGAACCGGACGAACAGCTCGTGCGGGACAATCCGGAATGGCTTTTTCCTTTGTCACGGGACGAGAGTTCACTCAGCTCAAGCGCATTGAGCGAAACCAGGGCGTTCAGATACAACGTTTGGCATTACCGACGCTGGATGAAGTAGAAGCGACCCGCCTCGCGGTCTTTTGCAGTAAGATCAGAGAGACCATAACGGCCGGCCATTTGGGCAAGTTCATCGCTGAGGTTGAAGTCATGATGGAAGAGGATTATTCTTCTCTCGATATTGCCGCTGCGCTCATGAAAATTGCGATGGAAAAAGAAAGCAAAGGGTTTGACGCCGGGGCAGACTTGTCTGTTTCTCCTGCGCCTTCGTACCAGGGCAATCGTCCTTCGACTCCCTGGAGGAATCAGAGAGGCTCAAACTATAGACCCCGTTGAGGATTTCGAAAATGATCCTGAGCAAGGATAATGAATCGGTAAAAAGTTTTCGAAAATTACACCATCGGAAATTTCGAGATATTCTGGGCAAGTTCATGGTCGAGAATCTGATCACCATAGATTCTGCGGTGAGGGAAGGGTTTTGTCCGACTGAATTATTTGTGAGTGAGGAATGGATTGAAAAAAAAGATCCACGAATCGAGCAGATCCTTGCAACAGTCAGCAAGACCCACATCGTCAGTGTAGCCGTAAGCCGAAGCCTCTCGACGCAGGACACCCCCTCTGGAATTTATGCGGTTTATCCTAAATCCTCTCAGCGATTTGAACCCGAGGGAGCCGTTCTCTATCTGAATGGGATCAGCGATCCAGGAAACCTTGGCACCATCTTTCGAACGGCTCTTGCCTTTAGAATGAAGAATATTGTGGTTGATGAGGATTGCGTCGATGTCTATAATCCCAAAGCCATTAGTGCGATGAAGGATGCTATTTTCAAAGTGAATCTGTTCCACGATAAAGATCGATCGCTTTTTGCCAAGTTAAAAGCTAAAATGCCGATCCTGAGTACTCGTCCCAGAGAGGCGCAGGAGGTCAGTCAGTTTAAGTTTCCGTCTCTGTTTTGTCTGGTATTAGGAAGTGAGGCACAGGGTGTCAGCCCGCAGATCGAAGCCCTTTCGGATGTTTTTTTGCGAATCGAGCATTTTCCTGAAATGGAGTCGCTTAATGTTTCAGTCTCGTCTGGAATTCTTCTTTATGCCATGAATAAATTTTCTCAAAACACGTTGCAAAATTGATGAATATCGGGTAACAATAGTAATTGGACGAAAAATTGAAGGGAATACGTCAAGGGGGTGAGAATAGAAAATAATGGCAGGATGTTTTTGAGAAAATCATAAGGAGGATAGAATGAATATTAAACAATTAATGAAGAAAGGCTTGCTGGTCTTTATGGCCGTAAGCACGCTGATGAGTTTCTCGTTTTGCGCGAGCAATACCTCAAAAGTGAAGTTGATCTCAGCTATTGACGGATTGGTGCATGGTCTTCAGCTGGAACGTGGTGTTTCCGCCAAGACGATTGGGGACAAGGTCAAGCCTCAGCTACTCACCGAGCAGAGAGATTTCGTGGATACCGCTTATGACAAAGTGAAGGCAAGCGCGGAAGAATCCGGCATTGAACTTTCTGAGAAGTCAGCCAAGATCATGGATGAAATGATCGCGAATCGCGACAAGGTCGATGATTTTTCAATTCTTGCCAAGGATTCCAATGCGAAATTTTCAGAAGCCAATGCTGAATGGATTCGTATCATCAGAGAAGATGTTGCAAAGACGATTAGTGATGCCACTCTGGCAGGTTCAGTAGCGGCTCACGTGAGCCTAGTTACTGCGAAGGAGAATTTTGGGAGAGGTCGTGCGTTTGTGCTGGGGATGCTGGGACTCAATAAGCCTATCGACGAGGCGACGATGACAGCGTGGAACAAGATACTAGACGCCCAGAAAACATCCATAGCCGATTTTAATGCGAATCCAAACGCAAGCAAAGAAGCTATGAGAATTGTTAAAGAAACTCTGGATGGTCCGGATATGACGGAAGTCAAGAAAATGAGAGTCGCGATCATCGCTAAGGCCGCGACTGGGGACTTTGGCGTAAATTCACAGACATGGTTCTTGAAAATCACGAATGTCATCAATGGTCTCAAAAAGGCGGATGATGAGTCCATTAAGTTTCTGATTTCAGCAGCGAAGTAAGGTTTTGATGCCCATTCATGTACTCAGAAGAGTGCATGAATGGGGTTTGTTTTTTGCGCTCCACAATCTTTCCCTACAAAAATAACTCACCTTACGCAGTCAGCAATTCTAATAATGGACTCACCTTACTCCACCCGCTTTCGCCTCACCCAGTCCTTCGGACAGCCCTCTCCACCCGTGGAGAAGGCCTCTACAAGGAGGTTTTCTTTCTCCGTAAACGGAGAGAGATGTCGCAAAGCGACAGAGAGAGGCGGAATTTGAATGGAATTTAAGTCACTGCGTAAGGTGAGAAAACAATTCATAAAAAAAATCAAAAAGTATTGATCAAGTTCCACTTTGTCACGTAAGATGTCCTTGAGATTAATTTTTTGAAGGAGGAAGAAGAATGCAAAAGACAATTAAGGCGCAGTTACTCAGTTGGGGGCTTATTCTGGGGGTGATTCTTTCAGCACTGATTATTCTCAGTGTGGCAGGAACGCTATTTATTCAGCTGAGGATGCAACTTTTACTGAAAACAACAGCACCCTATCAGATGAAGACCGTGGAATACCAGCTTGCGACGGAGCAAGTGGTGAAGGAAATCCTAGAATTCGGTACCGTGGAGGCCTCACGTATGGGTGAGCAGAAATCGGAGCTTCAACAAGCTCAGGATCATTTAAAAATAAAAGAGGATGAGCTGGCGAAATTGGCAGGAAAAAGAGAAAGCGTTACGTTTCAATTGGGGGAGATCGCGCAAAAAGTAATTCCGATTACGGAAAGACGTTTGAAGTCTGAAGAATCGATGAATGGTGCACGTCAAAATATTATGAGATCGCTCGCAGGTGTTGAGGCTCAGTTGAAGGTGCTCAATTCGAATATGAATACCCTGGAAGGAAATTATTCATCCTCCTTCAGTGATTTCTATAAAAAAGCTGGTGACTTGCAAACCAAAAAAACAGAGTTTGATGCCATTAGAGGGCGATGTGAACAGGTAGCTGGAGATGTGGTTGCTTTCGAAGCTGCGGCAGAAAAAAGTAAAGCCAATTCACTCAAAGGGAAAGTCAATAGCAATATGAGTAAGATGCTTAAGTTTCAAGGCGTAGGGGAGATTCCTGGAATGCAGTCCGATCTGAATGACGCACAGGTCAAGTGGAAACAGATTATTTTGCTCAAGGAAGCCTTGCTTGAAGCTGAAGATGCTGAAAAAAGAGAGAACATTCAACGACTTACTGCCGAGGTGAAAGGTCATTTTGTATCGATAAAAGATGCGATCTCAGAAAAGCTGCCAGGGATTTCTATCGAAGCTGCGAATGCTAAGCAATCACAGGATGAAAGCTTGGGGTCTTCAAAAGAGGCAACGGGTGTCGTGATGAGTAGCTACCAATTAGGGGTATCGGCCAAAATGATCGATAGTTTGACTGCCCAGATTTTCTCGGCGACTTCATCGGACGAACTTGGTCGTATTCGAGGTCAGATTGTTTCAACCTTTGCTCGTTTGAACGCTACGATAAAAGTCCTAGAGGGACAGTTGGTTAAATTTGACGATAAAGAGGCTGTCACCATTTTCAATAAAACCGTTGCGCTGATAAAGGGCGTTAATGGTCAGCTTTTGATGAGTGGTGGTATCGTGGATTCAAAACAAGGAGAGTTCAATATTAAACAAGAAGTACAGGGTCTACAGGCAGACATGGTCTCCAAAGTAGCTGCATTGACCGCTCAAGGTAAACAAAATATTACAATTTCTGCCCTCTCTCAGGAGCGAGGTGTTAAGGGAATTACCCAGTTGATTAATCTGACCATTTTGGTCAATATTGTAGCGGGTGTAACCATCCTTCTGATTCTTGCTTTCATCGGGCGTCGAATGTTTACATTGGTTATTGGTTCTCTGGATAAAATGGTCAAAGCAGTGCTGGATATTGAGCAAACGGGTGACTTTTCCAAGCGGGTTAAGGTAGAGCGTGATGATGAAGTTGGCAAAATCGGCACGGCCTTTAACTCGTTGATTCAAATGAGTCAGAATGCGATCAAAGATATTACCCGTGTGATGAGCAAGGTGGCTGAGGGGGATTTCTCCCACCAGGTTGAAGTGGATCTTAAAGGTGATCTGGGTGCGCTCAAGAGCAACATTAATGCTTCGTTAAAGACCCTTCGCTTTTCGATGCAGGAACTTTCGGACGCCATGTCCGCTTTGAATGAGGGAAACTTTGACAAGAGGATGTCTCTTCAGGCTTTTGATGTCATTGTGGCTCCCGTCAATAGCGCACTGGCGTCGTTGGAGGCAATTGTGGCCAATATCAACAATATCGTTTCGGCGATGGCAAGCAATGATCTGAGCAAGAGAGTGTCGGTAGAAGCTCGTGGACAGCTGGATCAACTCAAGAGCAATATCAACCGTACCGTGCAGGAACTCTCTAAGACCATTAAAGATATTGACTTGGGAGCCTCACAAGTGGCAGCTGCGACTCATGAGAGCAGTGCATCTGTGGATCAGGTAAAGGCTAGCTCTGGGGAGCAGTTGACCTATATCGAAAGTATTCTTTCCGCCATTACACAGACAACAGGCGCAGTGGTAGAAGTCGGGAAAAATACGGAGATGGCAAGTCAAAGTGCGAGAGAGACGGCCGAAATTATTGGTAAGAGTTCGGCGGATATGGACAGAATGAGCGAAGTGATGAAGAAGATTGAGGAGAACAGCCAAAAGATCTCATCCATTACCAAAGTGATCAGCGGGATCGCGAGTCAAACCAATCTTCTGTCTCTCAACGCAGCGATTGAGGCCGCGAGAGCGGGTGAGAGCGGAAAAGGATTCGCAGTGGTCGCGGAGGAGGTTCGAAAGCTTGCTGAATCGTCTGCGTCATCCGCGCTTGAAATCAGTGAGTTGGTCAGCCAGGCGGTGACAGCCGTTGAGCAGGGCGTGTCCGTATCGTCGGATGTGGGCACGGGGATGAAAAAGGTGATCGGTTCAGCGACGACCACAGATGAAATGCTGGCACGAATTGCCGCTGCGATGGAAGAATCGGCTGCGTCGATGCAAGAGGTGAATGATGACGTTGGCAAATTGAGGAACCTTGGTGAGGGGAATGCGTCAGCGGCAGCTGAACTAGGTAATATTATGGTGAACTTGTCCGATATTGCGGAGCAGACGAAGGTTCAGCTTGAGGCCTTTAAGGTCTAAAAGGGTTTGTTCAGGGGGGCGATGTGGTATACGCATCCCCCTTGATTCCTTCGCGTTATTCTTTTTCAGTATATTAGGTTTTTGGGTGTGCTATAATTTTCTGTATATGTTCCACGTAAACATATGAAGTATAATAAAATGTTTGGAGGTGTAACAAATGATGATAGCCAAAGAGATCATGATAAATACCATAAAAAATCAACCCGACGATAGTTCATATCATGAAATATTAAAAGAATTAGCTTTTCATAGAATGGTCATAAAGGGATTAGAGGATTCTGAAGCTGGCAATACTGTATCACACTTAGAAATGGGACACACCATAAAATCATGGAAAAAATAAAGTGGACGCGAGAATCTGTTCTTTGGCTCAAAGACATTTATGATTATATTGCAAAAGATGATGCAAAAATTGCATTGAAGATTATTCAAGGGATTTATCGGCAGGTCGACATTTTAAACACCTTTCCGCTTTCTGGTCAGAGATTATTTGGATTTAAAGAAGAAGCAAGAGTTTTACTCTATGGACATTATCGAATAGCCTATCTTGTGAAGGAAAACAATCATATCGATATTTTAGGTGTTTTTCATGGATCGTTGGATATAAATCGATATTTGGATAATAATCTGCTATAAAGTCCATTTTTTGGGACAAGTTCCCTCGTTCACCTAATTGACAAAGTTCAGCAATCCTCGGATGATATTTTCACCAACATGATGTATGAAGATTTTAACCCGCAAATCGAGGCTCTTTACGGCAAGATAAAGACTCTCGGAGACTATCTTTGACCGTGATCAATTAGATCGCGAACGACAACACATTCAGGCTCAGCTTGCCCATGAACAAACATGGTCAGATCAGCATAGAGTCTCGATGCTCAATAAGAAACTAAAATCAATTAACACTGTTCTGGAAGAGTATGCTCAGCTTACAACGGATATTGAGTACATGCGAGAGCTGATGCTCCTGCAGGATTCCACCTTGGAAAAAGAGGTGAAGACCTATTTTGATCGGGTGGAAGCACAGTATCGAGCCATGGAACTTCGAACCTTACTTTCGGGGCCTTATGATGGAAATGATGTTCTTCTAACCATTAATGCGGGTGCCGGAGGAACGGATGCACAAGATTGGGCACAAATGCTTCTTCGAATGATGATACGCTGGATTGAGAGGAAAGAATTTACATATGAAATACTTGATATATCCGAAGGTGAAGAAGCAGGACTCAAGAGCGTTACCATGGCTGTTCATGGAGAAAATGCCTATGGCTTGCTTAAATCGGAGCATGGAATTCATCGGCTTGTCCGCTTGTCCCCTTTCAATGCTAATCACAAACGTCAGACCTCGTTTGCTTCTGTGGACGTGATTCCCGAAATAGAGGAGTCCAACGAGGTAGCGATTCGACCAGAGGACATTCGTGTGGATACGTATCGAGCCAGCGGGGCAGGCGGACAGCATATTAATAAGACTGACTCAGCGGTTCGGTTAACCCATTTGGAAACTGGGATCGTCGTGCAGTGTCAAAACCAGAGGTCCCAGGCTCAAAATAAGGAGAAAGCCATGATGGTTCTCCTCTCCAAGCTTGTGCGTCTCGCACAGGAACAAAAGAAGGAGCGAATGAGTTCTGTTGCAGAGAGCAATCGCGAAATTAGCTGGGGAAACCAGATCCGCTCGTACGTGTTCCATCCCTATACCCTGGTCAAGGATCATCGTACGAATTATGAGCAGACCAATGTTCAGGCGGTGATGGATGGAGAGATTAGTGGCTTTATCGAGGCATATTTACATTTTAAACAGGACTCGTTACGATGAGGAGCATGTTCAGCCAACCCCTTATCCGTCGCTTGCTGATAGTGGTGGGTGTTTTGGTTCTCATTGGCCTGATTCCATTGGCTCAAAGACAGTTCGCAGAGCGAAACAATAAGACCGTCGAACTCGCATATTCCTACCAAGGTATCGACAATTTGAGTCAAGTTACCGGATATGGACGGCGAGAAATTATGCTGGCTTTGAAGAACATGGGTCTGACCTCGATTGTGCTTCACGAAGAGACACTGCGTAGCCTTCAAGCCGAAGGAAAAGTGACCCTTATCAAAGGAAGTAGTCTGCTAAACGATAATCGGATTTTACCTCGTGCAAACAACTTGCTGTATTCCAGAATTCCACGTAACTATACCATTTCTGCCCAGTTTTGTTATTTGGTGGTTGATGACAGCTTGATCTTTGATTTGGTTAAGACGATTCTAGAACTTAAATTGGGCAGTAAAAGAGTGAAGGATCTGGGTTGGGAAACATTGGAGGTGGCTGCAAAGGAAGAAGATGTTCTGGATATCCCGCTCGACATTAATGTTGACAAGGCCATTGCGATCAATGAAGTTGGTTATGCGGTTATCCCTGCCTTTCAGAATCACCCAGAGTTCGGCGATGAGCAGTACAGCTATAAGATTTCAAGACTCTCAGACTTTGGCAACCAAATCATTCTGCTTCTGGGAGATGAGGCGATAGGCCAACCCGAGATGAGCAAATTGGTACAAATGCGGTTTAAGGAAGTTCATAAGTTGATAGGCTTTGAGGAGCTTACATCGCTTCCAAGAGGGATTCGACAGGTTATAACCCCGACGCAAATACTTCGATTCCACCATCTGGATGTATTGACCGGATCTGAAGCCGTTTCGGTTAAACGAGCTATACGAGCGGTGGTGGAGAGAAATAATCGTGTGATTGTGATCGAGCCGTATACGGGGTTAGGGGTTCCGAATCTGTTTCAGTTCAATGCGGGCGTCATTGCGAAAATCAAAAAAGGATTGTTGTCGAGAGGGTTTAGGGTAGAACCCATTGAGAAGAGTCCATATAGAGACTTCACGGGTTCTATTTTTTCTTTTTTATCCATCGCGTCCGCCTGGATATTGGGGTGGATATTCATGCGTGTATTCATTCGATCCCTCGGTGTGTCATCGCTACTTTGGAGTGGTGTTGGAGTCGCTACGCTGTTTATTTGCGGGAGTGTGGTTGGGCGATTATGGCAAGTGATGTCATTGGCAGCACTGACGATTGCCGTCTGTGCCCCCGTCCTTATTTGGATTTATTTGGAAGAATATATCAACGAACCTCATGTGAAACGAGATTTTAAATATCTTTACAGGGGAATAGGCCGAGTCTTTTTCTTTAGTATTTGTGCTGGAATTCTGATTCATAATCTTCTTTTTACTTCGACTTATTTTTGGGGGTTAACGGTTTTTTCTGGTGTCAAACTGGCGATGACGCTTCCGTTTTTCATTTTAGTAGCCTATGCCTATATTAAGCCCGGTCGATTGAGATATACTGCTTTTATCATTATGAGAGCTTTGTCACACCCGATTACAATTCGTGTGTTGATCGGGGGGCTTCTGGTTCTGGGTGCTGGCGTATTCTATGTTATGAGAACGGGTAATGGTGGACTTATCGCTGTCGGACAGTCAGAAATTGCATTTCGATCAGGGCTGGAGTCCTTGTTTATGATCCGGCCACGCACCAAGGAAATAGTGATCGCCTACCCATTACTGGTTCTGTTTTTGATGTACGGATATCGTGTGGGACTATCAATGAATCAGAAGAAAGGACTTTGGATACTCTCTGCGTTGGTTAGTGTGTCGGTTATTAATACTTTTTGCCACATTCATTCTGAGCCTCTGATCTCGTTGTACCGTTCGTTCATAGGGCTTGGAATCGGGACGCTACTGGGGATTCTCATAATGGTGGGTATTGATTTCTTCGTTGCGCGAAGAAGGGCAAAATCAGGGCCACCTCCCTATGTCTAAGTTGACGGTTTGCGGACCGAATATCCTATGTGGATCGGTCGCTATCAGCGGGTCTAAAAATGCAGCTTTGCCTATTTTGATTTCGACGCTTCTGCTGAACGGTGAGAGCAAGATTGCCAATGTTCCTGAGCTAACGGATATTGTTACGACGATTCGCCTATTGCGAAGTTTGGGGCTGAAGGCCGAATTTAGCAATCATGTCGTACACGTTTGGGGAACTCGGGATATTCGCCATATTGCACCCTATGAGCTGATTACCAATATGCGGGCTTCTTTTCTAGTTTCAGGGCCTATTTTGGCGAGGGTGGGGTTTGCGAAGGTTCCCTATCCGGGTGGATGTGCGATCGGATCTCGTCCCGTGGATATTCATCTGAAGGGGTTTCGAGCCTTTGGTATTGATATACGAGTGGAGCATGGGTTTGTCATTCTTAAATCCGATGGGCCGATTCGAGGTTCCAGGTATAATCTTGAATTTCCAAGCGTTGGGGCAACGGAGAATCTCATGATGATGGCTTCACTTGCGCAGGGGGTTTCTATTTTGAAGAATGTAGCACGTGAACCGGAGATAGAGGACCTTGCCAATTTTCTGAACCAAGCGGGAGCCAAGATTGAAGGTGCGGGAACCGACACCCTTCGAATTGAGGGCGTAAACCAGTTGAACGCGATTGAGTATACCGTGATTCCAGATCGAATCGAAGCGGCGACCTTTCTTTGTGTAGCTGCGATTACAAGAGGAGATGTGATTCTTGAACAGGTTAATGTGGAACATATTCAGGATATTATTCAGATTCTAATGAGGGTTGGATTTAAGTTGACCATCATGGATCCTCGTACCGTTCGGATTCAAACCGATGGCAAGGCTCTCAAGGGAGTAACCGTCAAAACAGAACCCTTCCCCGGTTTTTCGACGGATAATCAAGCTATTTTGATGGCAGTGCTTGCCTTAATTAACCAAAAGAAAAGTGTTATGATTGAGAATATCTTTGAAAATCGATATATGCATGTCATGGAGTTAAAGCGGATGGGAGCAATGATTGATGTGACGGGTAGCAAGGCAACGATTCATGGCGTAGATCATCTTTCAGGGACAGCTGTCAAAATGATGGACTTGCGCGGAGGAGCAGCACTTTTGCTTGCGGCACTTGCTGCAGATGGCGAGACAATCTTATACAACATTCATCATATTCAACGCGGGTATGATCATATTGTTCGGAAACTAAGGCTGTTGGGAGCTAAAGTTGAATAATAAACAGATGAAGCTTTCTTTCTTGAGCATCTTTACCAATGTGAAATGGTTGACCTATTTATGTTTTACTGTGTTCGTTGTCTTCTTGGTGACTCTGCTGTATTTGCCGAGAAACGCAGGACTTAAGGTGGGGATGAGGAGTTCGGTTACCTTATTTAGCCCCAAACAAATCCAAGTCGAGACGCTTCAGGATAAACTCATTTCAGATCGAATTTTGCAGCAGCGAATTATGGAACTAAGGCCGGTTTATTTACGGAACAATCGTCTTGAGGAAGATAGTTTGTCCCAGCTAGTGTCCCTCATGAACAAAATAAGACAGGGAAACGTTACTCCACCCTTACCTCTCGCTGTGTCCCCTGAAACTTTGAGCCAGTTGAGAACGCTTAATTCATCGAATCTAACTTCTCTGACACATGTGATTGAGTTGATGATGAAGCAGCTTTACGCTGAGGGACTCTATAGGGATTCAGATCGGGAGAAAATGATGGCAAGTCGAGTCCGTGAAACATCGATTCTGGGAAGCCTTCACCCTGCTGTGATCGATATCCTCAGAAATGCGGTGAAGATCAACTTGATGTATGATGATGAAGCAACGACCGCTCAAATTGATACCCTAAAACGAAATTTTATTCGGCAGTCAACCTTGGTAAAGAAGGGGCAACCTATTCTGTTTAAGGGGGACACCATTACGATTGTCCATTTGGAAATTTTGGAGGCATTAGGGCTTTACCAGAAGGAGGTCAACTGGATGAAGCTTTTTGTTGCGACGATTGGGGTTATTTTCTTTATGATTATTATTGAACGCAGAATGACCTATTATGTAGGGACAAGCCATAGACAGCTTGTACTCATGTTCGCATTGGAGGCAGTTTACGTTGGCATTATTTACCTTATGCTGATTTACAGTGATCGATTTCCAGAATTTATTTCTCCTGCTTACTGGATTCCCGTTACTTTTTTTACCTTTTTGTTTAGTTTATTGATCTACGAGAAGTTGTCGCTGTTTCTTTCGCAGTTTAATGCAGTACTCATGTTGTTTTTGTTTGCCTACACCCCGCAAGCGGTGCTTTTCCTCATGCTTATGACGATGATTACCAATATTTTTGTTCAACGATTCAGAAAACGCTCAGATTTGCCAAGGGTTGGTTTTTATATAGCGATTCTGGCATCTTTTCTGGTCGCTATACTGGAGATCAATGTGACTCAGAACTCTTTAAACTTGGTGGCAGTTCATGTCGTTCAAGTCTTCTTTACCAATATTATCTCCATTATGTTAGCGATGGGGATGCTTCCGTATTTGGAGCAGATATTTAATATCACCACAGATCTAAAACTGTTGGATTATGGGGATCTTAATTATCCACTGATGCAGCGTTTGCTCCACGAATCTCCCGGGACGTACTACCACAGCCTGATGGTATCAACAATGGCTGAGGCTGGGGCAGAGGCCATTGGAGCAAATGATGTGCTCGCTCGTGTCGCGGCTTATTATCATGACATTGGCAAGCTGAAAAAGCCGGAGTACTTTATTGAGAACCAAAGTCAGGATGAGAACCCGCATGATCGTACCCTGCCGACGCTCAGTGCATTAACAATTCTCGGACATCCAAAAGACGGACTTGAAATTGCAAAGAAATATAAGTTGCCAGAAGAAATACAGACCATCATTAGTGAACATCATGGAACCTGTTTGTTGGTGTATTTTTATCACAAGATGTTAAAAATTACCCTCCACGATGTGGTTCGAGAGGATCAATTCCGATATGATTGCCCGAAGCCATCCACGAGAGAGAGCGCGATAATTATGTGCGCGGATAGTGTGGAAGCCGCAGCCCGTTCACTGGAGAAGCCTGTTCCATCAAAGATAAGAGCGATGGTCAATAAAATTATCCAAGATAAGGTCGATGATGGTCAGCTGGCTTGTTCGAATCTGACTTTATCCGATCTTGAGAAAATCAAAGACACCTTCACATCGGTTATCTTGAGCCAATATCATAATCGGATCAAATATCCGACACGAGAGGGTGTTCGTGAAGAATCCAGTAAGGCTTAACGCAGGTCGTGGCGAGGTAGGACTTTTCCTTCGCAAGGTGATTCGATACATTGTTGCGAGAATTGTTTTACCTCCTGGTAGCTTGTCTATCAGTCTGGTGGATGACACGACGATTCGCGAGATCAATCATCGTTACCGAAAGATAGATCGCGCGACGGATGTGTTGACTTTCTGCCTGAATGAGGAGCTGATATGGGGAGATGTTTATATTTCAGTCGAGACCGTACGCAGAAACGCGAAAAGACAAGAGGTATTGTTTGAGGCTGAGTTGGCGTGGGTGGTTTCACATGCGTTTGCCCATGCGCTGGGATATGACCACCCCACAGCCAAGAAGAGACGTGTTATGCAAGACTTTGAGCAGTTTCTTTTGAAAGGATTTCACATTGATGCGCCATGAATTAAGACGGTATCCCGAAAGGACAACATTCATTCATTCTTTGCGAATAGCTTTCACTGGTTTATGGATAGCCCTTATACGTGAGCGGCATCTGAAAGTGCATCTGATTGCTGGACTTCTTGTTTTGGTATTGGCAGCTTTGTCCGGGTTTGGTCGCCTGGAATGGATTGTATTGATCCTTACGATATCCCTCGTTATCGTTGCTGAGCTAATGAATACGGCAGTCGAGCTGACGGTGGATCTCTTTACGCGCCAGCAAAAACTTCGTGCAAAGCTGGCGAAGGATGTTGCAGCCAGTGCAGTTCTTGTGGCATCGTTATCGTCCATTGTTATTGGGGCATTTCTATTTTATAATAAGTGGGTTGGTCATTAATGGAAGCCCAGTCTTATACCCCTCAGCTTGTGATTGTTGTTTGTTTGGTAGTGTTGGCTGCGTTTTTCTCAGCCTCTGAAACAGCGTTTACCTCACTGGGGCACCTTAAACGAAAAAAGGTTATTTCGGAAAAGAAGGTTAACGCTGTCTTTGTGGAAAAACTGTTTTCTCATCCAGGCAAGATGCTCACGACTATCCTGCTGGGAAGCACAATGGTCAATATCCTCGCATCGGTTGTGGCGACCTTTATCTTTTCTCAGTGGTTGCCAACTGTAGGGATCAAGAGTGAGACGATGATCGGTGCCATCACGATGATCGTGATGACAACCCTTCTTTTAATCTTCGGAGAGATTACCCCCAAGATGATTGCGATTCGCAATAACGAGAAGCTGGCGTCATGGTTCAGCCGCCCCGTTTACTATGTTTCGATTCTTTTTCTCCCGTTGGTGGAGATTCTTAATTTTGTTTCCACTATTCTTATCAAAATCACCCGTGGAAAGTCTTTGGAGAAGCACTCACTAGTGTCCGAAGAAGAAATTAAGCTTCTCATCAATATGGGGCTTCAGGAAGGCTTGTTGGAAGAGGAAGAAGAAAAAATGCTGACTTCTATTTTCGAATTTGGCGAGATTGTGGTGCGCGAGATCATGACACCACGAACCTCCATTGTGGCTCTTGAGGAAAAAACACCTGCCAGGAAAGTGGTTAAAATAATCCAGCATCACTGGCACTCTCGTATTCCTGTGTATTCAGAGCGCATGGATAATATGGTCGGATTCGTCTATGCCAAGGATATGCTGTCCATGGATAACGAAAAGTTGGACAGCCCCACTTATCTTAAAACGATTTTGCGTCCCCCTTTCTTCGTGCCAGAGAGCAAGCGGATTGATGAACTCCTGAAGGAAATGAGAAAAGAGCACAAGCATATTGCGATGGTGGTTGATGAGTACGGGGGGATCAGCGGGCTGGTGACCATTGAGGACATTATCGAGGAGATTGTGGGTGAGATACAGGATGAATATGATACAGATGAGGACGAGAACATCAAGAAAATCAGTGATCAGGTTTACCTGATTTCAGGCCTGATGAATGTGAGCGACCTTAATGAAGAACTATCCTTGCAAATACACGAAGCCGACAGTTATGACTCCATTGGAGGTTTTATGGTTGAACATCTGGGTAAACTTCCTGCGAAGGGTGGCGTGTATGAGGATGAATATGTAAAAATGATTATTTTGAATGTTCAGAAGCGCCGTATTACCAGAGTGAGGTTGGAAATCAAACAGGGAGGGGATCAGGATCGTGAAAGCTAAATATGTGTTTATTACTGGAGGAGTCGTATCTTCACTTGGAAAAGGAATAGCCGCGGCGTCACTGGGCAATATTTTAAAGAATCGAGGTCTTAAGGTATTGATCCAAAAATTGGATCCCTATTTGAATGTTGATCCCGGAACTATGTCTCCTTATCAACATGGCGAAGTATTTGTCACCGACGATGGCGCAGAAACGGATCTTGATCTGGGTCACTATGAACGGTTTATTGATGAGAATCTTGGGAAAATTAACAATGTGACTTCTGGAATGATCTATAACACAGTCATCCAGAAGGAGCGGCGTGGAGATTATCTGGGTGGAACCGTGCAAGTTATTCCCCATATCACCAATGAAATCAAAGATCGTATTCGTCAGGTGGGAATGGTGGGGGATTGTGATGTGGTCATCATTGAGGTGGGTGGAACGGTGGGCGACATTGAGTCTTTGCCCTTTCTCGAGGCGATTCGCCAGTTTCGAAAGGAATTGGGTCGAAACAATTCTGTACACATTCATATGACCCTGGTGCCACATTTGCAGTCTTCGGGAGAGTTTAAAACAAAGCCGACTCAACACAGCGTGAAGGAGCTTCGCAGTATTGGAATTCATCCTGATATCATTGTGTTACGAACAGAAAGAAAACTTGGAGAGAACATCAAAGAGAAAGTAGCTCTTTTTTGCGACGTCGAAAAAGAAGCGGTGATTGAATTGCGTAATGTGAAATCGATCTACGAAGTGCCTCTGAATATTGCCAAAGAAAAGCTGGATCATATTGTCATTGATTATCTTCACCTATCCACCGGCATCCGTGACTTGCAGTCCTGGGAACTCATGGTTAACAAAATGTATCATGCTAAGAAGGAGCTTAAGATCGCGATTGTCGGCAAATATGTCGGAATGGGTGATGCGTATATTTCAATTGTTGAGTCCATTCATCATGCCTGTATTGATCATGAGTGCAAGGCAAGTATTCTTTGGGTTGATAGCGAGGAATTGGAGAGCAAGTCCGACCAGGAGGCACATGACCTTCTCCATGAGGTAAACGCGATCTTGGTGCCTGGGGGATTCGGTCATCGTGGTGTAGAGGGGAAGATTCGAGCGATACGATTCGCACGAGAGAATAAGATTCCCTATTTGGGACTTTGTCTCGGTATGCAAACTGCCGTGATTGAATATGCACGCCATGTCCTTGGGTTTCAGAATGCCAACAGCTCTGAGTTTGATGAGCTTAGCCCTTACCCTGTCATCGATTTAATGCCGGAACAGAAGGAAGTTGCTAATAAGGGGGGAACGATGCGGTTGGGGCTGTACCCCTGCAAGATTAAGGAGGGCTCTCTTCTTTGCAGTATCCACGGAGCCGAGATCATCTATGAGCGACATCGACACCGGTATGAAATGAATAACCTCTACCGCAAGGAGTTTGAGCAAAAGGGGCTGGTTATTTCTGGCGTTTCTCCCGATGATCGTCTGGTGGAGGTTATTGAACTCTCAGATCATCCCTTTTTTATTGCCACCCAATATCACCCTGAATTCAAGAGTCGCCCTACGCGTCCGCACCCTCTGTTTGAGAGGTATATTCAAGCGGCGATCGATCACTCCTAAATGGGACAGGTTCGGCTACTCGACCCAGATACCATTAACAAAATTGCTGCTGGTGAAGTGGTGGGGCGTCCATTTTCAGTTGTAAAGGAACTTGTTGAAAACGCTCTGGATGCGGGTGCGAAGCATATTCGAGTAGAAATCGAGCAGGGGGGCAAGTCGCTTATTCGCGTCACAGATGATGGTGTTGGGATGGATAGTGAAGATGCGGCTCTATCGCTTGTTCGTCACGCGACGTCCAAAATTAACGACATCAAAGACCTCTTTTTTTTGTCGACCATGGGATTTCGGGGAGAGGCTCTGGCGAGTATTTCTTCGGTATCTCGGTTTGCGCTTCTGACCTGTCAGCGGGGACATTCTGTGGGAACCGAGATTGTTGTGGAGGGTGAGACTATTACGCCGAAACAGATCCCCGCGACCGAGGGAACCAGCGTCGTCGTGAGGGATTTGTTTTACAATGTTCCGGCTCGATTAAAGTTTCTTAAATCCGACAAAGCGGAGTTTTTGCACATCCTAAAGTTTATTCAAAGCATGGCACTCATTTATCCACACCATATTTTTGTGCTTATTTCAGATCGGAAAACAGCCTTTCAAGTGTCCGGAAACGGACGTCTCGAGGATATTATCGCAGGGGTTTTTTCTTTGGAAGTGGCGACAGACATGAGGCCTATTCATTATGAAAGTGAGGGAATTACGATCAAAGGTATGATTTCTACGCCCGCACAAACCAGAATTGATCGAGACAAACAGTGGTTTTTCGTCAATCGTCGTTTGGTTCACAGTGATTTGCTTTCAAAAGCACTGAGAAATACAACTTTTTCGATTTTTCCTCCCTCGCGTCATCCCTACGTTTTTCTTGAAGTGGAATGCGATTCTTCAGAAGTAGATGTCAATGTCCATCCGGCCAAGCTCGATGTAAAATTTCGTGCAGAAAATGCTGTTTATAAAGCGCTTCAGAAGTCGGTTTTATCGGTATTTGAACAAAGAATGTTCTCGGCTCCGATCACGGAGTACACCTCCAAAGGTTACCCTAGAACAGAGCGTGAATACACCCCCGAAAGAACGCTTCCAATGGATTGTGGGAGGGTGTTTGAACCGATTATTCCAAGCACGGAGATTCAGTTCCCCCAAGAGGTCTCTAGCGGGGCGATGTCGACACCCATGACCGTGCCAGATGAGCTGATCCTGCAGTTCCAGAATACGTATCTTATCTTTGTCCATGAACACCAGCTCATGGTGGTGGATCAACATATCGCGCATGAGCGTGTGTTGTATGAGAAGCTCAAAGATAAGACCAGAGAAGTGATCAGTCAGGAGATGCTTATTCCCGAAACCTTGTTCTTGGATCCTTCCGAAGAGATGGTTTTGCAGTCTATTTTGCCAGAACTAATAGAATGTGGTTTCAGGATTGAGGAGTTTGGTAAAGGGAGTATGCTTATTCGTGCAGTTCCTCATTACTTAATGGGTAAGCCAATTAAGCAGATTCTGAGGGATAGTTTGAGCCAGGGGGATTTACAAGACACGAAGAATCGGTATAATCAGGTTTTGATGATGATTGCGTGTAAAGTCGCAGTCAAAGCCGGGGATGCGCTGATTCAGAGGGAGAGAAGCACACTTGTCAGGGAGTGGCTTCGCACTGCAAATGCTCTGAGTTGTCCACATGGCCGTCCCATTGCGAAGGGGTTTAGGCCGGAAGACATTGCCCCGTGGTTTCACAGAAGTGAGTGAGGTTTGATTGATGACCATAAAAAATCTTGTTATTGTTGAGTCTCCAGCGAAGGCCAAAACGATCTCCAAATACTTGGATGACACCTTTGTTGTCAAAGCCTCTATGGGGCACGTGGTCGATTTGCCAGAGCATGACCTAGGTGTTGATCTTGATAATAAATATAACCCGCACTATCAAGTAAGTGATGGTAAAAAAAATGTTGTAGATGAGCTGAGGAAGCTGGCGAAAGCCTCTGAAAAAGTATGGTTGGCAACCGACGAAGACCGCGAAGGAGAAGCCATTGCATGGCATATTCATAATGTACTGAAACTCACAGAGGCACGGTATGATCGAATTGTTTTTCATGAGATTACCGAATCAGCCATAAAGAAGGCCATTGAGACCCCACGAAAGATTAATCAAGCCCTTGTGGATGCCCAGCAGGCAAGACGTATTATTGATAGATTGGTTGGCTATAAATTATCACCGCTTTTATGGAGAAAAGTTCAAAAAGGACTCAGTGCGGGTCGTGTGCAATCGGTTGCGGTAAGAATTCTTGTGGATCGCGAAGAGGAAATTCGTGCTTTCAAAATAGAAGAGAGCTGGCGAGTCAAAGGGGTAGGGCAGCCAGGGAATGCACGAATCTTCACGATGGTGCTTGAAAAGATTGATGGGAAAAAAGTTAATTGGGCGAATCGTACAGAGGTGATTGTTGCTCTTGAGAAGGGACTCGGGGCATTGACGTTTTCTGAGACCAAGACTAAGAAGGATTGGCTAGAACTCCTCATAGAGAAGACAGATTTGCCCGCTTTGACAGTATCATCAGTTCAGCAGAAAACCATTAAGAAAACTCCCGTTCCGCCCTTTACGACCTCGACGCTCCAGCAGGAGTCCCATCGAAAGTTTGGTTATGCTGTAGATCATACGATGAGACTGGCTCAGCAGTTGTATGAGGGCGTGGATTTGAAGCGAGGTCGTGTTGCGCTCATTACTTATATGCGAACGGACTCCGTTAACCTTGCAGAGGAGGCCCTGGCTCAAATAAAGATCTACGTCGAGTCTTCATATGGCAAGGATTATACAGTATCTGGATACCGTCGCTATAAAACGAATTCGAAAGGTGCTCAAGAGGCTCATGAAGCTATTCGACCCATAGATATTCGCATAACCCCTGATTCTCTGCGAGGGGAGCTTAACGACTCCCTTTTGAGGGTTTATACGCTCATTTGGAAACGAACAGTGGCGACACAAATGGCCGATGTAATTCTCGAGAATACGGATGTAAAGCTTGAGCTACCTTCTGCAAAATTTTTGTTTGGTGCGAAAGGCCAAGTGATTCGATTTGATGGCTTTATGAAGCTTTATACCGAAGATAAAGATGAGGAAGATGAGGAAGAAGGCGAGGCTATTCTTCCCGCAATGAAAGAGGGAGAAAAAGTAAACTTGCTTTCCTTGAAGGCGCAACAGCTTTTCACCAAACCGCCAGCACGTTATACCGAGGCAGCACTTGTTAAAAAGATGGAAAGCGAGGGGATTGGGCGTCCTTCAACCTATGCGCCGACGATTAAAGTGATTACAGATCGAGGCTATGTGAAAAAGGACAAAAAATACTTGATCCCGACGGATATTGCCTTTGTGGTCACGCATTTTCTTAAGGAATATTTTTCGGATGTCGTGGACTATAAGTTTACGGCTCGGATCGAAGAACGGTTCGATGAGGTCTCAGAGGGCAAGGAAGACTGGACGAAGGTGGTGGATGACTTCTTCCTCCCTTTTGACAAGCAAATTGAACATACCGCGAAAACGGCCAAGAAATATGCTGAAGAAACATCTGAGGTCTGTCCTGATTGTGGCAAGTCCCTTTTGATACGGATGAGCAAGTATGGGAAGTTTATGTCTTGTTCTGGATACCCTGAATGTCGGCATACCCGAAATATCGATGGAGAGGGGGTGCGCGAAAAGGTGGAGCTTGAGATACTTGAAGAGAACTGCCCTGACTGTGGAAAACCGCTGGCGAAACGAGTGGGTCGATTCGGTCCATTCACTGCCTGTTCGCAATACCCTGCTTGCAAGTATATTAAGAGAGAAAAAGTCCCCCTGGAGGTCTTGGAAGAGAACTGCCCTGACTGTGGCAAGCCACTGGCGAAGCGAGTCGGGCGATATGGGCCATTCGTCGCTTGTTCAGAATATCCCACTTGCAAATATATTAAAAAGGACAAGGTTCAGTTGAAAATACTTGAGGAGAAATGTCCTGATTGTGGTAATCAGCTTGCAAGTCGTAAAGGAAGATATGGTCCGTTTACGGCCTGCTCGGATTACCCCAAGTGTAAGTACATTGAGAAAAAGGTGCAGGGAGTAAAACGTGGGAAAGAGTAGAGGTTCAAAATGGGGCTTTTTTTTAAAGAAAAATATCACCAATAATGCGGGCTATAAATTCCTTGCCGTTTTGCTTGCCATGATGCTCTGGGTTATTGCGAAGACAAAGCTGTAGGATTCTTGTCGTAGTCATCCCTCTTATTTTTTAGATACCCTTTTACCAAGTATTGATTTGCATCTAATACTTTTTGTTTAAACTCAAGTGACGGGGTATCTATTGTTTGAATGTCAGGTGAGTGGATCGAGCATACACTCACAGAAGAATCAATTCGGCTGTTTTCGGGTATCTTGACATTCTCAATCAACACATTATGCCCAACAAAAACATTGTCTGATACTTCTGCTTTGAAGACTATCGTTTTGAAGCCGATAAAACAATCCTTCCCAATACTGCACGGCCCATGTACGACGCTTCCATGAGATAAAGAGGTTTTTGCCTCTATCCTGACGACTGTGCCTTTGAGAGAATGTATGACTACCCCATCTTGTACGTTACAGTTGTCGCCGATGATGATAGAGCTTTTTTTTTCATCTGCCCTAAGAACAGCCATGGGTCCAATAAAAACATTTTTTCCGATGGTGACATCCCCTATAATCACTGCAGTTGGGTGAACATATGTTCCTGGCGAGATCTTCGGCAGAGTTCCTTCTGGGTTAGCGTTTATCATTAGTTTCTCCTAAAGAGTTATCGGAATAAATTTCTCGTAATCTTCAACAAAACCGTCATTTAAACAACATTCAATAATCTGTTTTCCTAGGTCGTCGAGATCATCCTTTAAATAATGGGTTAGCTCTGCCTTGAAAAAACGAGCAAGAAGCTCAACGCCCTTATCATAGGCAGCGATGCCCACCTCTGGTTGTTTCTCTACTTGGAAAAAGTGATCGGGAATTAATGTTCCCTCTATTCGCATTTGTTGGGGGACATACCCTAATAAGGGACATCGTGATGCAACAAGCTGTTCTTTATTAAACTTTGCAGCCCCCCTCCTAGCCAAGTATTCTCTCGATATCCATTGCGGCATAAAACTAACTTTCCAGCTACCAATATGCTGGTTTGGAAAAAGAATATGTCTGGTTTGTATTGTGTCGACAATCTGTCTTAATAACAGGTTGGCATGTTTGGTGTATTTGCCTGTAGCAAATGGCCAATATGAACCGACTCCCTCACTGGTTAATCCATCATCTTTGGTAATGCTAGGATTAGAATCTCCCCTGGGTGAGACCAGTCTCCACAGCCACGCTAAAGCAGGAGGCAGAACATGGAACATCCCAATAATTCCGTACGTTGGATGATCACTCGTACTCAGTGGGGATCTAACCCCAAATGACCTGAAATCAACCTCGACGGGATGGTTAACAACATCCTGAATAAAATGTCTTGGGAGGATTACTCTTGGGTTAGGACATGGCTTTCCAAGCGAGTCTTCAGTGTGTTCCCAAATGAGAGCTGTTGCATTTGGAACGCCATCAATATTCAAGAAAATCAAGGGTTTTTCAGGATGAATCGTTGCTTTTTCCAGAGTTAAATCAGTTCCATAGGATGTAATGTGATTCAATCGAATAAACCACCCCTCCTCAGCATCATAAACAAACAGTTTTTTGCTATTCTCATGAGAAGGTGCAGAAATAGACAACGCCATGTCATCCGTAACGGGCATTAGTGTACAGGATTGATTCAGTGTGAGATAAAACTTCTTTCCAGATATTTGATTTTCTCCCAACAATAAGCGGCCGTCTTCTTCTCTGTGTGCCTGTTCCAACATTTCACTTTTCCCGCCGCCGCTAGCTCCTTCGTGAAGAATGGTGGTTACGTTGTCATAGGGCGTAACAACCTGAACCGTTGAGCTATGAAGAGTGACCCAATTCTCATCTTCACCAATTTGTAGCAATACACCATAAATGCCCTTTTTTGCGCTGGGACCTGGGTATAGGTTATACGAGAATATCTCATGTAAATAGTTATTTCTGTTGTGGACCACCACTTGTTTGCCCTTAAAATGCGTGTGCCTAAATGTTGGAGCAAGGTAAATAATAGCCTTTGGCTTAAATTTTATGGGGATATCCTCTGGCTTGATAAAACCTTGCATATCTGCGAGTGCTCCCACAAAAAATGCAGCATTCTTGGGTGCAATTAAGAGTCCCTTGTGTTTAGAGGTTTTGCCTCCGATATTAACAGCGAGGCCAATTAAGGATTGGTTCCTTAACCAATCGAAAGTTTCATTTCTAAGATTTTCAAAAGGAAAATCGTATACATCATTAAAGCGAGGCTTGTCCGTTTCTTGATGATCACCAATCAACATACAGTCGGGATCCCTTCGCCGCATATAGCTTTCGATATAATTCACGGCGATTCCATTCTTGCATCTTGAAACCGTTGCATCCAAAACTGTTTGACCATTCTCTAGGGAATAGGAAACATCGAATCTATCTTTTTCGCCTCCCATGGCTAGAGTCAGCATCTCTTCCCTGCTTTCAGGAAAAATAATTTCTTGAGAAGAATCAAAAATGCTCAATATTTCATCTGAAACATCCCAGTTTTGCCATATCTTGCCCATTGATAAATCTCCTCGTACTCTACTTTCCCGAAAACCAATTCGTGACGAGTATATATAAAAAAAGCCAACATTAATTCATTGTTGTTGAACTAATATTGGCTTACTTAATAACACCAGAAAATAATTCCTGGTCTTTATATAGAGTCTTCCACGTGGAACTACCTTAACTTTAGTTTAGAACTTTGTCAATTCGATAGCAGCAATTCTCATTATGGGATTTAATGCCGAATAATTCCGCCTCTATCCGCCCT
>CAYHOI010000015.1:0-25837 GCA_964358175.1 uncultured Candidatus Marinamargulisbacteria bacterium | reverse complement strand
TGACAAGCCGAAATGACGGCTTAAAACGTGTTAGCGTAGAGGGGAAGTTTGGTGCCGCGGACTGGACTCGAACCAGCACATCAATTAAGACACCAGCACCTCAAGCTGGCGTGTCTACCATTCCACCACCGCGGCACAGAATACGGTGTAAAGGAAGTATATCACAAAGGATAATTGACGCCTACATCACCTGGATAATAGCCTGCACAGGCAAGATGGTCACATACCCTATGCCCATCACAATCGCCCCCACCAGAAGGATAATCCCGATAGAGCTTAGCTCAAGCAGGTGATCCATATGCTGACTCGTTTCCTCCTGCTGCGTCGCAATCAGTCGAGAAATGGTTTCCAACTGCTTCTCGCGTGGCACACTCATCATATAGTGAAGAATAATTCGCTGTTTTCTCATCGACAGGACATTCAATGCCTCTTCAAGGGATTTGCCTTGCTTGAGAGTTGCGCTTAGGGTAGAGAAGGCATATACAAGCTGAGGATTCACCTCTTGATTCATCATCTGATCCATAAGATTTGTCAGTGGAACATTAAACAAAATGCTCGCCTGGATCAACTCATATAATCTTCGTTCAACCAAGCGCGAAAAAAGCGATCTTAAAAGAATTATATGAGGAAACCGTCGAAGGCCTTCACGAATAACCCACCCCGCCATCATTAACGCCCCTGAGGCAAACAGCAATCGTTTGAGAGAAAAAATAGTAAGAAGAATGGGGATCGGAAGCTGATATCCCGTGTAAAGACTTTTAAGTTGTGGAACAAAGAAAGCCGAAAGCAAAATAAGGAGGACAAAAATCATCCCCAATAACATGATAGGATAAAAGAGCTGCTTGGCTCGCTGTTTCTCATATTCTTGAGCTCTACACAATTCGGCGTACAACTGTTGAATGGCTCGCCCCTGGTCTCCACTGCTCTGCGCCAAACGAAACAGAAACCCAGCCTTTGACTCACAAACTGTGGTCATCATATCTGCAAACGAATAACCCTGTCTTAGCAGTTTGGTCATTACTCTCATTGGCGTACGTTCTCGCTTGCTCACAGCTTGTGAATAGTCTCGAAGTAAGTAGTAAAGATTCACCCCAGGAACATAAACAATATTCATAAACTGCACCAGGTTAAAGAGTGCTTTGACAGACATCCGGTACCGAAACATCCACAGAACTCGTATGTGGTGTTTCTTAAGCCTTCCAAGGAACGTTTTATCGCCGTATAGAAATCGAACCCCAAACTGACGATGGAACACTATCGCCTTATACATGCCGAAAAATCCTCTGCGCGTTCTGCGTAGTTTTCTCGCACACTTTCTCCACAGAAATATCTTTTATTTGTGCAACTTTTTGAGCGATCAGAGGCAAGTACTTGGGCTCATTAAGCTTGCTGCGATGGGGATGTGGCGTCAGATAGGGCGCATCCGTTTCAAGAAGAAGACGTTCAAGCGGAATCTGTTTGACGATTTCTAGTATATTTTCATTTTTTGAGAATGTGACCATCCCATTTACGGAAATGTACAGTCCGCATGCAAGCATGGTCTGTAAATCCTCAAGGCCTCCCGTGTACGAGTGGCACACGCCCTGCACACCCGGGTAGCTCTTGAGAAGGGCGCATACTTCTGCCTCGGCTTCTCGTGAGTGGATCGCGACAGGCCACCCGGTCTCAATACTCAGTTCAAGAAAGGAGCTAAAAGCCTGAATCTGTTCGTCTCTTGTGCTATGCCTGTAATGGTAATCGAGTCCAATTTCTCCCAAGACTACACACTGACGGTACACCTCCATCAGATGACGAACGGTCTTCATTTGCGACTTCTCAAAGGAAACAGCCTCGTGCGGGTGAATCCCTATTCCACAGAAAACATTGTCAAATTGAGTCGAAATCTCACAGTTTCGCAAACAGTCTTGCAGGTCTGTGCTTAGGCTAATTACCCAATCCACACCAACCTCCCGGGCCTCCTTAAGCACCTGAGGGAGCAAGTCTTTGTGATATCTTGAATCTGTTAAGTGAAGATGCGTATCAACCAGAATCATTTGCGAGGAAAAATCGGCTCAGGTCGCCCGAGAGCCATCCCTGGCTTAAAGTAACCCCATTCGAAAAGATCCGGCCTTGGATTCACCAAATCTTCATGAATATTGAGCTGGGCAAAAACTTGTTCAACCGCACTTGGCATATAGGGCGACAAACACAAAGAAACGATCCTGAGGGTTTCTAATATTTGAACCATCACCGCCATTAACTTGCTGAGCTGATTGTTTTTATGTAGTGCCCAGGGAGCACATTGTTCGATATATTTATTGGCCTGTCGAATCACGCAGAAAATAGTTTCCAAAGCAACAGATAGCTTAAATTCGCTCATACAAATCTCAACATTCCCAACTAATATTTTGGCTTCCCTCTCTAGAACCCTCTCGCTATCTTCTAAATCGCTTTGCGTAAAAAAGCCTATCTGGAAATCAAAATATTTCCCCATCATCGTCAGAGTTCTGTTAAGCAGGTTGCCATAATCGTTTGCCAAATCGCTATTATATCTTTGAAGCATGTTCTCGTCCGTATACGTGCCATCGTGTCCCAAAACCATTTCGCGCGTTAGAAAATAACGAAAAGCATCCACGCTATACTTCTCAACAATCACGGAGGGTGACAAAACATTCCCTTTAGATTTCGACATCTTTTCACCACCTTGGTAGATAAATCCATGTCCAAACACATGTTTTGGCAACGAGAGCCCCATCGCAAAGAGCATCGCTGGCCAAATAAGGGCATGGAATTTGAGAATATCTTTGCCAATCAGCTGAATCGTGGGCGGCCAGAATCTCTCAAACGAAGAAGACTCTTGCTGAAACTGTATCCCTGATAGATAGTTAAGCAGCGCATCAAACCAAACATAAATGTAGTGCTTTTTGGATAACTGTATCCCCAAATCGGGAACTTCAATGCCCCATCGAATCGTTGTTCGGCTAATACATAAGTCTGTAAGTCCACTGTCGATGTAGCTGAGTATTTCGTTTCGACGAGATATCGGAAGCACAAAATCGTCATGCGACAAAATGTATGACTTTACGTCTGATGAGAATGTGGAAAGTCTGAAAAAAAAGGCCTCTTCTTTTAGGACGGTCAGTTCGCGTTCACAATCAGGGCAACATTTTTCGCTAGCCTGTGTATCCGTGTAGTATGCCTCACAATGGTGACAATACAGCCCCTCATATTCTCCGAGATAAATATGGCCTTTATCATAGAGTTGCTTAAATACAGCTTGAACAACCGACACATGATCAGAATCCGTGGTTCGAATAAATCGATCATAAGAGATGTTCAAGTCCAGCCACATAGACTGATACCTGAGCACCACCCCATCCACAAGCTCCTGGGGACTTAATCCTTTCGCCTCAGCAGCTTTCTCGATTTTCTGGCCATGTTCATCCGTTCCCGTCAGAAAGAATACTTTCCGCCCCATCAAACGATAGTAACGAGCCAATACATCAGCAATGATAGTCGTATAGCTATGCCCAATGTGAGGAACATCATTCACATAATAGATCGGAGTCGTGATATAGACTGCATCACTCACGCTAATGTATAACCCCAACCATCCTGACTACTTTTTTGTTTTCACCCTTGGCATCTGGTGTTTCAATGACGACAAAATATCCACCCTTTGCTACAAATTCTCCGGCATCATTCTTGCCATCCCACTCGATCTCACAATCTCCCTTGATGGACTTTGTGCTAACCCCTTTTGGGTAATTTTTCTTCAAAATATAATGTCCCATAGAGTCATATATCTTGACTTCAACACCTGTGTCCTGATTCAAATAATAAAATATTTTAGTCGTTTCCTTACGTGAATTAAAGGGGTTGGGATAATTCGACACATGGCTAAGCACCTGATCTGTTTTTACGGTCGTCACCGAGCTTGAATAGAGATAGTCGCTTTGAAGACCTGCAAGATTTTCAGCTTTAATTCGATAGCTATAAGACATATTTGGCTTTCGTCCCGAGAGAGTCAATCGTCTTTCGCTGGTTTTGATCTGAGAAGAGTCCGCAACAGCGTTGATTGCAGTAACATGCCAAGAAGGAGAGTAGTTGCTTCGCTCCTCAATAATATAGCGAGCTATCCCTGATTCCTCTTCCACAAAATTCTCCCAACTAATTTGATGAAAAATATTTGAGCCATTGGTCTCGACAATAACACTTGGGGCGGGATTTGGGAGTTGTGGAGGAGAAAAATCGGTCTTAAAGGAGTAATAGGCTGGCTTAGACTCCAAGGTTGTATCTCCCTCTCGCTCACTAATGGTCTTTAACATAACATAATACGTGGCATTATCATTCAATTGTGGTCCTGAAATGGTCACTGGCTCTTCATCCACAACCGCCCTGGGTGTTTTAAGCACTTGCTCTGTTTGCTCAAAAATATCTTCCCCATTTTTTTGCGTTCCTATGCTGTATTTAATTTTGCTAATTTTATTCCCGTACTTGGTATAAGAATCAAAGCTAAAGGCAACTTTCTGAACATACGAGGAAAAAGCATTGCCGCTAATGATAGGCTGACTTGGTTTTTGCTTATCAATAATGGTTACCAGATTGGTTGATGCTGTAGTCGAAGACCTACTCTTTCCATTAACAATATACACGTAGGGGTTCGGTGTTGCCGTTTGGAAATAGGTGGTTAAGCGAAAATCCCTGTCTCGCTGGGCACTTTCGTTAATTGTAACAACCAATGCGAATGAATTGGCGGTTCTGAGGACGTAGGGGTCAGCAAATAAAATATGTACGCGAGAACCCGAATCAATCCAGGTATTGGTCGCCTCGAGTTTGGTGGCAAGATCTAAGTCAAAATAATTGTTCGTATAGGTAATATTGTTGCTTAAAGAATAAATCGCAACACCAGCAGCATCCCCATTTCCCTTAAAATCTGTATTAAAGGCGGATCCTTCGAGTGCATAGTCTATATATTTTAATTGTGGATTGTAATAGTCTACGCTCAATTGAAATTTCTGCAAGACCAGTCGATCCCCTTGGTAAACATCCCCTTGCGTATTGTTTGCCCTAGCTAAATCTACATTTGAGATGTATTGCATCACCTCAAATGTAGGGGCTAGAACTGGAAACAAACTGTTCACGACTATATTTGGAGTCGAATCAATGAGAAGGTCATTCGGCGTGGCAATTTGAACGCTAAAGGTGACGCCAATTGGTGTTTCTTTGCTCACGTCCGCAACGAGATAATACGTGTACAGATCCGAAGATTTTTCATCGAGATTTTGATTCAGCCTGAGATTTATGGTGGTCACAAGCCTCCCAGATTCAAACCGATTATTATCGTAACTAATCAGCGTGTCCACATCACTGTTAAAATCTTTATTAAAGTCTGTATCTTTGTAAATTTCGAGATTGTTAAAGTACATCGGACTCATCGATCCTTGAGCAGTAATCTTCACGCCACTCCAAATCG
Source organism: uncultured Candidatus Marinamargulisbacteria bacterium (assembly GCA_964358175.1). Lineage (GTDB taxonomy): Bacteria > Margulisbacteria > Riflemargulisbacteria > GWF2-35-9 > GWF2-35-9 > CAYHOI01. Next base: position 20,382 of record CAYHOI010000015.1, on the reverse strand, counting down.
CCGAGCCCTTCCCTGTATAACCCATCCATTTTTGAAGCAGGGTCTTTTCTGAACCTCGATTGACCGTCGTTGTGATTGCTGAACCACCACTTTGATTGGTGAAATATACCCAGCTTACGGTCTTCACAAAAGCAACAATCTTCGTCCTAAAATCCACATGCGGTTGATCAATGTCTACACCCTCTGAAACATCCAACTCAAAAGCGTTTTTGGTTGCAAAGGTCAATCTCATCGTGTTTTTGGGAACTGCCCCGGCACCAATTTCAGCAACTACAAAGAATCTCTTTGCACTGCTGCTAACAATCTCTTCTGTATTTGCAAAAGGAATATAAACTACGCCTGAACTATCAAGTGCTCTTTCACTTACTCCTTTCAACGTGTCATATCCATACCCATTGTTATATTCAAACTTCTGATTGTTGTCCCCATCCAGATAGACCTTAATACTCTGAATGTCTGAGGGAACGTACTGCCCAGAAGCAATCACTAGAAGTCCTTTTAGGTGAACGGGCAAATCACTTGCGCTCAAAGTACAAGACATCCAAACAAAATCTAGTTGTCCTTGTTCAGCGTAAGGGCTTGCGGTTATAACTTCATCTCGATAATCAGAAAGCATCAGTTGCTGGCGAACCGCTAACAACTGATCCGTTTCGTTACCCGCCAGATCCTCAATCTTTACTCTCATCGTATTATTTTTTAGTTTTATATTTCCGGTTATACTAATTGTTGTTTGATAAGAATGTTGTAACCCATTCATGCCATAATCATTTAAAGGGTAGGAACTTAAGGTTGTTGCTCTGTCTTCCTTTAGCAAATGTACCATTGGGGTGGGAGTTACGTTAAGGCGCTCACTCACATTAAACGTTACACGAAGAACCTCGTTTAGATTGCTATCATTCTTGTAATGGTAGGGCTCCACCTTAACGCTAAACGTAGGAGAGGTCCGGTCAAAAGTAATGGTCTTATTGACGATTCCAGCATTAAGATACGTTCCTCTTCGCGTCCAAACATAGATATCCTTAACACCCTCTTGTGCCTGACTTTTCTGGTTTGTATTTTCAATACGATAATTCACGGAAATTCGCGAAACACCATTAGGCCACGGAGTGGTCACTTCAGAATAAGCAGGCCTTTTGTATGCACCGTCAAATAGGGTGTAATATTCAATATTAGATAAACTAAGGGGGTCTCTGGTGATCACGACATTAATCGTCAACTCCTTGGTATAGTCGGAACGACCATCTAAAGCAAACAATGAAATAATCGGATTTGGTGCTGCCTCAAGAAGCACGTTAAAGGTTCCCCCCTTCAAAATGTCTGATCCGACGTTAAGCGCATTATCTGTAACCCATACATTAAACCGGCCTATCCCGCTCACTTCTGCAAGTGCCGTGTTATAAGTCACCCACCAAACACTTCGACTGTTCTCAGAAGCAGGCGAGGGGATAATATTCTCAGTAATCCATCCAGAAATCGCGGGAAACAACACTTGCATCAACGGTGTTACGATCGCCTCTTCGATATAGTCTGGGTTTCCAGAGCAGATTATCTCCAGTTGAGCAAATATTGTCCCTTTTCCAACGGTAACATCCCGATAATCATCTGTAGCCGAAAAATGATCTCTGTCAGGTCGAATCTGAATAATCGGTGGGGTGTTATCAAAATAAATACTACATGTCGTTGCCTCATTTGAGGCAATATCTTTACCATTTGCAACCCAAAGATAAAGTAGCTTCTTTCCATTTGCCTGAGAAGCAAATAGGTATGGGTCGTCCGCAAATGGATAGGGCTTGAAGTCTGTAGAAGGTACGCTTGGGGGAGTTGCAAGATTCACTTCTGTAATGTAGTACTTGGTAACTTGCGCATCAACATTAAAGGTCACACCCACATAGCTTGCTTTGGTATATCGGGTATCCTGAGTGAACTCATCATAAACTGAAAAACTTACGGCACGGGGAGGAAACGAAGATTGAACAATAAAGTACTGATCCCCATCTGCTTGGGTTGTCTTATTTCCAGCGTTATCAAATGCCACGACAGAAAAATTACATCGACCATCTTCTACTCCTTCAATATTAAAAGTTCCAACCCAGGCCTGTCCTAATTGTTGTATCGAAACAGAGCGAGTCAACGCCACCCCACCAATGGTACACGTGTACCGAAGGACTGGGCTCACGGCTAATGTCTCCGAAACACTAAGAGTTACCGAAAGAATATCCGTCGTTGCCACATACGGTTTGAAGAAATACCGCGAAATGGTATAACTCAAGGTAATGTGTGGGGCTGTAAGATCAACCCAAATAGGACAGGTAACAATACCACTGTTTCCGGCTCGGTCTAATGAAAACAAAACAACATCTACTGTTGTATAGCCATTCTCGCTTACATGCAATACCGCTGATGTAGCACTCAAAAAGTCACTATATTCTGTAATGGACGTCTTTATTCGATAGGGCGCCGTCCGTAATTGTCCGTTTTCGCTTGCTGCGGCCCACTTCACTGTAATCGACGTGGTGCTATGCCACCCGGATAGGGGAAGTGTATTCTCGGGCAAATCAGGATCTTCGACTTTTATCTGTTCTTCAACGCCAAATGTGAGTGTTTGTGGCGCCGTTTTATCGACCTTGACAGTGACACTCACGGTAACCAAGTTACCCGCCTTGTCACGAGCCTGAATATAAACGTTGCGAGAAATGTCTCCTCCTTCAAGCACGGGCAATTCGTTGGATAACTCTGACTGGAATCCCGTCCAATTCGGCGTTGTATCTGACCAAAGCCGATATGGCTTCGCCGGCAACTGTCCATCGTCTGCAGCCTGATTCCACACCACATTTACTTTTTCAGTATTGTACCATCCTGCTTCTGGCGTATAACCATCTCCATCAACATCACTTGTTTGATCAAGAATCTGAGCATAAAAAGCATTTGGGGCTTGCTTATCCACATAAAAGGGGACTGTCATCTTCATAATATTTCCAGCATTATCCGCGATGGCTCCTTCTAAATAATTTGCCAAACTTCCCCCCTCGGTGGAATAGCTTGAAAGGTTGCTCGACGCGGTAAAGCCCTCTCCGTATGAAACTTTTCCAAAATTATTCTTTACAAAGTAACGCGCAAATCGCAGTCCAAGATTATCCATGACATCGACAGAAACAAAGGAAGCTAAAACCGTATTATCGCTATACCACCCCTTGTCAGGTATAACCCCGCCAAAATGGGGGACATCGTCCTCCAATCTCAACGCATAGGTGCCAGTGGGTAAAAACGTGTCAACGGTCACCAAAACCGAACTGGTTGCCAGATTACCGGCTTCATCTGCCACCTGGATAATAATTGAATTCTGCTGATTGCTACTAACCTTGATATTGGAGGAGCCAATTACCGAACTCCACGTACTCCATGCCTGATTATTTATCTTTAATCGATAGGGGGTGTCTCGAAGCTTTCCTCCTTCGATAGGCTGCTGCCAAACAATGTCGATCTGGTCTACATCATACCATCCCTCCAAAGGTTTAATGCCGTCATCCGCACTATCTTTACCTGCAACAAGAGTGGCATTTAAATTTGCTGGAGATAAAACGTCTGCATAGATATACTTGTTGATGTTTTTTCCTCTTCCAGCTCTATCCACAAAAAGTGCTGTGAATATAATGGGTGTATAGTTTTGGGGGATAATGGAATACGCTGAAAAAGTAGGCTGTCGAATATCTTGAGTGACATACCCACTATCAATATTATTTTTCAGATAAATTCGAGAGAGGCCCCCTGTTGAATCATCAACATTCCATGTTAAAACAATATCGACCGTCGACTGGTTGTACCACCCATCGCTTGGGAAAACGCCTTCACTATTATGAGCCACTGCTTGTTTTTGAAAAACAATATCATACCCATTAAAGGAGGGTGAACTTTCGGATACATAAACCACGCCACTGGTGACGGAAATATTGCCAGCTTTGTCTCTCACAAACAAATTGAAGGTGTTTCCTGATACAGAAGGTGAGGTGTCTACATTGACATCCGTCAAATTAATCCAGCTTGACGTAGCCGATGAATTTCCGGAAATATTTCGATAGGCAAAGGGTGTAAGCGAAAGCCCCCCTTTATCTGACGCTGACCACATCCACTCTACCTCGGAACCATCGTTGTACCACCCTTTTTCGGGCAATACGAGACTGTCATCTAAGGTCTTATCATCTCTCAATGTTATATAATTCACGGTAGGAGCCGTCTTATCGATATTAACATCCACATAGACTTCTCTCATGTTTCCCGCTTGATCCACTGCTCTAACGAAAATGCGACGGGCAACACTACCGCCTTCACTCACAAATAGCTGATTGGCATTGCGCGTAGCCTGAAATTGATCCAAAACAACCGTTGCACCAAGCTGAGCAGACCATGTTGGCCATCCAACATCGCTTTTTATTTGATACGGAAATTGTCTCAACGAAAGATCGCTGGGCAACGTCCAGCTAAAACTTACCGTTTCATCATTATACCAGCCTGTTTCAGGAGTCGATTGGGTAGGATTATTGTCGCTATCTGCATCAAGGTTCACCTGAAAACTTCCGGGAGGCGTCATATCCACACTCACCAAAACGGATAATGTTGTCAAGTTATGGACATTATCCAGAACAAACGCTTGAATTTCGCGGTTCACACCTTCTATTGTTTTTAGGTTTACGGTAAGGTTTTGGGTGCTATAGAGTTGTTGTTCACTGGATTTAAACAGATATTGTGTCCGAATCCCACTGCCAGAGTCGGAAGCTAGATCAGCACTTATCCGAACCGACACGGTTAACTGACCATACCAGCCTGAATCAGGCAGAAAATGAGTCGAATCCTGTGTTAAATCAGGCAAAAGAACCAACAGAGTTCCGTTCAACGCGGGGGCAACGTTGTCAAGATTAATAGAAGAGGTGTTGACCGACTGCGTATCCAAAAAGGCGGTACCCTGAGCGACCTGTAGCAACACCTTAAGCTCTACATTCGGGCTATCACCATAGGCAGATCGAGGAAGCGTAAAATTATTAAACGCAAAAGTTCCGACCGAATCAACATTAGCCACAGAACCCTCAGCAGCGCCATTAAAATAGATTTTTACAGATACTTCTTGTAATGGGAAAATGGTCTCATCATATTTATAAGCAACGCTCCCTGAACAAATCAATCCTTGTGCCGCCCCAATTCCACCCTTAAACCAAAGGCCTGATTCATTCTGAAATTGATAAAGCGGATCACAATTAATGGTAAGCGATTTCATGACGAATGCTTCGTTATAAATAAGGGCATTGGTCGTGAAACCTCCATCCACTTCGCCGATGGTAACCCCATAAGACTGATCCTGAAAAAACGTGTTCACCCATTTTAACCGATAGCTAAATTTAAATGACGAAGCCCCAAAATCAACAGAATACGTATCGAGTTGATCCAGTCCACTTAAAATATTAACCGTTGAACTAGACTTCACAATTTCTACTTTAACTTTATCTCCAATATTGAGACTTGTAGCATCGGCATCACCATAGACCTCAATTGCTTGATTTTGCATCACATGGAGATAATTTGTCACAAAGCCTGCTGATTGAAGGTTAACGGTGGTTATGGTACCAAATCCAAGGGAGCAGATAATCCCTGCAAAAATCAGCTTTTTCATAATAGTTGCTTTTTGGAATCCTCTTGCAATATTGAGCCAATAAATCCATCCTTCTCCATATTTCTTGACTGTTCAATAATGAACTGTTGCGCTTTGCTGATATCTGACTTTGAATATTTCCGACTTCCCAACTCAATCCCTTGTTGAACAATATTTCGAACCCCTTTGGGTAATATTTGGTAAAGACGATTTATCTGTTCCACTGGCTGACTACAAAAAGCAGTTGACAATATTTCGCTCGGAATATCACCAAAAATACGACTATAATCTTGATCCGGTATCGCGAGAATATCTTCAAAAAGGATCATAATACTTCTAAACAACTGTGCGTTCTCGGGATACTTTTGATTTAAAATAGCTGCAAGCGCCATCTTTTGGTCAACATCCAGCTGTTCCAAAATCTTCGATAAAACATATTTTCCGCCAAATTGTTCGGTAAGTAGTCGACGAAAAATCTTGTCAAAGTTGTCCAGCTCCGCTTTTGAATATTGGATCAATGATAACATTTCAGAGATAATTTCCACCCGCAACTCATCTTGAAATTCTCCAAGCAACTTCTCAGCAATAAGTGGCTCAACAAAAGATACCACTAGACAGGCATATTTCAGGTTTTCCGGTTTTGTAGCAACAATTTTCTTCAAAACATGTGCTGCGTGATATACATTTTTCTCGTTGATGTAGCTAAAGTATTCTTTTTGAAGGGGAGCCTCCGTTATCAAAGCAGCCTTTTGCTGGGAGACAGACTCTTCTGCCTTCACTTGCTGATGCTTTTGAGTTTTGAAAAACGATTTTTCAGTCATGATTTAGCTTAATAAATCCTTCTTTTTCCAAATGTTGTGCATAGGCAATTACTTTTTGGCGTGCCTGATCAATATCATAGCGTGACGCCGTATTCCCTTTGAGATTAAGCCATTGATCCACCATAGCCTGCACCCCCTTTGGCAATGTCTCTATGACTTTGCGTTGAAGCGTGGCATCCAAATGAACCATAGCCGTCGCTATGATTTCCGTATCTAAATCTCCAAAGATTCGACCTAAAGTTTGTTCCTCTAAAACAAGCATATCATCAAAAAGAACAATGAGCGAATTAAGATCATCTGCAACCATTGGATTTTGATCCTTTACAAGACGCAAAAGTTCTCGCTTATCATCACCGTTAAGTTTCTCAAGAATTTGCCTAAGTCTATATTTGCCTCCAAATAAATAGTCGATATTTCCCTTTATCTCCTCCTCAAGCTGCTTTAATTCCTTTTCGGGATAGTGCTGTAAAATAATAAGATTGTTGACAATCTCACCCTGAATCTTAACTGGATATTCAGTTAAGATCGAGGCTGCCAGATTTGAAGGCAAACAAGACATGACAATAGCAACCGTTCTGGGCGTTGCTTGCTGAAGAGCAATCTTGACTTGCAATAAAAATTTTAGTTTATAAATGTTTTCATCATCGATAAATGAGAAATATCGAACCCCATTCCCTAAAACATCTGCCCTCATCTGTTGAAGCTTCGCCTCTTCAGCGAGTCTTTGTTTTTCCTCCTCCTCCGCCCTCAGTTCCTCAGCAGTTTTCTCTGGTTCCTGCACAACGTCGGTCGGAACGGACTGATCTTGACCTTGCTGCAATAGCTGAGCTCTTTTCTTGTTTGCCAAGAGCCTACCAAAAAGCAATAAAGCAACAACCGCTAAAACAAATCCCACCACCGCTACAATGATCCAAAGAAAGCCGTTTCCCTTATTTTTTGAGGTAAGTTTTTGCTTCGACAGGGTCGCCTTCATCTCGGCCTCGGTAAATTTCTCTTTGAGAATGGTCAGTTTATCACCATTTTTCTCATCAAGATTCAGAAATTTGGTTACAAATTGCTTCACGGCACGCAAGTCGCCCAACTTTATCTTTGAATCAAGAATGATGACAACGTCTTTGCTTTTTAACTGTGGTGTTTTTTCGACTACTTCATAGTTGAGCGGCAGGGCATTCTCCCCTCCAGAGGAGTCTGTCAGAAACCTCAGAGAAGGGATTCCGGGAACAATGGCAGTTTGCTTTTTAACGCCTTGATTATCGGGAAGGCCCTCAATTTCAGGCATAGAGGTATACTTAACCTCCCAACGCTCATCTTCCGCTCCAAGTGAAATATAAACGATCGACCGACCTTCACCCAACATCTTATTCAAGGCCGTTTGAACAGTCGCCTCCAAGTGGGTTTGGTGAAGCATCACGCTTTGTGAAAAAGCAACTCCGAAAAGGAACATGGTCAGAAGATGTTTGTTTATGCGCCCCACAACCCGCCCCTTCTATACTTTAAAGGGAATTTTGCCTGCGTAACCGCAAGCAATTCAACAAGGTTAAGTATACACAAGGATGCTGGAATAAACAACAATTTCAGTCTTTTTGAATGGGCTGGAGCAGGTAGCAACTTCCTAAGCCACCTGCTCCAAATTTAGCTACTTCGCCACTTTAGCTTCAAGCGGAGTCGTAGCGGGTGGCGATAGAAACTTCAAATTCTCAGCAACAATTTCTGTAATCCACCGTCTCTCCTCATCCTTCATATAGGTTCTCACCTGAATTCGTCCATCAACAAGCACTTTTTTACCCTTGTTCAGAAAACTACCACATAGCTCTGCCAGCTTTCCCCAGCTGACAACATTAAAAAAATCAACCGCAGGCTCCTTATCCTTCCCAAGATATCGCTCAACAGCAAGCGTAAAATCAGCCTTACTCTGCTTGCCAACCTTCTTTACCTCTGGATCTTTCACAAGATTTCCCACTAACGTAATACGATTATACGAGCTCATCACTCTTCCTCCTTTTTGATTTGTTAGCCGGCTTCTATAACATAGCATATATCAACACAAAGATTGCGTCAACTGTTATTTTATGATTATTAATTACGTAAGCTTTTGGATAGAAAAATGCCCCATCAAAAAATGGGGCATTCTATAGCAAACTAGTTCACTGCATCTTTCAGCTTTTTCCCTGCGCTAAATGCTACTGTATTCTTAGCAGGAATACTGATCGTTTTGCCGGTCTGAGGATTTCTCCCAGTTCGAGCGGCTCTTTTCTTCTTTTTCCAGGTACCAAATCCAACCAACGATACATCTTGTCCCTTTTTGAGAGCACTTTTTACAGTGTCAAAAACGGAGTCAATAACCTTGGTTACCTCGGTCTTCTTCAGCTTGGTAATATCCGATACGCTGTCAATTAATTGCCCTTTATTCATGTTCTCACCTCCTTAAAAGCGAGCATTTTCTAGGACTATACACTAGCCACAAATTAAAAGTCAAGCACAGCAAGGCTTTCCCCCTATTTATTGACTGAACAGCTAGTCCTGCGTGAAAAATATGAACATTAAAATACTTGAACCGCATGTGTCCCAACCTCGGCTCTCAGGTTTTCAATATGTTGTTGATGAATCCAGAACTTTTGAGGTAGCCTTATCTTGTAACCCTCGACATCCAGGTATACCGGAACGAGTCCACTATACTTTGAAAGGATCGCCTTGAGTTGATCCATCGGGTAATCTTTGTTTGACTGGATAATCACTTTTTGAGGTGCACCAATAGATAGAGGGATGCTTTCAAGACTATCGACGATAAGCTGCAATTGATCATTTCTCATCTCAGGCGTCGCAGTGAGAACCCCAACCTTATCTTCTATTAACAAATCGACAAATTTGTCATACCGCTCAGGAAAAAGAACAAATGCTACACTTCCCGTTAAATCTTCGAGCTCACCCGTTAGCATCGTTCGGTTGGTTTTGGTGATTCGCTTTTTCAGATTGGTCAGCAACCCGATCAGGGTAACCTTTTTTTCAAGCTCCAGATGCGAAGGTAATTCTGAAATCTGCGGATACCCTTTTTGATGGATATAGTGAATATAGTCCTCGAGGGGATGACCCGAAAGATAAATGCCTAACATCTCCTTTTCAAGATGTAGCAATTCTTTATTTGAAAATTCTTGATGAGAAAGGTTGCGATCTTGCTCCATCCGGTGTGTCTGTTCAGCACCGAATAGACTCAGTTGCCCCTTGCTTCTATCTTTTAATAGTTTGGTGGCTTCTCGCAATGTATTCTCAACAATTCCCAAAAGGGCTTTTCGTTTTCCCAAAGCATCAAAAGCACCAGCCTTAATAAGGCTTTCCAGCACTCTTTTATTTGCTTGCCGAAGATCCACTCGCATACAAAAATCAATCAAGGAATGAAATATTCCATCCTGCTCACGTGTAGCGACCAAAGAGTCTATCGCATTCTCTCCGACATTTCGAATGGCCCCCAACCCAAACAATATCTTATTATTCACAATAAAAAAGTCACTAAAACTTTCGTTTATATCTGGGGGGAGCACATCTATTCCCATTTGTCTGGCCTCCGCAATATACTCTGAAACTTTTCCTGCATCGTGGATACTGCTGGAAATAAGGGCTGCCATGTAGGGCACTGGGAAATGCGCCTTAAGGTACGCTGTCTGGTAGGTGATGAGGGCGTAAGCTGCACTATGTGATTTGTTAAATCCATATTCTGCAAACTTCGCCATCATTTCAAAAATTGCCTGCGCTTTTTTAGCAACAATCGATTTCTCTTTGGCTCCGTCTAAAAATTTTTGCTTCATCTTCTCCATCGCCGCTTTATCCTTCTTGCCCATCGCTTTTCGAAGCGTATCCGCTTCGCTCATCGAAAATCCACCTACGGCAGAAGCGATCTGCATGACCTGTTCTTGATAAAGAATCGTTCCATAGGTTTCCTTTAGGATCGATTCAAGCTCAGGAAGTGGATAGCTAATTTTCTCCCTGCCATGCTTACGGTTGACAAAGTCCTTATCCATTCCGCTTCCCAAGGGACCTGGCCGGTAAAGCGCAAGCAAGGCGATGATATCCTCAAAAGTGGTTGGCTGAAGGGTGCGAAGCAATTGTTGCATGCCCTGGCTTTCCAGCTGAAAGATGCCTGTTGAATTCCCTGCACTTAAAAGTTGATAGGTCTGTTCGTCATCGAGCGCAAGGTGATCAATATCCAGGACTTGTTTTTCGCTTTTCTCAATTATTTTAAGGGCTTTCTCGATCATCGTAAGGTTTCGAAGACCCAGAAAATCCATTTTGAGCAACCCTACACTCTCGAGATCATCCTTCGGATACATCGTAACCAACTGCCCATCCTTTTCTAGCATGGGCACCGTATCCATGAGGGGCTCCTTGGAGATAACCACGCCAGCAGCATGAATCCCGGAATGACGCGCGATTCCCTCCAGTTTTCTGGCAACGTCAAGGAGGTTTTTAATATCAGGTTTAGCAAGGTACAAGGCATTCAATTCCGTTGATTGCTTCAAAGCCTCAGAGAGAGTAGCCCCAAACGGAATAAGCTTTGCCACCTTGTCGACCTCTCCCAGCGGCACGCCCATGACTCGCCCAACATCTCGAATCGCCATACGGGCGGCCATACGACCAAATGTAATGATTTGAGCGACATGATCAACACCATACTTTTGGCGAGTATATTCAATTACTTTTTGACGGTTTTCGATACAAAAATCAATATCGATATCTGGGAGGCTAATTCGATCTGGATTTAGAAATCGCTCGAAAAGGAGATGAAATTGAAGGGGATCAATGTTGGTAATATCCAGCGCATAGGCGATGATACTCCCCGCAGCACTTCCTCTGCCTGGGCCAACGCTAATCCCATTGACTTTGGCATAATGTACAAAATCCGAGACAATGAGAAAATACGATGCAAATCCCATTTTAGTAATCACGGACAGCTCATACTCAAATCTAGTCTTAACTTCATCGGTAACCTCTGGATATTTCTTTTCTAGACCCTCCCAAGCTAATCGTCGAAGATATAGATCTGGCGTATCCTCCTGTGGAACCTTGAATGCCGGCAAAAAATTCTTCCCTAGAGTGAGTTCAACATGACAACGATTCGCTATTTCAAGAGTATTGGTAATGGCTGACGGTTCGAAATGGAACAACTCTGACATCTGCTCACTCGTTTTGACATAGAATTCGTTGGTCTTGAAGTGGAGACGTTCCTTGTCCATTAAGGTTTTACCCGTCTGTAAAGCGATCAAAACATCTTGCACTACCGCATCTTCCTGGCGAAGGTAATGGGCATCATTGGTAGCAACAACAGGAATATCCAGCAAGTTTTTGATTTCCAACAACTTGGCAACCGCGAGGGATTGCCCCTCAATTCCATGGTCTTGGAGCTCCAGGAAAAAATCGTTTCCAAAAATCTGTTTGAGATATTGGGCTTCTTTGCACGCAGCCTCTACGTTCATATTGAGAATCGCTTTGGTCAATGGTCCCGTCATGCAACCACTCAGACAAATGAGCCCTTCACTATATTTTTCAAGCAACTCCTTATCTACTCTCGGTTTAAAATAAAAACCCTCAACCTGTGCAAGTGTCACCAGTTTAATTAAGTTTTTATAGCCAACATTATCCTTGGCGAGAAAAGTCAAATGGCTGGAAGACTTATCAAATTGGATGTCCTTATCAAACCTGGTTCGAGCTGACAAATAAAGCTCACATCCAATAATCGGGTGGATTCCTGCCTTGAGTGCTTCTTTGTAAAACTCCACCACACCAAACATAACCCCATGATCAGTAATCGCAACGGCCGACATTCCCAGTTCTTTGACCCTTTGCATCAGATCCCGAATCATAATCGCGCCATCTAAAAGGCTATATTCCGTGTGAAGATGCAAATGGACAAAGGAAGACATGCCCCTATTATATACTAACTCACCTTACGCAGTGACTTAAATTCCATTCAAATTCCGCCTCTCTCTGTCGCTTTGCGACATCTCTCTCCGTTTACGGAGAAAGAAAACCTCCTTGTAGAGGCCTTCTCCACGGGTGGAGAGGGCTGTCCGAAGGACTGGGTGAGGCGAAAGCGGGTGGAGTTAGGTGAATCCATTATTAGAATTGCTGACTGCGTAAGGTGAGATACTAAAACAAAATTGGTTTACGGTTTTTTGTTGCTCTTAATCTAAATACTTAGCAATCGTGCGTTCCCATTCGTCTAGATCAACAGGTTTGTGAAGAATTTCACTACAGCCTGAGTCAAATCCTTCTTGAACGTTTTGCTCATTAGCGTATCCTGTATGACCGATAACGATGGTATTTGGGCTTATTTTTTTGATTTCGGCTGTTGTTTTCCAGCCACTCATATCTGGCATCTTGTAGTCCATAATCACCAAATGCGGCTGAGTTTGTTTAGCCACGCGAATAGCTTCTTCCCCCGAGGCAGCCTCTAAAACTGTAAAATCTTTCACTTCCAAGGTAACTTTGAGAATCCATCGAATGGTTGATTCATCATCTACAATGAGAATAATCTTTTTCACCTAATCGAATTTTACCTTTATCATTTTTATTCCGTCAACATAGTTCTCAATAATGGGCTCATGAATATTCTGGATATCCACAAGAATTTTGGAAACCTTTCGCGCCTCAGCCACAATTTGTTCGGTAGTTTTTTTAATCCCCGTTAATTTTGGTTTTAACTCCTCAGAAACCAACATTTCAAGTTGATCAGTCATTTTGATAATGAGTTGGCTTCCCATGAGGACGCTGGCGATGGGATTGTTTATTTCATGATTGAGCCCAACACTCATCCGGGTAATGGAGAGAAGCTGTTCTTTTTTGAGTTGTTCTTGCTGGAGTTTTCGCAAATCGACCACCATATTATTAAATGCTTTAGCCAATTCATAAAACTCGTTTTTCTCTCGAAGAATAATCTCGTGATCCAGATTTCCTCTTCCAATCATTCGAACCCCTTCCTGAAGCTTCCGAATAGGTGATTCAATGATGCGAAGAAAAAGAAAGGCGACCAAGAGAAACAATACGATGGAAAGCGTCGTAAAGAAGAATGAATTGTATTGAGCCTGTTGAAGGCCTGAATAGGCATCCAATTCAGGCTGTCTAATGCCGATGCGCAGCTTTGTTGCAGGATCTTGTTCTCTAATCTCTAAATAACGATCTCGGTGGAGTTCTTCTCGAAAAGAGCTTGAAGGACTAGAAGAGTATACCTGAGCATAGTCCTCGGCATAGAGTCGAATCTCTCCGTTTCGCTCAAAAGCAAAGTCCGACAAAAACTTAAAATAGTCTGCCGACTTAAAAAAGGCAACAAGATATCCGGTAGGCTGTTTGCCCTTTTCTTGAACAGCCAGTGAAATATAAAAATCGCTTTTTTCTTTATCAACACCATGAGTCCTTCCTGCCTTCTGAGTACGCGTAATAATGGACTCATATCTATTGCCCGAGATAACGTCATACGTAAAAGCAAGGTTTTGTGAAGTCACAACAAGCTGAGGCTCACCCTTCGGTGTGAGAAGAATCACCTTAGATAAACCGGCAACTTGCCCAAAGTTATTGAGAAGCGTAAATCCAATATAATAATTGCTCATCTCACCTGTCGCTTTTTGAAGTATCTCATTCAAAGAGTCACTCGTTTTGGAAATCTGTTTATTCATCGCTGCTGTTACCTCAACGATTTTGGTCTCAAAATACGCCTTGCGAGAGTTGTACAGCTCTGCTTTTACAATATAAATAGTGGCATAGTTTACCAGTTCAAGGGACACAATAATAAGAATGGCTAAGGACAATACCATGCGCACAATAATTCTCTGTTGAAGATAAAGAATCGGTTTTCTCAAAAATTCTATGTCCACAAAATCAGAGTCTGTAATCGTAAACAGTAGAAAAAGAAATGGAATAGCAACAAGCGTCTGAATGAGATAGGCAAAGTCAAATACCCCAGATGCAAAAAGGGTTGTGAGCAGTTGTGCCAAGAAAAACCCGCCCAGCAGCTTCACCACTGCCAGTTGGTAAGCAGCCTCAATTTCATTTTCTCGTTCGCGCTGAGTATACAGCACCCCCGTCAGCACAAAACCAGAAATCACCCAAATAACTTGAGACAGTTGAACAAGAAGATGATTGGGGAGTATCCAATAGGCATTCAGGGATAAATTGCCAAGAAGCCAAAAGAACGATATTGGAATAAACAGGATAAGGAAAATGCCGGTTGCGATTTTCAGGCTAACCTTTCGTGGAAGCATCATCGCAAGGTTCACAAAAACGCCATAAATTAGAAAAAGGCAAAGAAGGCCCTGAAAAATAAAGACATTATGGAACGTCGTCTGTTGAATGTTTGCGAAAAGCCGTCCGAGAAAGGTGAAGAAGGTAATTCCGCCAACCGTCAAGAAAAAGACGCTGAGTCGCTGAACAAAAAGTGTCGAGCTTAGCTGACGAGGTCTTTTGAGTCCTCGAAATAAAAAAACAATTGCATACGCCAAAATAAGAATCTCAAAACTACCGAAGATTACACCAAAGTTAAAGGGAAGTGAAAACATCGTTAGCTACGGTATCCAAGCATTCTCGGTTCCAAATAGCTCAAGTCCCTTATAAAAGGTTTCATACTCATTCGCTGCATTCCAGGCAAGATACCCGTTCATTCCGGTTTCTCGCAAAGCCCGAAGCTCTTCCCTCACATATTGTGGGCTATAGGAAGGAGACCTATACCGAAAAGCTTGTATCCACGGGACAAATTTGATCGCATACTGCGGATACCGATTTGCAATGGCCTTAAAGCGAAGCCCCCCCTTCTGGTTAAAAAGAAAGGGCTCATCACCCGGCTTCGCTATCCCGTCAAAACCATCATGAAAATGTGAGGGGTACGTCATAGGGCAAACCGCATCCATATAGCGCATAAAGGTCAGCAGATTCTGGCCAAGATGATCGTTGGTGGCCTGATTTTCCCACAGAACAATTCCAAAAATATCCGCTGAGAAACTAAGATGATTCTGATTCGTAATCGTCACCAGCCTCTTAAGAAGCCGATCAATCGCCTGATAGTGTGGTCGCCCCTCGCCATATCGACTAAAAAGAGTCTCCATATCTCCCTCGGTCGGAAAACGGATATAGTCCAGCTGCAGTTCATCCACCTGAAGCCGTGTCGCTAGCTCCGCTAGCTTCTCATAATACCGAACCGTCTCCGGACAAAACAGATCCACCCAAGTTGCTCCATTGGCCGCTCTCCACGGCGAGTTTGTTTTTCGGTTCCAAAGCAACATTTCTGGTCTTTTGGCATCAATATACGAGTCGAGTGCCATCACCATTCTCAGGCTTACGCTGATATGCTTTTCTTTAAGCATGGCTATTCTTTGCGTAAGCTCCTTACATCGAGCTACCAAGGAATCCATGGGTTCATCCATAAATAATTTAAATGTTGGGTAATGGCCAAATTGGATGGGGTGAAAATAGCTTTGGAATTCGATGACAAGGGTTTCGACGTTTTTTGAGGCCATTTTCGTGGCCAGGGACTGGGTCTTTTGTGGTGTGCGAATCGCGTCATAGGTGACATGAAGTCCCCGGGTGGAAACTTTCTTGTGAGCCCATCGTTCCCGCTTGGAGCTATAGGGAAAAGATTTCGTTGTAAAGGGAATCGTCCCAGGAACATGAATCACCATGCCCGATGTGGGTGCATAGGTAAACAACCTGGACTGAAAGCTTGTCGGGATGGAGATCACAAGCGGATCTCCGTCACTCACATAGGTGTTGCTGGTCGGTCGGTGGTCAAGCCATTCTTTGAAGTTTCCCGTCATCGCAAATGCCTTGGGCTTCTCTACAGGATCAAAGTCTTGGTGATACATGGGCACGTTCAGGTTCTGATCGGAACGCGCCAGCACGATCAAGCGATTCTCAGAGGGCATCACCAGAACAAAAGCATGCTGATTGCGGGCAAGACTATAAACGCCTGCTTGATAGTCCGCAAGCGATAGCGGGCTGTATTGCGCTTTTTTCGCTTCTTCAATCACCTGGGCAGCCTGAGAAGGAGAGTTTACAAGAAACGCAGGAATCGGGAGCAATTCATTGATTTCGGCTCTTGTCACCCCGATCATCAGCAGGCCAAAAAGAGCGATATGTTTCAGACGTTTCAACGACTATCCTTTCCGAGATGCTGAACCAAACCATGGAATCAAGAACAGACCCAAGGCAACCATGATCCCACACAACAATTGCCCATAAGAGAATATCCCAAAAAGCAATGCTTGAAAAGGGTCCGGCTGTCTGGTGAACTCAATAATAAATCGAATCAACCCATACCCGATCATGTAGGCTGGCGTCACATAGCTCGACCAACGGGGTTGGCGAACGAGCCATTGCAAGAAAAAATAAAGGAGCAGTCCCTCTCCCACCGCCTCAAAGAGTTGCGAGGGATAGCGCACCAGATGCTGCTGGTCTGTCGGAAAGCGCATACCAAGCCAGCTGGACGTCGCTCGACCATAAAGCTCCTGGTTGAGGAAGTTGCCAAGCCGACCAAAGGTGTACCCCAAAGGAATAACGGTCACCAGTTCGTTAAAAAAGGGTCGAAATGGGATTTTATATTGCCGGGTTACCAAATACATGGCCAGCAAAAAACCGATGGCTCCTCCGTGATAAGAGAGTCCGCTAATGCCCGTAAAATGTCCTTCGTGAAAGGGCCAAAAAAGCTCCAGCGGATGGGCAAGAAAATAGACCCCGTCATAAAACAAAGCGTAGCCCAGTCGTGCGCCCAGAAGAATTCCCAGGATGGCATAGCTCAAAAGATCAGGAGCCACCTGGACAAAACGGGTCAACCCTTTGGCGCGACATTGGCGTACAAATGTCACATAGCAAACAAGAATAGCCGTCATATACATCAGGCTATACCAGCGAATTTCGAGGGAACCCAGTGTAAACGCAACAGGGTGAACATGGGCGGGCAAATTCATCCAGAAAGCGTGAAGGTTTTGCATTTCAGCCAACGGATTCCTCTCTGACAAACTTCTCAAACGAGTCTGGTGTAATGACCTGAAACGTGCTGTTCGGATACGTCTCAACGAAACTCTTTGGAACGGTGGTTTTCTTGTTCCATTTGAATTCATATCCTGCCAATACCCCGCCGGATTCCTCAATGTAGTCTATCTCCTGCTGATCATAAGTGCGCCAGAAATATCGATTAACATGTTTGCGGTGATAGTGCAGGGTTTTCATTCGTTCAATGATACAAAAATTCTCCCACAATGCGCCCAGATCTGGGCGCTGTGAAAGAGCGTTATAGTTTTGAATCAGGGTATTGCGGATCCCCAGATCGTAAAAGTAGACTTTAAATGATTTTGCGATTTCTTTTCGAAGGTTTCGGCTAAACGCCCGAAGTCTAAAAATAATAAAACTCTTTTCCAGCAAGTCCATGTACCTCTCAATTGAAACAGGCTCCGCTCCAAAGCGTTTTCAATCAGCCGAGGGATATGTTTTTTTGAAATAATGCTCATATGCAGGCAATTTTAATATAAATTTTGCTGGTGTACAAGCAGGATTTATGTCGATGGAGCTACAATTCTAATTATGGCTAATTGCGACACTATATGTAGTGAAATGCTACGAAAAGCAAGGAGTTGCAAAACTGAAAACCAATTTTAGTAGAGTATACCTTGGAGCGTTATCGGTAGCTCTTTATTTCAAACCTTCACTTTTATTTGGGTGCTTTCATCAGATTTACCCGTCGAACTATTCCAATCGCTTACAGTTACGCTCGATAGTACATCGCTCATAATCATCTGCCTCCTTTATTAGTATTTTCCCGTATCCTACCGCCCACTCTCTCCCCGACTCCCCTCCCAGGAGGGGCTGGGGGTGGGTTGCATTCACCCGATCATTCATTCCGAGAGTCCATTTAACCCACCCCGGCCTTCGGCCACCCCTCCTAGGAGGGGACTCTTCTGCGTTTCCATAATTAGAATTGCTGACCTAAAAGTGTTTGCAAGCAGGCAGAATTCACGTAAGTTTGGTTGGTGAACAAGCAGAGTTTTAGAGTTGCTTAGGCCCTCCTCCTTTTTACTAACCTTACAATGAAGGATTACTCAAGTCCTTAATTTGTTTGAGCTCTTCCGCTGTTAGTTTTCTATTTTCTTGATCTATTGGGTTTGCTGCCGTACTGAGGACATTTTCAAACGCCTTCTCTCTGAGAGCGTCCAGCTTGTCCTCGGGGGGGTGTGTGTCGACATCTGTTAAAAGCTTATATGCGACCGAAGCAAGCACTTGATTGAAGGTTGGCGAGTACTCCTCCTCTCTTGCAACTTCTACTCCGGTTAATGTCGAGATAATAGCTTTAAACCCTGTATTTTCGTCAAGGGGTTTTGGAGATTTTAGAAGCATATTCCCTTTTTTGATAAATGCATCCTTATTTTTCTCCCACGTCTCTTTGAATCCAATTGATTGACCTAGGATTGTCTCAGATTCTATTGGCAATGTCGATTTTTTGGATTCCCAAAAATTATAAAAAGGCTTTTCTTTGTCAAAATGATCCGAAACAATGGCTGATAGAATAGCAGCATGTTTCTTGAATGCTTTTTCTGGAGCCCAAGAATTTTTGCCTAGCTTGTTTTCCACTGTCATAATCTCTTTTAACACGGACTCAAGCCGGCCTTTCTTAGAGCTACTCCAAAAGGCACTAAGTAAAGACCCTTTGTTATAAAAGGCCTCTAACACGTCCTTGTCTTTAATCACATCATGGATACACATGTCGTTCAGAAACATTGCCAGAATCTCGTTCCAGATCTCTTCGCTATTGTCGTTAGATCCTTTGTTAAGCGTCTTGCCCAACTTGCTCTCGGCTTCCTTCAGATAATAATTTCGCATAACAGAATCCATTGGCATCGCTTTTTCAACCCAGGTCTTTGCATCCACACCCGGAGGAATATCTTTGCCGGACAAGAAATAGAATTTCCCCTCTTTACTAGCAAATTTAGCAATAAATCTTGTAACAGCTTCTGTTATTACCTTAGACTCCATTTCGCCTCGTCCCATGCCCCCATTGATTCGAATCGTCTCAAATCCATTCCGTCCCACCTGTTGTAATCTAGGGAGTTTCTCGAGAGCTTTATCCTCTTGCAATTGCAATTGCAATTCACCATTCGCATAGTTCCTCAGGGCATTAAAAAAGTCCTTTGACAGAATCGGTTGGGGGGGGGGTCCCAGAACCGACATCGTCCCCTCCACACCCATCATCCCCGCAATCTTTAAAATAACTTTGTCATGCGACCCAGTACCAAGTTTTTTCGCGTCTGATACATATTCATCTGCTCTGCTATTATCTACAGACAAACCATTTATAAATGCCAAAACTTTATCAGCATCACCTTTTGCCATAACCATAATTGCAATAAACTGTCGCACGCATTCGGTTTCATCCGAAATGATCTCTGAAAAAGCATCCATGGCTCTATTTAGTTTGGGGTAAATATCCTTTTGGATGCTAAAAGGTACGGCGACTTCCTCAATTTTAGTGGGATCAATCGCGTTTGGGCCTTGGACGGGAACAGTAGTGTCAGTAGCAGTGCCTCGGGAAGTGGGCTTTCCCTCAACCCCTAAAGACTGAGATTTGAGGTAGTCAGGATTTATGGCTGAGGGGAAAAAACTATATACTGTTGGTGATACACTCATAGTCTACTTAACATTATGCCCAGAATTCCGAGTTTTAAACATGGAAACTTGTCTTGAGGGTGGAATTAAAGGCCTACGTAGATAGGGCGATTCTCGAAATGCGATTCTCTCTCAAGCTGAACACACTGACGATCATCCTCGTCATCGCGCTCCTCAACCCCGTTACCTACCAGTGGCTGAGTCACTTTCTGCCGTTTGTGAGGTAAGAGACAGGGGTTCAAGGCGAGCGCATCTAAAATGTGTGTTAATTTCGCCTCACCCCCTACCCCCCTC
>CAYHOI010000014.1:0-27032 GCA_964358175.1 uncultured Candidatus Marinamargulisbacteria bacterium | reverse complement strand
ATAATTATTCGCCCCAACGAGATTCTCAAAAAATTTGGCAACGCAATTATTACGATCACATTGTCCGCAATGATGACGAATTGAATCGTATTCGAGCCTATATTAGAACCAATCCAATAAATTGGGGCAAAGATCAAGAAAATGCTATTGAACCCTCAGTTAGTTCCATTTTGGAGCATACTGTACAAGATTATACTAAAAAAGGATAACCAACCAATGAATTTTACCGAAAATGAACTTGAACAAGCAGCAATAGAATGGTTTGAAGGATTAGGCTATACCCATATCTTTGGACCAGACATTGCTCCTAATGGTGAATACAAGGAAAGAAACAGTAATGCGTCAGGCTGAGTTGATGTGTCATGAAGAATTGTAACTGGCTCCCATTTTCCTTTACTCAATATGCCATCTGGGAAAGTTTTATGAAGAACCTCCCTTGGCAAACGTGGAATGTGGGAGCCTATCTCGACATCGAATTTTGCCTGGATCCCACACGATTCACAAAGTCCATTCGCACTGTCCTTGCACAGTCGGACTCGCTATGTTCCATTGTTGTTTTTCAAGATGGGAAACCAGGAACCCATGTCGCGATAGATGCGAACATGGTAGACATTCCCGTCATCCCAGAATACCAGAATCAAGCAGGGGAAGCTCTTTGCTGGATCGAAAAAGCTTTTGAGCATGGATTTGATCTCGCCTCAACAAACCCCCTAATTAAAATGGCACTTCTTCCTGTTTCTGAGCGTCGCTGGCTCTGGTACGTTCATGCGCACCATCTCATCATCGACCTGCACGGACTCTTTATCTTTATTCAAAATGTTTTTCATCACTATCATCATCATGAATTACTATTCCAGGCACAAGCTGGATTCTCCGACTATATTTACTCGGAGCAGATCTACAGAAACAGTCTACGATTTGAGAAAGATCAAGCCTATTGGCAGGAACGTCTTCGCGAAAAGCCCGCCTTTCACCTTCCGATTCCCTGGGCACTAAACGCCACCCCCAGAAACCATCGACATTCTCTTTCGCTGAGCTCCGAACAAATTCAGGTCATTTCCAAGAAAGCCACGCAATTGGGCGTATCCTCTTATATATTCTGGGTCACCGTACTATCCTTGTTTTTGGCCAAACGTTTTAACCAGGCAGCCATCGTCCTTGGGATAGACGTGCATAATCGAGCAAAAATAAAGTCCAGGCATGTAATGGCAAATCTCTCGCTCACACAACCCTTCTACCTCCAGATAAACGATTCAGTTTCTCTATTGGAGTTTGTGAGGGACGTCTCCTGCGCGTGGTCTGCTGATCTGCGTCATTACCGATTTGCGCACCAGCTGATTTTTCCCGGCTATAAACCCTTTGATGTGGTCTTTTCGTATGCAGAAGAAATTGCTTACGAGTCAGAAATTCTGGGCAGTTTCTATTCCGGATACGAATATCCGTGCCCCTGCAAGTCTGTCCCTTTGACCATTAATTACTTCCACTTTCAAAAGCACATGCCAGTGACACTGGATCTGGAATGTCACGGAGCCTACTTTAATGCCATAACAGCAGAACTCACCGTCCGGCAGCTTGAAGGTTTCCTTCAGACCATTCTGAACACAACCCCTGAGTCTCTGATTTCTCAGATTCATATCCCCGCCGAGTCAATCCTAAGCCCAGAATCTCCTCCCTTCAATGTGGGGGGCCTTCAGCTTATGCCTGCAATCTGGAAACTCCTCCTGGAACGTTCTTCGAATCCCGCACTATTCATTAACGATGAGGCGATCTCGTATAAACAGCTTTCAAACCTTGTGGATGTCGTCATCCAAAAACTTCGAGAGTATTCGCTTCCTCCTCAAACGCTGGTTGCGACTCTCTTGCCAAAGTCAAAGCTACTCATCGCCTGTCTACTTGCCCTCTGGCATGAGAATCATATTTTCGTGCCTATTGACCCTGCCTACCCGAAGGCACGAATCACTTTGCTTCTTGAAGAATCTGCCTGCCAACTGGTCTTAACAGAAGATTCACTCCATTTAACTTCTTCGAGCATCACTTATTCTCCCATTGCCATGCAGGTGCCTATTCCTGCTCTTGAGGACTATGCCTATATGATTTTTTCATCAGGTTCTACCGGGATTCCCAAGAAAACACTTATCCGTCATAAGGCTCTAGAGTCTGTTTTCCAGAGTTGGTACGCTTACTATAAGCTCAGTCAACCTCAAAGAGTCCTATCCATCAGCAACGTCGCCTTTGACACCTTTATCGGGGACTTTGTCAAAGCCTTCTCCAGCAGTGGCTCACTCATTTTTCCGGGCTCTACCCTCGATCTCGCCGGCCTTCGAGCCTCACTCACAATAAATCAACCCACCATACTTGAAGGAATTCCGAGTTACCTTTACGCTTTACTCGATAATACTAAAATTCCCCCAAGCCTCCGAATCGTCATTCTCGGAGGAGAGGCTTGCAGCATTAATTTATTCCAGTCGTTGCGGGCACTTCTCCCAAAAACTATCCGGCTTATCAATGGGTATGGAACAACCGAGACCTGCATCGAGAGCATTGTGTTCGAAGGGGATTTAAGCCAATACTCCCATGAAATTCAGCTCGCGCCCATCGGGAAAGCTCTCGCACACTGTAAGGCATTAATTCTTGATCCCCAAGATCAGCCCTGTCCTGTGGGACAAATCGGTGAAATCGGACTTCAAGGGACACATATTCCCGTGGGTCATGGCACCTATAGAACCGGCGATCTGGGTCGCTTCTTACATGACGGGAATATCGAATGGATTGGTCGAAAGGATAACCAGGTCAGTCAGGCAGGAATACGCGTTGAACTGGATGAAATTTCACGACTTATCGAGCGGCTAAGCCCCGTCCTGGAGGCTGTTACGGTGCAACTTTCCTTCCCACCTGTTCACTATCTTGCCAGCATGGTTCTTGTAAACGACCTTGGCAAGCTTTCTATTTCAGATGTTCGTGCCTATCTTAAAACTGTACTCCCTCATAGTCTCATCCCACAGAAAATACAGCTTGTCACTGCATTACCCCGCAATGTCCACGGCAAAGCCGATTGTGAAGCTGTCCAAAATCAGCTATCCATCTTCATCCCATCCCTGGATGAGCCGTTCGAGAATCCCTTGGAAGAATTACTGGCTGGCTTACTCAAATCAGTTTGGCCTGCTACCCCCTTTGAGCGTGACGACGATCTTATCGACCTCGGGCTGGACTCCCTCACGATCATTCGGTGGTTACACCTCCTTGCGCAGAATAATCTGCATGTGGATATGGCCACCCTCTACTCGGCAAGATCAATTCGACGCCTGAGTGATCATCTAAGCACACTCAGCGTTCAACAAACACATTCAGAGACCCCGAAGCCCGCCTTAAGAGATTTTTCTTCCCAGGCACAGGGTCTGCTTGCCGACATTTACGCCATGGAAAAACGCCAACAACAGTTTCTCCTTTCCTCCGAGGTCACTGAAGAGTGGGGGGACACTCTACTGGGAAAAGAGTTTATCCATTTTTACCCTCATCACTATTTTCTCGATTATGTGTCTCTTTACTGTTCTGAAGAACTTCTTGCATCACGACTTGCTACATTATTCCAACATCACACCATTCTGCGCTCAAGCCTTCACTCAGGCGAATTGGCACTCTATCGCGTTTATGAGTGGATCCCCAGACTTCAGGATTTACTCATTCCTGTCACAGATTGGGGGAAACATGAACTCAAGGATTTTATTGGAGAAGTCCTTTTTCCGTATCTGGCTCAACCCATCAAATCCATTTCTTCGCTTCCCGCACGCTGGTTTATCTTTGAGCACGAACCAGGACACTACACTGTGGTCTGGGCTCTGCTTGAGAGTATTCATGATCAATTTGGCTCCTCCCTCATCAGACGTTACTTGTCCGGTGGAATCACTCGCGAACCCTCGGTTTCATTGCTCACACATTACAGGCAACTCACAAAAGGCCCCAGAGAGTTGTCTGATTCTGAGCTTTCTGAAATATTTGGGTTGGAGCGATTCGTTCAACTTTGCAAAGAGATCTCTATCTCCTGGGATTATCCAGTCACAACGTCTCTTGACGGTTCAGTGGATCTTTTTATCCCCATCCCGCCAAATATGGATGTATTTGTCTTCGCCTTAGCTCTTTTTGGCGAATATGTCCACTTCTTCACTCAACAAACTCAAATTCCCGCACTTTTCATGACCGATACACGGCAATTTGACCCTCCACAATTAAAAACACTTGTAGGCGATTTTACGGACTATATGCCTTTTATCCTGGATCGCTCAAAAAACCCCAACATCAATGTAGCTTCCCTTCGGTTATCACTGGATCGTTGCACAAAACATTGGGTTCATTTTCGCTCTCTTGGCTTCGAAAATAGTCTTTCTCTTTTGTATCCACACTCGCACTCGTTGATTCGCAAGACCTTCGGAGACGGACTATCTTTTCGACATCCGTTTATTTTCCATTTCCGTACTGAGAGCGATTCAAGCCACGAAATCGGCTTGGACAGAAAGCCCGCTCATCCTTACTTACCCTGGATGGACGGAGGTTATCTTGAATTTTCGCTTCACGAGACAACGTTACATCTTCAAGGCACTTTTCCTTTTGAGGTCTCCCAAGACAGAGTTCAGAAACATTTGGAGTCCTATGTAGAATTTTTACGTCCAGTCAGGTTATAATAGAGCTATCATGATCGTAAAAGACGTATTGGTTATCATGGGGAGTGCTTCCGACAAAGAGATTATGAAGGAGGCAACCTCCCAGCTCGAAGTTTTTGATTTATCCTTTGACGAAATCGTCGCGTCAGCGCATCGCAATCCCGACAAAGTTGCCTCCATTGCTAAAGAGGCTATTCATACCTATAAAGTCATCATTGCGGGAGCTGGAAAAGCAGCCCATCTTCCAGGAGTTATTGCCGGACATACGATTCTGCCTGTCATTGGCGTACCGATTAGAACTTCTGATTTGGGCGGTGTGGATTCGCTCTACTCTATTGTTCAAATGCCCAAGGGGGTTCCTGTCGCCACGGTTGCGATCAACGGTGCTCAGAATGCAGCCATCCTCGCTGCACAGATTCTTGCTCTATCCGACAAGAAATTGCACCAACGGCTCATTGAGTTCAAAGAATCCCTCAAAAGTTAACCCTTTGTGATTAGCCTGATTGATCTTTTTGTGGCCATACTCATCGGTATATCCCTGTACAATGGCTATCGACACGGTCTTCTCAATATTCTTTCCAGCATCCTTGCGCTGTCCTTTTCGTTTCCTGTGGCATTTTCATGTTCTCTTGCCCTGGGACGTTTTCTAAATAAGACATTGCATATTCGTCTGAACGTCAACAATCACAACTCTTGGGATTATGTTCTGCTCTGGGCACTCACCTTTCTATTGGCCTTCCTGGGGCTAAAGCTTCTGAGCCATTTGCTCACTCGCATGCTTGGGCAAAGTTTTCTCGGCTCGTGGAATCACTATGCAGGTATGGCACTTAATGGTGGCAAGTGGCTAATACTCACCCTGCTGGGAGTGCTTCTTCTTATTCAGATTCCTTTGAAGCCTCTTCAACTCTCTTGTGAAAAGTCCTGGTTCTATAAAGCTTATCAGAAAATCTCTCCCTCTATTCCTGTCAAAAATCTGCTCCCTGAACGCTTTCGCAAATAACAGGTTTAATACCCCTCGTTTTGGGGAATACTTCAAATATACTTCGTTATGCAGGGGGGGGAATCATGTCTCAAAAAGTAAGCCGCCAATCACGACCTATTAATCCTCAATCAGATCAAGCCCAAAAACTATCGCCAGCCATTCAGTCAAAAATAGCAAAACTAATCCCAAAAATTGACGTTATCCTAGCATCAATTTCAAAACTCATACCTCTGCCCCTTGATTTTAAATGGTACGTTCTTGGCGTCATCATGGCAGAAAGCTCCTTTAACCCAAATGCTCTTCGCACCATTAAAGAGGAATATGGCTCGGGTCTAATGCAAATTGGTCCGGCAACGGGGATACAAATTGCAAGGATGTTAAGAGAGGCAGTACTCAATAAAAATCAAACTAATGTCTCTTCAAAAAACTCGGAAATGTTAATCAAGATTCATAATTTAATCTTCGAGATATCGGATACATCCCGAATTCCTCTTAGTGCCTTAAAGGGTGGCGTTCACCCAGACATTGAAGCCATTGCAAAATATGATTCGCGCCTTCCGTTGAATGTAGCAGAGAAAAAAACAATAGCAAATTTCTTCATGAATGAAGATCTGAACCTGCTTTTTGGAATCGTTTATCTGGTTAAGCTTTACCAAGAAAATTCTGACACGGGGAAAATGCTAAGAGGGTATAATGGTGGTTCTAAGCAAGCAAAGACGAAAAATCCAAGCCCTGCCACTAAGGCCTACGCGATAAAAGTTACTACATTTGCAGGGGCGTTCAAGAAGACACTCAGATCATCATTCGGTGCTTCAAGCTGATTATCGTACTATCTCTCCCCAGAGCCTTTGTGCAATCAAGCCAAGTTTGATATGATCTAGTCTTATGCGATACAGCATGCTTAAGAATCTTGTCAAACGAAGCTCCCAGGCAGCAGGCCTTGAGCCTGGAACGCCTGTTTACACAGGAGATGCTTCCCCCAAACCCACAAAAATTACCCTGTTCAACTTCAACGAAACAACCCTCACAGAAAAAGAACTCTCCTCCTTCGAAGAGGCTCTTCCTTACCGTAGCGAATCCTCGGTGACCTGGATCAACATTGATAGTCTTTCCGACAATCTGATCATGCAAGAAGTTGCGAAATGGGTCGGCTTGCACCCGCTCATCCTTGAAGATATAGTCAACATTACACAGCGTCCAAAGTTTGAAGATCTCGACAGTTACTTATTCGTGGTTCTGAAAATGCTTTATTTCGGGGCAGATAAACAAGATATTGAGATCGAGCAAGTTTCTTTCATCATCGCGAACAACCTGGTCATCTCCTTTCAAGAAGATAAGGATGGGGATGTTTTCGGTGCCGTTCGTGAACGTATTCGCGCAAACAAGGGAAAAATCTGCAAACTGGGCGCAGATTATCTGGCTTACTCCCTCATCGATGCCATCGTGGACAACTATTTCGTCATTCTCGAGGAAATGGGCGAGAAGATTGAAGTCCTAGAGAATCACGTCATCAGAAATCCGCAACCTAAAACAATGGAACACCTGCATCGGCTCAAGCAAAAAATGATTTTTCTTCGCAAATCCATCTGGCCGCTACGAGAAGTCATTAGCGGCCTTCTTCGCACAGACTCCGAGCTGATTGAAGACTCGACAAAGATCTTTCTTCGAGACGTCTACGACCATACCATTCAAGTCATCGAGATTGTAGAGACCTGCAGAGATATGGTTTCTGGACTATTCGACATGTATCTTTCCAGCATCAGCAATAAGCTCAATGAAATCATGAAAGTGCTGACCATGATTTCAACCATCTTTATTCCCCTTGGATTCATTGCCAGCTTTTATGGCATGAACTTCAAACACATGCCTGAACTGGAATGGCATGCTGGGTACCCCTTGGTGATTGCTATCATGCTGACCGTAACGATTTCCATGTTGCTCTACTTTAGGCGGCATCGGTGGCTCTAATGGACCCCCTTCAACACTACGCTGTGATTGGCTATCCACTGGGTTATTCGCTTTCACCGTTGCTACACAACACTTTTTTTGAAAAAGAGGGTATTGCTGCCGACTACACCTCCGTGCCCCTTGCCCCACAGGAGCTGAGTTTCTGGGTTAAAGGCAGAACATTCGCGGGCTTTAACGTCACGGTTCCTTACAAAGAGAGTATTGTTTCTTTTCTTGATGATCATTCTCATCGGACAGTCGTCAGGAAAATTGGTGCTGTGAATACGGTTAAGAATATTAACGGGAAACTGCTTGGCACTAACACAGATGCACCAGGTTTTACGATGATGCTTAAAGAAGAATTAAACCTCTCAATGGAGGGGTTGAATATCCTCGTATTAGGAGCCGGAGGAGCCTCCCGAGCCATCGTATACGCAGCAGGAGAGGCTGGCGTAAAACAGATTAACGTCTATGACACAGACACAGAAAAATGTCACCTTCTCTCGTTAAACTTTTCGGAACTCCCTATGACGGTCATAGAATCTGATCTGAAAACTGTGCTTCCCCGTATCGATCTGGTTGTTAACGCCACTCCTGTTGGCATGGAAGCTACTCTGGATATGAGCATCCTTTCAGAAGAAGATCTGGCACTATTAAACCCCAACACCCCGGTTGTTGATATTATCTATGTTCCCGCAGAAACCAAGCTTCTTCGTCTTGCCAGAGAGCGTGGTCTGCCGACGTGTAATGGTCTTGGCATGCTGGTCGGGCAAGGGATACTGGCTCAGTCTTTTTGGTTCGGCAAACAGCTTGACTATGTTTATGCAAAATCTATTTTGCTCCGTGGACTCTAACCCCGTCTATTTCCTTAACCATCTGATAGAAAGAGCGGTAGACCGCGCCGTAAGTGATATCCATTTTCACCCTCAACAGGAAGGGGTTCGGGTTCAATTTCGCATTCACGGCGACCTTGAGGATATCGAATGTATTGAGACTTCAGACTACTCTTCTATTCTGAATCGAATCAAGGTTCTCTTTAATATCGGAGCCTCTTCTTACAGCGAGCCTCAAGACGGAAGAACAGAACTTTCTATCCGACAAAGCAAACGAGATATGCGCGTATCCATTGTGCCGAGCTTGTTCGGAGAAAGCGTAGTCATTCGAATTTTAGCTCCCCGCGAATCGATCCCCTCCTTATTTCATTTAGGCATGGATGAGCAAATGGTTCAAGACACGTTAACCCTTCTGGGAAACAAAGAAGGCTTAATCCTTTGTACCGGGCCAACAGGTAGCGGGAAAACCACTACCCTCTACGCAATGATCTCCGAGCTTTATCGACAAAACCCTCATCTGCATATCCTTTCCATCGAAGATCCCATCGAATATCAATTCTCGGGACTAACTCAAATTCAGGTAAACGAAGGAGCAGGCCTCACCTTCGCCAAGGTGTTGCGTGCGGTTCTTCGCCATGATCCCGACATCATCCTGCTGGGTGAAATACGCGACAAGGAAACAGCAGAAATTACGGTTCGCGCCGCACTAACTGGCCACCTTGTTTTCGCAACGCTTCATACCAGTGATGCCGCAACAACACTCAATCGTTTCATCGAATTTGGAATCAGTCCTATTCTGCTCGCCGACAGCCTGAAGGCCATCTACAATCAGCGTTTGCTCAAATCGTCCCATCAAGCCCATAGTGGGCGTATCGGTCACTTTGAGCTTCTGCTTATGGATTCAGAGTGGAAAGAGCACCTCAAGAAGGGAATTACTCGCCCATAACTCTCAATGGGCGTCGAGTAGCAATTTCATCCATCAAACGCCGTTCGTCGACCATGACCTCATAGCGATACTCCTCCAGTTTTTGCTCTCTGAGTCGCTCCATGGTCTTCACTTCTTTTCGGTTTTCAATGATTTCCTGTCGTTTTTTTTCAATCTTGAGATCGTACTCTTGAAGAATAATCTTTTGGCGATAAATCTCATCTCGGATACTCGAAACATGGCGCTCAGATTGTTCCCGATCCTCACCGCTGAACTGGGTTTGATTTCTCATTTTATCGAAAACGGTCGCCATGCTATTTTCATAATAGAACTTCACATGCTCGTGTTGCCCTCGTTTAAAGACCAACCGGCTAAGCTCTTGTCTTAGAAGATCCCCCTTTTGCTCCTTTAGTGTAAGAAGCCGTTGAAGATTGAATACAAATTTTTTCATCTATATTCGTTGCGAGTATACTACCCCTTGAACGTGTTTACCAACACATTCACCTCATCCTCAAAGGAATGCTTATCTTCCACGGATTGACGTAAATAGTTCAAAATAGAATCAATCATTTTTTTTGCCTTATCAATCTTGGGGTTGCTCCCCTCCACATAGGCACCAATGTTGATCAAATCCTCAGCCTCCCGATAGGTGGCCATGAGTTCCCTGAGGGCATAGTTTGCCCTCAAATGCTCCTTGGAAACCACCTCTGGCATCACTCGACTCACACTATTGAGTACATCAATGGCCGGCCAAATATTCTTTGCAGCTATCTTACGGTCAAGTACAATATGCCCATCGAGAATACTTCTGGCCGTATCTGCAATAGGCTCATTCATATCATCCGAATCCACCAAGACAGTATATATGCCAGTAATACTTCCCACATCGCTGGTTCCTGCACGCTCGAGAAGACGTGGCATCATGGCAAACACAGACGGCGGATAACCCTTGGTCGTCGGCGGCTCGTTAATGGTGAGGCCTATCTCTCGTTGAGCCATTGAAAACCGGGTAATGGAGTCCATCATCAGAAGCACGTTTTTTCCCTGATCCCGAAAGTACTCCGCAATGGCGGTTGCGACAAAGGCTCCTTTCACTCGAATGAGTGCAGGCTGATCCGAGGTTGCCACAACCACAACGGATCGCTTCAGCCCCTCTTCACCAAGGGAGTTTTCAATAAACTCCTTCACCTCGCGCCCTCGTTCTCCGATCAGCGCAATCACATTCACATCTGCCTCTGTATTTCTGGCAATCATTCCCATCAAGGTAGATTTCCCTACGCCAGATCCTGCAAAAATTCCAATACGTTGCCCTCGACCAATGGTTAAACAACCATCAATGGCCTTCACTCCGACGCTGAGCGGTTCTTTGATTCGTTTTCGTTTGAGGGGATTGGGGGGTATTGCATAAACTGGCACACTGTTATCTGGAAGAATTTCCGGCAAATCATCGATAGGATCACCCAGCCCAGAGAAAACTCGCCCCAGACAGCTATCTGAGACCTTTATTCGCAAACTGTCTCCTGTGGACTCCACAATGTCCCCTGAGCTGATCCCTGCCATCTCTCCCAGAGGCATCAGCAGGATTTTATCTTCGCGAAAACCTACGATTTCTGCTAGAGTCACCTGCTTGGTTCGTCGACTAATGATACGACACATTTCTCCCACAGGAGCCAATGGGCCTGTCGCGCCAATAACAAGACCTACAATATCTAAAACACGTCCCTGCTGAATAATTGTTCGGGCTACCAAAACCTTTTGGCTATACCCTGCGAGCGAGATGCTACCCATTTTTAAGTGCACTTCGAATCAACAAAATTTGAGACTCTAGTTGAGCATCCAATATCCCCGATTCCATATCAAAAACAACACCCCCGGTGGTAATCGCAGAATTCTTCTCGACAGTAAATTCCTTCACATGACCAAGTTCTCGCCGAAGAGAGTCCATTTCCTCTTGTATCAGTTCGTAATCCTTCGGATTAACATGCATGACAACCCTTTTCTGATCCGTAATCTGTCGCAAAAGTGACCGAAGAATTTGAGTAAAAAAGGGGCGATTCTCCTTTAACTCAGACTGAACTAGTTTTTCGGCTATTGTGAGGCAAAGCTCTACCATCTCTTCTTCAGATTCTCGAAGCAACTGCTTGTGCTTCTCCTCAATATTTTGCCGGCTTTGCGAAACAAACTCCAGCACTGTTGCAAACTCCTTTTGCATATCCTCTCGTGCCTTTTTTAGACCCTCTTTGTAGGCATCCTGTCGAACAAGCTCCAACTCTTCCATTACTTCCTGACGCATTCTCGATATATCGTCCCGAAAGCCATTTTCCAAAAGGTCACGTTCTTTCATCAGATGTTCTGCAATATCTTCTCCACGCCTCAGAAGTTCGACGATATGATCCTCTTTGTAAAAGATAGAAAGAGACGGGGCAATCGAATTCATATGATGGGCGACCAAATCCTCAGTTTTAAGAAAGCGGCTCAATTTAGATAAATTCCTCTGCTTCATCGCCTCGTGCAATCGTAATTTGCTGAGCTTCTTCCAGATTTCGTATCACATAGACGATCTTTTGCTGAACTTCCTCAACCTGTTTCACTCGAACCGGCCCCAAATACTGCATTTCCTCCTTCAGGGTCTCCACAGCACGATCTGACAGGTTTTTAAATATTTTGTCTTTTAACTGATCACTCGCCGTTTTGAGAGCCACGGGCAAATCTTTCATGTCCACATCCTGAAGAATTCGCTGAATAGTCCGATCATCCAATTTGAGAATATCTTCGAAAACAAACATCAAATTCTTTATCTCATTTGCAAGCGTTTCGTCAACACCCTCCAGGTAATCCAGAATCTT
Organism: uncultured Candidatus Marinamargulisbacteria bacterium; assembly: GCA_964358175.1. Classification (GTDB taxonomy): domain Bacteria; phylum Margulisbacteria; class Riflemargulisbacteria; order GWF2-35-9; family GWF2-35-9; genus CAYHOI01. The sequence goes on along the minus strand of CAYHOI010000014.1, from coordinate 14,844 downwards.
CTTTTCCGTGGGACGATCCACACGGTTAATCACATCGACTAGCGATTTCACGCCTCCCGTACTGGAAAAGTCTTGCACAATGTAGGAGGCCATTTTGGCTTCGAGCACTTTTTCGACCTGCCGAACAATCTCCGGCGGCGTCTGATCCATCATCGCAATTCTACGAGCAACCTCTGGCTGCACATGTTCGGGAAGGCCAGACAGAATCATGCCCGCCTTCGAGGGATCCAAATAAGCCAAAATCAAGGCAATGGTTTGCGGTTGTTCATCTTGAATAAATCTCACGACATGCATAGGCTCAGCTTTCTCGAGAAAATCGAATGGAATGGACTGAATGGTCGTGGTAAGACCGCTAATAATCTTATTCGCCCGGTCCTTTCCCATAGCCTGCTCAAGAATTTCCTGGGCGAACTTGATACCCCCTCTGGAAATGTAGGTCTGGGCCCGAGTCACATGAAAGAATTCCTCAATAATAGCTTCCTGCTCTTTAGGTGACACTTTTTGGATTCTTGCAATCTCGAGTGTAAGCTCTTCTACTTCCTCATCCTTGAGTTGTTTTAAAAGATGTACCGTGGGATCCTTGCCAAGCGCAAGAAGCAATAAAGCAGCCTTTCTTTTTCCGGTAATGCGCTCAACCACTGCTTAATCCTCCGAAAGCCAACGTCGCAATATTTTGGCAAACACTTCTGGGTCACTGTGAATCATATCCACTAAGGAATTCTTCATGGCAACCCTCTTCTGATCCTCCGGTGAAAGCTCCACTTCATCCTCAGGCATAACTACCCGGGGAACTTCCTTGGGGCGACCAGCTGTTACATTCACTCCCCACGACCCTCCCGACCCTGAAATAGCGGATAATTTTTTTAAGCTGGTCCGAGCATAGAGAATAGCCATTAGAACCAGAAGCACTAGTACAACGTTTTTACCTGTCGTCATCACGGTCTGGTTTCGCTGCATCACTTTCATTTCTTTTTTATCTTGCTCAAGGGAGGTTCGGTCAAACGGGAAAGTACTCAGGGTCAGAACATCTCCCCGCGTCGAATCGACTCCAGCTGCAGAAGAGATAGCTTCAAGCAGATTTTGTCTCTCTTCATCTTTAAGTTTACGGTCTAATATCACTGCAATAGACAATTTTGTGATCGCTCCAGCTGAACGTGTATAATGTTCCAGCCGCTTGGATAATTCATAGTTTCGTGTTTCATCCACTTTTGAAAAGTTTGAGTTTTGAGCATTCGGTTGTCCAACAGGAACAGACGCATTCGCTGGAGGGGGCGAGTTATTCCCCTTGTATCCTTCCTCAACAGAATGCTCACTTCGCACAAGGGGGACATCCGACGGCAAATAGGTTTCGCTTTCCGTATTTAGTTTATCAAAATTCATCAGCACGTTTACCCGTACAACACTTGTGCTTGCTCCAAAAACTTTATTGAGCATTCCCTCAATCCTCATCTGAACCATACGCTCATACTTTCGTTGAACCTCCACCTGAGTGAGCGTCAGTCCTGCCTGCATCCCCTCCTCTTCAGAGTAGGCATACAGAACGTTCCCGCGTGTATCCACAATTGTTACATTCTTGGGCGACAATCCTCTCACAGAGGTTGCCATCAGATGAACCAGTCCGTTAATAAGATCACCATTGGGAGCTTGTTCTCCAACGACATCAAGAACGAGAGAGGCCGACGCCCCTTCTTTGTCTTCAACAAACACAGACTCATCCGGCATCACAATGTGAACTCGAGCCGCCTTAATCCGGTCAATACCTGAAATAGTCCGTGCCAACTCATTTTCAAGAGCCCGTTGGTAGTTGACCTTCTGAGTAAACTCGGTAGTTCCTAATTTAAACTGGTCAAACAGTTCGTATCCTACCCCGCTACTTTTAGGAAGACCCAAGGTCGCAAGCTGAATTCGCATTTCTCGAACTTGCTTGGCAGGAACAAGAATCGACGTCCCATCAGGTCCGATTTGATAGGGAATATTCTTTTCAGAAAGCTTTTTAACGACCTCTCCGGCATCCTGCTGTGAGAGCCCCGCATACAAGGGTTGAAAATCTGGTCTTGTCCCCCACATAGTGAGAGCAAAAAGTGATACAAAAATGACAACGCCAAGCAAGAAAAGTGTCATTCGCTGAGCCACACTCAGCTCTTTTATCACATTCATGACTTGTTCGAAGAGAACTCTAAAAAATGATGGCATCGTTAAGCGGCTATTTGCAATGCCCTCGCGGCCATGTTTTTGGAAGCGTTGTAGGCCGCCACATTGGCCTCGTAGGCACGCGTCGCATCAATCATGTGAACCATTTCAAGCGCAAGATTGATGTTTGGCTTCTTCACATAGCCCTTCTCGTCAGCAAGTGGATGATTTGGATCATAATCCAGTCGAGGAGGACTCGTATCTCGTTTAATCTGAGCTACATAAACAATGCTTTGCTGGATAAAGCCACCCAGTATCCCTGAAAACGGTGATGAGATCGTTTTGTTTGCGACAATAGGCATTTTGCTTCGATATGGACCTCCGTCATCGGATTGAACCGTATTCACATTGGCAAGATTTTCTGAGATCGCATCCATGATCTGCCGCTGTACACTCATCCCACTCCCCGAAACCATGGACGCTGTAAAAAATCCCATGTTATGCAATCCTCTCGGAAACAGCTGTTTTAAGGATTCGCAGTTTTCTGCTGAGAACCGTTGTCAATGTATTGTAATAGAGACTATTATCGGTCATCGCGATCACTTCCTTATCTAGATCCACATTATTTCCATCCGACTTGGTGTCCGTATCTGAAGGATGCATCACACGAAAAAAACGATCAAGACTTTCTGTATTAAGCGGCATGTGCCGACTCTGGGTCATCCGAAGGGGCAATACCTGCGACATATTAGCCTGCAATATCCCGGAAAACTCCAAGTCCTTTCGCTGATAACCTGGCGTAGACGCATTGGCAATATTATCAGAAATAAGTTCGTGTCGAAGCGAGGAATAAGTCAGCCCCCTCCGGAGCACCCCAAAACTATCGTCTAGAAGCCCCATACTTGAATAATAACAACCTGTGCAGACGGTGTCAATTTGAATCCCACTTTATATGTCGGCGTTCCAGCAATTCTAATTATGACTTTTTTTGCTCCAAAATGCCGCCTCACCCACCCCTTTCCTTCGACAGTGCTCAGGAACCACGGGGAGCCCTCTCCGCTCGCGGAGAAGGCCTCTCTACTTCGGCTGCGTCCTTTCTCCGTGAACGGAGAAAGGTGCCCAGAGGGCGGATAGAGGCGGAATTATTCGGAATTAAATTCCATAATGAGAACTGCTGTCAGACGTTCGCTCTCAGATTGACTTTGTTTTTTAAAAGGATTACAGTACATCCTCAGGCTGGCCTAGCCGTCGCTCTCTTGGCAACAGGGGAGAGGAAAGTCCGAGCTTCACAGAGTGCCGTAATGGGTAACGCCCATCCATCGCAAGGTGAGGAATAGGACAACAGAAAGAATGTACGCCCTTATGGGGAGGTAGTGAAATCAGGCAACCTCTACGGGAAGCAAGGCCAAATAGGTGGGGAGACGTGTCTCGCGTCGTTATGACTCACGGGTAGGCCGCATGAGGTCAGCAGTAATGTTGATCCCAGATACATGACGGTTAATACAGAACTCGGCTTATTGGGTCAGCCTGAGCTTCTTTCTCACTTCCTATAAGCCTTTGCCGACCAAAAACTCCGGCAAAGCAAAACTGCCTCGATGAATCGCTTCGTTATAATAACGATGGTTCTTAATCTGAGCTATTCGAGACGAATTGAGCTGGTCAAAGGGCTTCCATTTCTTTGAACAAAAAGAAAACCCTATGGTTCCGCTCGGATACGTTGGAATAACGGTGTAGTAATACTGGGTAACTGGAAAGATTTCCTGATTCTGTGAAACCAAGTTTCTAATAAGGTCTGTGTGATAGTACATAGATTCCGACTGGGTAACGGCGATTCCTTCCGGCGACAAAGCCTGAAAAAGATGTGTATAAAAACGTTTTTGGAACAGAACTTCGGCGGGACCAATCGGGTCTGAGGAGTCGACACAAATGACATCAAAATAGTCGGAAATGGATTCGATATAGGTGGAGGCATCTTCTACAATGATAGACAATCGCTTATCCGAAAAGGCACCTTTAAATTCGTCAAAATGTTCTTTGCAGACCTCGATGACGTCCTTGTCAATTTCACATAACACCACCTCTTCTATGCCAGGATGTTTCAGGATCTCCGTAATGGCTCCTCCGTCGCCTCCCCCTATGACAAGGACTCGTTTTGGATGGGGATGTGCATTGAGCGGGACGTGAGCCATCATCTCATGATAAGCAAAGTGATCAAACTCGGTGAGCATAATCACGCCATCCAACACGAGCATCTTCCCATAAGGAATAGTTTGAAAGACCTCGATTTTCTGAAAAGAGGATTGTCGACTCTCCAGCACAGCATCGTAGGCGACTTGTACTCGCCGCCCTTTTTTGGGTTCAAAATCCTCGGTAAACCAGAGGGGGGAAGTCACCGAACAGGCTGAGGTGTCGTCTGGTGAAGAATCACGGGTTTATGATGAATCTGATCGTCTGGAAGGTTCAGTAGACCTCGCTTCATCTCAATCGCAGAGTGGTACTGACATTCAAGCCCTTCCTTAATGACTTTTAAGGCCGCTGGATTATCTGTGAGATCGCCGCACGTAAAAATATCCATAGCGCAGTACCCGTACTCTGGCCAGGTATGGATCGCGAAATGAGATTCCGCAATGATCAGAACGCCACTAATCCCGTGGGGAGCAAATTTATGAAACCGATGTTCGACAATCGTTGCATTGGAAGCTACCGCTGCCTCGATCATCACTTTTTCTACATGATTCAGGTCATTTATCTTTGAAGCGCTACAGTTGAAAAGTTCAACAATTAAATGCTTGCCAAGTTCTTTCATCTCACCCTCTTGTATACAGATTTTGAACGCTTAACAATTTTAATCATTTTCCAGGTTTTGTCAATCAGGCAAGAGCCTACTTGCCAAGCATTTTCTTCATGCGAGTACTCACGTCAGCGGATTTGGAGAAAGCAGTATTCTCTTTTCGGATTTTCGAGAAATATTCCAAAACTGTTTTCTCGTCAGCACTAAGATGCTTTGGCGTTTCAATGACCACGCTTACAAAAAGATCTCCGTGCCCGTGAGAATGTAAGTGAGGCATTCCTTTACCTTTTAGCCTAAAAACCGTTCCAGGCTGAGTGCCCGTTGGAATTTTCAAGGAAACCTTTCCAAAAATGGTTTCCACGTCAATTTCATCCCCTAATGCAGCTTGTGTAAATAAGACAGCTTGCTTGCTAGAAAGATTATCTCCCTCCCGTTCGTAAACTGGGTGGTGTTTGATTTCGATATACACATATAGATCACCCTGCTCTCCGCCCCGTTGCCCCATGTTTCCCTCTCCTGAGACACGCAGTCTAGAGCCAGAATCAATTCCTGCCGGTATTTTCACTTTAATATTTCGACTTCTTGCTGAACGTCCAGCACCACTGCAAGTGGGACAGGGATCAGAGATCGTCTGCCCCTCCCCATGACAATGCGGACAAGGGGTTACTGTGCTGATCGTTCCCAGAATAGACTGCCGTGTCTGACGAACTTCACCACGCCCCCCGCAGGTGTTGCAAGTTGTGGCAGCCTTTTTGCTACGTGATCCCGTGCCATTGCAATCAGGGCATTTGTCAAGATTTCGCACATGAATCTCTTTTTCAACGCCGTGAGCGGCTTCTTCCAAGGTTAGGGTCTGATCGACCCGAATATCCTCGCCCCGTCGTTTTCCTCCGCTCGTGCGACTGCCACCAGATTGGCGTCCACCGCCAAACATATCTCCAAAACCAAAATTCTCAAGAATATCCCCCATGCCACCAAAGTGACTAAAAATATCCCCAAAACCGCCAGCACCACCTGCTCCCTGGAAATCAAATCCTTCCGCACTTCCAAAACGATCATAATGTTGCCGTTTTTGAGGATCACTCAGCACCTGATAAGCCTCATTGATTTCCTTAAACTTGTCCTGAGCTCCCTTGTCCTTGCTAACATCAGGGTGATGCTGACGAGCCAGCTTGCGAAAGGCACCTTTCAGCTCACCCTCAGACGCATCCTTGCTGACTCCCAGTATGCTGTAATAGTCCTTTTGCGACATGCCTATTTGGTCTCTTCAAACTCAGCATCAACCACCTTGCCGTCGTCTGCAGATTTCTTTGGCTCCTCAGAAGAAGAGGTCTGGTTAGATTCTGTGGACTCGCTTTGGCTTGCGTCCTTTGCCCCCTCGTACATCTTGGAGGACATTTCATAGACAACCTTTTGCAAAGCATCCACTTTGCTACGAATCTCATCGACATTGTCCCTTAAGAGAACCTCGCGCAACTCCTTGATTCCTGTTTCGATTTTTTCTTTTAAGGCACTATCTACCTTTTCGCCAGCGTCATGAAGGGTTTTTTCAGCCTGATAAGCAAGGCTATCTCCTTGGTTACGAATCTCGATCAAGGCCATTTTCTGTTTATCTTCTTGTTCGTGCGCCTCAGCATCCTTCTTCATGCGCTCAATCTCATCTTTGTTGAGTCCTGACGAGTTGGTAATGCTAATTTTTTGTTCTTTCCCAGTCCCCTTGTCTTTGGCCTTTACGTTTACAATTCCGTTGGCATCGATATCAAAGCTGACCTCAACCTGTGGCATTCCCCGTGGAGCCGGAGGAATCCCGCTGAGATGAAACTTTCCGAGGGTACGATTGTCGTTAGCCATCGGGCGTTCACCCTGGAGCACATGTACTTCCACGCTGTCCTGATTATCCGCAGCGGTGCTGAATACTTGACTCTTGGATACAGGAATTGTCGTATTTTTCTCAATGATTTTTGTGAAAACACCACCCAATGTTTCAATCCCGAGAGAAAGCGGTGTTACATCAAGAAGTACGATATCTTTCACATCACCCGAAAGAACACCTGCTTGAATGGCTGCGCCGAGGGCAACAACTTCGTCAGGATTGACCCCTTTATGAGGCTCTTTTTTGAATAAATCTTTGACGACCTGTTGGATTTTTGGAATTCGAGTGGTTCCTCCCACCAGAATAACCTCATCAATTTGCTCTACGCTCAATCCAGCATCTTTCAAAGCAGTTTTGGTCGGCCCAACGCTTCGATCAATGAAAGACTCGATCATTTGCTCAAATTTTGCCCGCGTTAAGGTCACATTCATGTGCTTGGGTCCATTCTGATCGGCTGTAATAAACGGCAGGTTGATGTCGGTGGTCATGGCGGAAGACAATTCGATTTTGGCTTTTTCTGCCGCCTCTTTGAGCCGCTGAACAGCCATATTATCCTTGGACAGATCGATCCCATTCTCACGCTTAAACTCTTGCACCAGCCAATTCATCAGTTGTTGGTCAATGTTGTCTCCTCCGAGATGGGTATCTCCATTCGTGGAGAGCACCTCAAAGACACCGTCTCCCAGCTCAAGGATGGAAATATCAAAAGTTCCGCCCCCAAAGTCGTATACGGCAATCTTCTCGTTTTTCTTCTCTTTGTCGAGACCATACGCCAAAGATGCAGCGGTGGGTTCGTTGATAATACGTAGCACTTCTAAGCCTGCGATCTGCCCTGCATCTTTTGTAGCCTGACGCTGACTATCGTTAAAATAGGCAGGAACGGTAATGACGGCTTGTGTCACTTTGTCACCCAGATAAGCTTCCGCATCTGTCTTGAGCTTTTTGAGGATCATCGCTGAAACTTCGGGAGGGGAGTAGTGTTTACCTTCGACATCCACCATGGCATCCCCATTTTTGCCGTCGATGATCTTATAGGGCACCATTGTTTCCTCTTCGGTAACTTCTGCATGCTTGCGCCCCATGAAGCGTTTGATAGAGTACACGGTATGTTTTGAGTTGGTTACCGCCTGCCGTTTGGCGACCTGCCCAACCAGACGTTCACCTTCCTTCGTAAAGGCAACAATGGATGGCGTGGTTCGGCCTCCCTCCGCGTTCGGAATGACCACCGCGCTATCTCCCTCCATCACTGCAACACATGAGTTGGTTGTTCCTAAATCAATTCCAATTATCTTACCCATATTCCTTCACTTCCTTTCTTTGTTCTTATTCTGACACCACAACCATGGAAGGTCGAATGACCTTTTTGTGAAGCATATATCCTTTCTGATATTCTTTCACAATCATGCCAGGAGGTACATCCTCCTTTTTTTCCTGGGAGACGGCCTGATGAAGATGCGGGCTAAAACTCTCGCCTTCGGTCTTAATCTCAGTCATCCCCTCCTTCTTTAAGACATCAAACATTTGTTTGTATATCAACGAAAAGCCATCAAAGATCGGACGAGTCTCCTCCGTAATATGATCTGGATGAAGGGCACGGTCAAAACTATCCAAAATCGGTAGCAAGTCAACAATCACTTTCTCTGCAGCGTATTTAAAGAATTCTGATCTTTCCCCTTCAACGCGCTTTTTGTAATTCTCAAACTCAGCTCTTTTTCGCAATAGTTGCTCTCCCAGCTCGCTGATTTGCTCTTCGGGCTCTTGTTTTTCTTTATGTGGGCGCGAGTGAGCTTTTGTCTGCTCTGGCTCAACTTCGGGAAGCGTTCCTCCTTCTGTTTGTCCAGCTCTTTGCACAATATCTACCTCTGTCATTTCTATTTCTTTTTCGTCATCCACAATACGTGTCACCTCCCTTTTAAGTGAATAATTTCTGAACCTTGTCCCCAAGTGTGGCGAGAAGGCTGTTTATCCTGCTCATCATTTGGCAGTAATCCATTCGAGTGGGTCCCAGCAAGCCGATGCTTGCGATTTTTTGTCCGTCTACGAGAACATCACTGTACACCAAAGACGTTGAAGCGAGCTCGGGCAAATCGTGTTCTTGCCCAATGCGACTCTGAGCACCGCCTCTCGGCGACTCGTAACCTCCGATAAACATGTCACAAATCTTTTTTTCATCTTCCAAGACAGATAGAATTTTCTGGAGGGTTTCGATATCTTGAAACTCAGGGAATGTCAGCAGTTTCTTCTCATTTTCTACCACAACATTCGGAGTAGAAAGACGATGTGCTGATTTATTGAGCAAGCCAGAAATACGAGAGAGAACCTGATCGAAGGAGCCAAATCGAGAGAGGGTCTCCTCCACATTCTGGTCAAATATTAATCCAAGATCTTCCACCGCGACGTCATGAAAAAGGTTATTCAAGTACTCTGTCATCTTATTAAGAATTTCTTGATCGATTTTTTCTTGGTAGATGGGGATGATTTCCTCGTAGTTTTCACCAAAATTATTCATAATGACCATCATCACTTGGTGAATATTGAGAAGAACCAGTTGAACAAACTTCACCATATTTCTCTGGAGTGATTCTGAGACCAATATGACTGGATACGATGTCATTTCACTGAGAATGGAGGCTGAGTAGCTAAGCAATTTATCCATGCTCACGGAGATCTGTGATAAGGCATTCTCAAAATATTGTTTTTGTGCCAGAGATTCCTCAGGTGAAGCACCCCTTAACTGATTCACGTAAAACCGATAACCTTTGTCTGTTGGAACGCGCCCTGATGAGGTATATAAATGTCGAACATACCCCTCCTTTTCAAGACACATAAGGTCATTTCGGACGGTCGCGCTACTCACATTCAGGTGAGCCTTGCCTGCCAAGGCTTGTGACGACAAAGCCTCTCCGACATCGATGTATTCCTCGATCAAGGTGCTTAGAATCAGTTGTTGGCGTTCCTCTGTTTTCATCTTATTGCTCTTTTAGCACTCATCCATAGAGACTGCTAACGATAGATTATCACTCGACAATTGGGTTGTCAACAAAAAGGGAAAACTAGAGTATTGACGAAAAAATACTCTGATACGTTGCCATAGGCCAAAGGTCACTGGCAACGAGAAGCTCTGCTTTGTCAACGAGAGTGCGAAGCGTTGTCAATTCTTCGGTGACAAGGCGGGAATACCCCGCTGCTATCTGAGCGATGTTCTCCAGTTGATCCACCCGCGTCAGATGCTTATCCATTAAAGAAACACTTGCTGATATATTGCCATAAAGTGTTTCGAGCTCAAAAATATCTTTGCCTAGCTGTGTGCTCGTCAGTCCCGCAGATTGAACCGCAAGTAGTGCTTGACCCACAAGAGCCAGTTGCCTGAGCAAAGCTGGTAAAATCATAGATCGCGAGATTTCTATGGCTATTTTCATCTCAATTTGTCTGGTTTTAATGAACTTGCGATATTTAATGTACTGACGAGCTTCAAGCTCCCTTTCCGTAAGAACATGGGCATGAGCAAAAAACTGGATTGTTTCGGGATGGGTTAGGTACTCCAGTGCCTCTGGCGTCTGAGAAATCATGGGAAGGTTTCGTTTTCTGGCCTCTTGTAACCACTGCTCTGAATAGCAGTTCCCTTCAAAGTGAACCGCCTTCGTCTGGGCCAAAAGTTCCTTGATCACGAGCAGAGCATTCGACCGAGGATCCCCCTTAAGCTTTACCAGTCGATTGTAAATTAACTCATATCCATAGGTGACTATCAAATTCACAATCATCGCTGTTTCGGAGCAATTTTGCGACGACCCAACGGAACGAAACTCAAACTTATTCCCCGTAAAAGCAATAGGAGCGGTTCTGTTTCGATCTGAAACATCTTTCGTAATAGTCGGCAACTGGCGAATACCTAGGCTAATCTCCGCCATCTTCTTTTCTGTCACACGGTTGAGACTCTCAATCTCTCCTAAAAGTGAAGACAAATAGTCCCCCAGATAGACCGACATGATATTCGGAGGAGCCTCACTGCCTCCAAGTCGGTCATCATTACCAGCATCCGATACAGCCACTCGTAAAAGCACACCATACTTTTGAACACCCAACATAATTGAAACCACCGTCATGAGAAGGGTAATATTCCTGAGCGGTGATGCAGACGGTTCAAGATAGTTGACCCCCGTATTGTCGCCCAGCGACCAATTCACATGCTTGCCAGACCCATTCACTCCATTAAAGGGCTTTTCGTGTAGCAAAACAACAAATCCGTGTCGATCAGCCACCTCTCTCAAAATGGTCATGGTTTGAAGATTGTGATCCACAGCCAAGTTGATTTCTTCAAAAAGCGGAGTAATCTCGAACTGATTGGGAGAAACCTCGTTGTGGCGAGTCTTGGCAGGGATGCCTTTGCGATAAAGCTCACGATCCACCTCCTCCATGAAGTGTAGAACCGATTCCTTGATCGCGCCAAAATAATGATCTTTAAACTGCTGGCCTCGGGCCGGAGAAGCACCAAACAATGTTTTGCCACAGATCTTCAAGTCAGGTCGTGTTTGATAGAGTGTCTTCGGAATTAAAAAGTATTCTTGTTCTATACCTAGCCACACCTGAATACGCTTGGCATTGCGATTCCCGAGCAACTTCTGCATCTGCATTGCCGCCTGGTTGAGAGCCTTTTTAGAGCGCAAGAGTGCTGTTTTCTGATCCAGCACTTCGCCCGTCCAAGATAGAAATACTGATGGAATCACTAATGTTCGCGACTGACGCCCTTCCATCAGAAACACCGGCGATGTGGGATCCCACGCGGTATATCCTCGCGCCTCAAATGTTGAGCGGATTCCCCCAGAAGGGAAAGAAGAAGCGTCAGGCTCTGATTGAATGAGCTGATCCGCCGTAAGTCGCTCGATCAGCTCGCCCTCTTCGTTGTAGTCTATAAAGGCATAATGCTTTTCAGCAGTTCCTTCACGTAACGGTTGAAACCAGTGGGTATAATGGGTTGCCCCATTTCCGATCGCCCATTCCTTGATGCTGTGGGCAATCTCACCCGCGATGCTTTTCTCTAAAGGCGTTTCCTTGGTAATCGTATCCACAAGCTGAGTATATGCGTTTTGGCTCAGCCGAGTTTTCATGACTTCAATCGTAAAAACAAGTTCACCAAACTGTTTCATCGTCGTAGACATCAACGGTTATTGTAATATCTTTGCTTACGCAACACAACCTTGATATACTTAATTCCATGCGAAAGGGGTTTGATGTACCTATTGAAACGGACTCCATTCTTTTGTTTGGTGCCACGGGACTCTTGGGAAAAGCACTCCTTTGCGAAATAAAGTCCCGAAACATCCCCGTCGTTGGAGTCGCACGTTCGGACGCAGATCTGTGTATGGATATCCAGGAGGATAAAGCCCTCGTCGACGCAGTTCATAGCCAAAAGTTTTCCATCATTATTAACGCATGCGCTATTGTGAATCACCAGCTATGCGAAACCGACCCTGGACTGGCCTATCGTGTGAATGCCCGCCCCAGTGCAATTCTTGCAGACCTTGCCCAGAAAACACAGGCTTACTACGTCTTTGTGTCAACGGACGGCTTTTACCACAGCCATGGGGGGAAGAAGCACTCGGAACAAGAGGATGTCGTTCTGCTCAATGAATACGCACGCACAAAGTATTGCGGCGAGAGGTTTACCCTCTTGAATTCACAAAGTTTGGTTGTTCGAACCAATATTGTTGGCTTTAGCAAACGCTCGTCCCAACCCACCTTTGTAGAATGGATTTTGCAGTCCATCGCCGCCAATACCCCTATAACTCTCTTTGAGGATTACTTCACATCTAGCCTCACTGTAGCTCATTTCTCGACAGCCTTATGCAATCTCCTTGGCTCAAGACCTTCGGGACTACTCAATCTCGCTAGCTCGCAAGTGTTTTCAAAATCTGAATTTATTCAGAAACTCATTGAGGTTTTTCAACTCGATTATGCAAATTATCGCATCGGGTCGGTCAACGAGTTAAAAGGGCCTAAACGAGCAGATAGCCTCGGTCTCGACGTATCCAAAGCCCACGGCCTGCTCGGATATAAACTGCCAAACTTAGAGGAGGTTATCGAACAATTAAGGAGGGAATATCATGCAATGGGCTAATCATTTTTTCATCAACCAAACCAGGATTTCGCTCGACAGTCCCGCCTATTTCATCGCAGACATTGCGGCAAACCATGATGGGGATTTGTCCCGAGCAAAAGAACTCATTTGGCTTGCAAAGTCAGCTGGGGCAAATTGTGCCAAGTTTCAACATTTTCAGGCTGAAAAAATCGTCAGCGACTATGGCTTTCGGCACTTACCTGTCGGACAGCAAGGCCATCAGGCAAAATGGCAAAAATCTGTTTTTGAGGTCTACAAACAATATGAATGTCAACGTGATTGGACACAAGAGCTCGTTGAAGCTGCACAAGCCGCTCAAATCGATTTTATGACTGCCGCATACGACTACGAAGCTGTTGATAGTCTGGAGCCCTACTTGCCTGCCTATAAGATCGGATCAGGAGATATTACGTGGATCGATTTACTTCGACACATCGCAAGAAAAAATAAGCCTGTATTGCTTGCTTGTGGTGCTTCTTCGATGGAGGACGTCGAACGGGCATTGTCCGCAATCCTTGAATACAATCCTTCTGTCGTCCTCATGCAGTGCAATACCAACTATACTTCCAGTGCCGAAAATTTAAAGCATGTAAACCTTCGGGTTTTATCTACTTTTGCACAAAAATATCCCGAAATGATCCTCGGCTTGTCGGATCACACCTTTGGGTACGTTTCTGTGTTGGGTGCCATCGCATTAGGTGCCCGTGTAATCGAGAAACATTTTACGGATGATAACAGTCGTATTGGACCAGACCATCTTTTTGCCATGAATCCCATAGCCTGGAAAGAAATGGTGGATCGGAGCCGCGAACTCGAAAGCGCAATGGGCGACGGCATCAAGCGCGTGGAAGAGAATGAGAAAAGCACTGTGATTATCCAGCGTCGCGGATTGTGGCTGACCAGAGCCCTGCAAAAGGGAGAAGTCCTCCAAGCGAGTGATATAGAAATGCTGCGACCTTCTTTGGAAAATGGCTTTAAGCCCTATGAGCTGAATCATGTTCTTGGGAGCACTGTAAACAAAGACAAGGGAAAAGGAGCCCCTCTCCTCTATGACGATATCGTATCCACATCATGAAACTGGGGTTAAAGTTATGGACAACGAATCTTCATTACATCGACTTAGCGGCACAGCTTTTCCACAAAGGCGTCTATGATTATATCGAGCTGTTTTTTGTGCCCGAATCTGGACTACTCATAGAGAAATGGGCTACTCTAAACATTCCTGTCGTGGTCCACGCACCTCACACCGTAAAAGGCCTAAACCCCGCAATTCACTCAGCATACCCTGAGAACCTTCGTTTAGCCAATGAAACCTTTGAGTGTGCCCGGAAATTACAATCCTCCATGATCATTTTCCATCCCGGAATGGGAGGATCCGCGGAGGAAACCATTCGACAACTTCGAGGATTCGGGCATGCCTCAGACATCGTCATTGAAAACAAGCCTTACCATAGCCTCACCGATCCGACCCTTCTATGCCGTGGATCTAACCCCGAGGAGATGAAGCTTATAACAGAATCCACCAAGACAGGGTTTTGCCTTGATGTCGGACATGCGATTTGTAGCGCAAATAGCATTCATCGTGACCCGTTTGAATATCTCCAGGAATTTTTAACGTTAAAACCTTCCATCATTCACCTCAGTGATGGAACCTTTGACAGCGTTCTTGATTCTCATTTGAATTTCGGTAAGGGCACTTTTCCGCTCAAGCAATTACTTGAGCTTATTCCCAAAGATTTACCATTATCCGTTGAAACAAACAAGAATTATTCCGATAGTTTGCGTGATTTTGAAGAGGATATCGGCTATCTGCGTAATCTCGTTGATGAACTTCGTTAAGAATTGAATGAATATGGGGAAATTGCACAGAATGTTTGGGGAAAATTGCCACAACATTATTCCCATTGTAAATTGGATCAATTCATTGTTATGCCC
>CAYHOI010000013.1:0-32304 GCA_964358175.1 uncultured Candidatus Marinamargulisbacteria bacterium | reverse complement strand
GCCAAATCAAAAATACTGCGTGATCTGTAAAGGTTATTTCGTTCCAACTCCTTAGATCCTGTTGTATTCTGGTTCTAACGTCGTCTACTACGCCCGACCAAATTCCAGCACCTATTCCTAGGAGTCTGTCGAAAAACCATTTTCGCTAAGAGCAACACAAAAAACCGGAAACCATTTCGGTTTTAGTATACTATTACTGGCTTTAAACGTTTTAGGATAGCCAGACTATAACATAACCAAATTTTCTTATTAACTCACCTTACGCAGTGACTTAAATTCCATTCAAATTCCGCCTCTCTCTGTCGCTTTGCGACATCTCTCTCCGTTTACGGAGAAAGAAAACCTCCTTGTAGAGGCCTTCTCCACGGGTGGAGAGGGCTGTCCGAAGGACTGGGTGAGGCGAAAGCGGGTGGAGTTAGGTGAATCCATTATTAGAATTGCTGACTGCGTAAGGTGAGTTATTAAAACTTATTCTTCTTCCAGAGAACAATCCCCGTGACGATGGTTAGAAGAGACGCGAACATCATGACAAAAAAGAATCCATAGTGGCTCTTCTGGAAAGGAACATGCACATTCATGCCCCAAAAGCTGGCCAGCATCGTGGGAATAGCTAGGAGAATCGTCATGACGGCAAGGAATTTCATGACATTGTTCATATTGTTATTGATGATAGAAGCGAAGGCATCCATCATACTGGAGAGAATATTGCTATGGATCTCAACCATTTCGAGAGCCTGTTTATTCTCGATAATAATATCTTCGAGAAGGTCTTCATCTTCCTCGGTAAGAGGTTGAATGTAAGTATTATTCTTGTTGCGAAGAAGCCGAGAAACACGCTCAATCACCATCGAGTTGCTTTTGAGCGCGGTGGTGAAATAAACCAAGCTTTTCTCTATCTCCATCATCTGAATTAAACCCTTGTTCTTCAGGGATCGCATCAGCTCCTCTTCAATATGTTCCGTATGTCGATTGATATAGCGTAAATATCGCAGAAACAGCTTGGCCGATCTAAAAAGAATTTGGAACATAAATGGTGTTTTTCTAAAAGTCTGAAAAAATTTATTATTATCAGAATTAAAGAATGAAATGACCTTATTTTCCCGAAGAGAGATGGTAATAAAATAATCAGCGGTGATCACAATCCCCAGAGGCAACGTATCAAAGGAGTTTTCATCTTCCATGAAGGGGATATTGATGACGATCAGAATGTTTCCCTCGTCAATTTCGATGTGTGCTCTTTCCTCATCGTCCAGTGCGGCCTTGAGCATATCCAATGAAGGAAGACGGGCAACATCCGCAACAAGCCGGAGCTCCTCTCGCGAGGGATCGGTCAGGCTGATCCAGCACCCCTTCTCAATATCTTGCACTGGAACTTCCGCAAGGGTACCCTCTTTGGTGATAAAACATTGAAGCATGAGATAAATTTCCTTCCGATCAAATGACGGGGTCAGTTTACCGCCGAACAAACTCTTGCGTCAACCACAAGGCACCCCCAAAAAAATCGTTTTATATTGACTCGCGATACGACAACGGAATAAACTGAGCATCAAAGTTAAGGAATGAGGTATTTATGCCAAAAATAGTCAATAAGCCAGAAAAAAAAGAACGGCTGGCACAGTCTGCGATTCCCGTTTTCGCCAAACATGGTTTTCGCGAAACCAAGATGTCTGATGTGGCCGTGTCTGCTGATGTAGGGAAAGGCACCCTCTATGAATATTATGTCAGCAAAGATGAGCTATTTCTCAATATATTTAAAATATGGTTCAGCTATTTCTCTGAACAAATGCAAGAGATTATCGGCAAGGAACGCAATCCCCACAAACAGTTATTAAGCTTCTTTGAACAGTTCTTTGTGACCATTGAGCAATATTCGGAACTGTATTACATTTACTTTGATTTTTGGTCAGAACTCACTCGGAATCCAGCACTTAATAAACAGGAGCTTGTGGCCGTGTACCAATCTCTGAGAGAAATGTTTGCGGGGGTGCTGGAAGATGGAATCGATTGCAAGATTTTTCGACCCGTGGAAACCTCGGTCATGAGTGCGGGGTTGCTAGCAATATCCGATGGACTGTTACTGCAATGGCTCATCGATCGAACCGCATTTTCCCTCAAAGAAGTCGGGATGACTACGATCACAAGCTTTCTTGATTCGATTGTCGCATAGGGGGATGCATCTATTCTAGTCAGCTTGCTTATGGTTATCCTGTTTCTGCTCATCACCAGCGGAACGTCTTTCTACCTCTTTCGAGAGCATCGCGCCCTCTTTGCTCGATTGGAGGAGACGAAGAAAACCCATCAGCGAAACGCACTAAAAAATTCCAGGGATCTGGAAATGGCTCGGCGTATTCAATCCGGACTTCTCACCGCCAACAAAATCCAATATCGAAACTACCAGCTATCCGCTGTTTGCTTCCCTGCTGAAAAGATCGGAGGAGACTTCTTTATTCTTCAAAAACAGCTCAGCAACCACCTAGAGACAGCCGAGGCACCCCCCCATGGAGTCATTGTGCTAAAAAACACCAAGGAAGAGGCTCTCCACTTTTTGATTGGGGATGTTTCAGGACATGGCGTCGCTTCTGCGTTGGTCATGATTTTGGCGAAAAATATTTTAGAGGATCTCTTTGCTGAGAAAATAAGCCCTCGCAGGGTGATGCATCTCGCCAACAAAAAACTCATTGAATATACCGAGGGCAGTGCCATCAATTTTGTAACTGCATTCGGAGCCACCTTGGATCCGTTAAGTGGAAAGCTCATCTTCTCAAAGGCAGGGCATACAGCCCCTCTCCTTTTTCGCAAAAATGGTGAAGTCCTCCCACTTGAAACCGAGGGCGTTTTTCTGGGCATGTTCGTCAACCCAGAGTTCGAGGAAAAAGAAATCTTCCTTGAAAAGGGTGACAAGCTTTTTCTCTACACCGACGGTGTCAGCGAAGCCCGTAATGCAAAAGATGAGCTTCTTGGTACGCAAAAACTCATTGATATTCTTCGCCAAAACATCTGGCTCTCAGGGGATGCTCTTTTTCAGAAAATACTAGATGACATCAAAGAATACACCGGAGGCACTGCAAACAGCGACGATATCACGATGGTGCTTCTGGAAGTAAGTTAATTTATCGAGTATAATGATCTTGCGATGGCCTACTTGCTCTTTCTTATTTCATGTGCAATTTTGCTTCCTCTCCAGGTTTATATAGGGGGAAACTCTTTCAAGGACCGCTTGGAAAAACTGATGGGATCGACCCTCTTTAAATCGTCGTACCGATTTCTCTATATTTCATTATCTATCGCTATATACTTTGTGTGCCTTCAATTCTTCCTGCGAATGCCAGAGACAGTACTCTTTAGTTGGCAGGATTCCGTCAGCAATCTGCTCTTTCTTATTCTGGATACCGTGCGTTTTGTTGCATTATTCCTTATCATTGAGGCTATTTGGGAGCTGGATCTTTTTGAGTTTCTCGGCTTTAAACAGTTTTGGTATTTAATCACCAAAAAGGATATCAGCCGGTTCAAGCGCAATCGAATCCGATGGCAGGCCTATATCCCGAAGGGTCTCTATCTTCGTCATCGTCAGCCTGTTTTTTTCTATATTATTCTCTTTTTTCTACTGGATCGTAGCATTACAATGGCAGATCTCCTCTTCCTTGTCGTGTTCATCCCCTATTTCCACATCAATTCCTCTCGGCAAGAAGCTCGTCTGCTTGAAGATTACGGCGATAGCTACCATCAGTACAAGCGAAGTGTCCACAAGTATTGGCCGCTGATGAAGAGATATTCTGGACATGAAAAGCCTCAGAAGTAACTTCGCGGGACAGTTCTATCCCAACCAGGCCCATCAACTTTCCGAACTGATCAACCGGTTTTTATCCATTCCCATTCAGAAAAATCTCCATCCCAGAGCGATCCTTGTCCCTCATGCAGGGTATGTATACTCCGGACAAACTGCCGCTTATGGATACAAAGAACTATGGGGAGAGGCTTACCACACAGCGATCGTGCTAGGGCCATCCCATCAAGTCTATTCTTCTGTTCTAGCGGTACCAGATGCAGATTCCTATGAAACCCCCCTTGGCGTACTACCCTTTAATCAGTCTATTTACCAGACACTTGTCTCAAAGCGGGTTGCAGAGGTAAGTTCGACGCCCCATTTGCAGGAACACTCTCTGGAAGTTCAATTCCCTTTTCTGCAAATTGTCAGTCCCTCTATACAAATTGTTCCCATCAGCGTCGGGAGCTTGGATATGGCATCGCTAAGGAAAGCCGGCGAAGCGATTGCCTCCCTGCTCTCCCCTGAAATTATTTTGATTATTAGCACCGATTTATCTCATTACCATACTCTGGCTCTTGCAGAAAGTATCGATAAACGAACAGTGAACGCCATACTCGCAATGGAAAGTCTTCCTTTGATCCAGGCCAGTCAAACCAAAGACATGGAATGTTGCGGACTCTATCCGATTTTGCTCGCCTTTGAAATCTTCAAGCATTTTGAAAAGAAACCCACTGCTACCTCTCTTTATTATGACACCTCTGCCACGGCCTCATTTGATGATCAGCATGTGGTAGGCTACGTTTCGATCGCGTTTAGCTGAAAATGCGACATAAAAAAATTATCGCTATTGCCCCCAATCCTGTTTTTAATATTCCCACAACTGCATTCAATTATGGCTCCGAGGTTGAAGAACTCCTTCAACATCACTTATATCCTGAAACCCCAACCGATATTTCAAGTTTAATAAGAAATATGAATAAAGAACCCTATGTCTTTTGTGCGAAAAATATTCGCGATCTTGGCAATCAGGCGAATTTGACCAAGGATTGTCTCATATACCCTGCTGGAGGATTTGACATTTTCATCCCCCACTTTTTGCATCATTCCCAGCACATAATCTCCATTTCGAAAGAACCCTTTGGGAGTCCCAACCATTTTCGACATGTTTTTAAGGAATACAAGAAAGACGATATTTCTTCCATATTAACCGGATCCCTAACGTTCGACACTTGGTCAAGGTATACTGTGGAAGATCACAGCGTATGTGGATTAAGCGCACTTATAAGAGCCAACATATTATTGAACTACACCATCCAAGGATTACATTATTTCACTTTATCTGATCATGGTATTCCCATTTTTCTCACAATAGATAAGCCATCTAAACAGCATTTTCAAAATGCGGTATTAAGTTTGACAAACTTGAATGGAGAAAACAGAAAATTCTGGTATTTCTCAGAAGATCTCTTGGGTTCTAACCAAAATCTTATGAACTTTATTGCAAGATTGGACTTTGATCTATTGATCAAAGCATCCCTTAATCTTTTCGACAAAAGAGTTTTCCGTCAAGCTTATGTACGAGATTTTCTAATTTGCAGGGCAAAAATATTAGACTCTCAAATATTTACAGATATCCCTCCAACAACTACTTCTCTTAATTCATTTTGGAGAAAAAGTCCAAAAATAATCTCTTTACCAAAAGACTTTGAGTTTGGTTACTCGAATGACCAGCAACGGTTTGTCTTCTGTGGATCAGCTCATTTGGCATCATAGAGCCCCCACCCACCTATAGTCCCATCCCAAACGAAAAGGTCACGGCCAGGCCAGACTTGGACGTATGGGCTAAGCCCAGCCCAATGTCCAGCGAGGACAACGACAAGAAAGACCCGTGAGTGCTCAGGGCATACCCATAACTGTATAACGGCGTTGTAAAGAGATCATCCTGCGAACTCGCATCAGCGACATCGACAAAGAATGCCCCATACATTTGATAAATGTAATACCCAAACACCGCATCATCGACAATCGACATCGGATACCGATATTCAACACTTATACGACCTACATTCGAACCCTGCTTTGTATCATTGTACCCATACCCCCTGACCGAAATCCCGTTAAGAAGTCCCCCCACGGAAAAAACTCCTACACGGCTTCCACCGGCCAAGAGATCCCATTTGCATACATGGCCATCTGCAAACCCTGGCAAATATACCGTTAGCGTATCCAATGCTGTTCCAAGCTGATCGGAAACTCGCGACTTGAGCGTCAACTGGTTCACAAATCCATTCTCAGGCGAAATCGACAAGGGATACCGTTGATAACTGCTTAACGAATGTGATGACAGATAATAGGTCTCATCAGAGGAGGGAGTCTTCTCACGCTCCACACCAAAACTGTTTGAAGCAAATAGTCGCCCTCCGAAAACAGCGGGAAACATCAAAAGAGCCTGCGAAGATTCCTGTTTATTTTCTTTGCTCGCTGACCAGGAAATAAAGGGATAAATCGATGTATTCACATATTGGGTTCGAAAGGACTCCACCCCATAACTGTTTTGAAAATTGACGGCCAACTGTTGGTACTGCAACGGATCAGAAAGAAGCGTGGCGAACCCTACGTAATCGCCGTAAGTGCTGATGGCAATCACCGGGATAAAATACAAGAGATTCAGCTTAAACATATTATAAGGTCGCGGATCCTTTGTGTAGAGAGCCTGGCCAATCGGGGCTATTTGTGGCCAGCTTGGTGTCACCACCTGCAAAACTGGCAAGGCTGACTGAGTAGTCGTAGAAAAAACTTCCGGAACAATTCGAACAAGGAAGGAGGAAGTCCCAACGACGCTGCCTGACACGTTCGATTTCAAAACCAAATCATACCCTGCATCCGTCAAAGTTGCATAAACCAGTTTCCCCTTTCTCATTTCGGGTTGATAGACCCCCGTTGCCTCTTGTGTAAGTTGCTCAAAGGAACTGGAACTGAATCTATATCTAAAGAGTTGGCTCAAACGCTCATGATCCGCCACAAACACGATAGAGTCATCCCCATCAAAGGAAACATCTCTCACAGATCCTTCCGCTACCTCATGGCTCTCTCTTGTTCGAAGGTCAAACCAATATAAACCATTCTTGCCATGATCACGCATGACATAAACAAGACGCCCCGTCTCTTCGCTAACACCTATATGCCCAATATATTCTGCACGCAAAAGCGAAATCGCATTCCCATCTTTCATTTTCAAAAGGACATCACAAGTTGGCAAGGCCTTTACCATATAAATAGTTTTATTTGAAACATCGAAATCCGTTACGCCACCCGTGACAACCACTTCTTGCTTACTCGAAAGCGAATAGGCCACAAGCTGGGACTCATCACGATACAAATCTCGCTGGAAATAGCGTAAAGTATACAATAAATCGTCTACCAGTTTAAATTTTCCCAACATCAAGGGGCTTGTAAAAAGGGTCGTCAACTCACCACTGATCGTGTCCAACTGCCGAATTGCCGATTCCCGGTTAAATTCATTCGAGAAATAAAGAAGATACGTATCATCTCGCCAATGAGGATTCAGGTGCATCCCATTTCCAGTGACCAACCGAACCTCTGAGGTCTCTTCTTTCGGCAAAGAAAGATATTTGAGTGAAACGTGGTCTTGGAACTCATCGTAAACCACCCTGAGCGGTTTACCAAAAGCGCTCTGAAAAGCAGTCTCAAAGCTTACACTCGATATTTCATCCACAAATGCGTGATAGACCTCAATGATTTTCTCGCGGCCATACCGTTGGGCAAGAAAGTCAACAAATTCTGCGCCCACTATGTAAGGACCATTTCCCTGCGGCCACTGTAACATTCGAGGATTGCTAATTTGACTTAATCGAGGGAAATGCCTATATTTCGCAAAGGCCATCATTTGTTCATTAAACGAGGAGTTGTACAATCGCCCCCCGTTGGAAAACAGCTTCTCAGCGTAAACCGCCTGCCCTTCCAAGATATAATGAGGATAAAGATACCCTTTGCTCGATAAACGTTTCAGAAGACTATAGGCTAACGGTGGCGTTGAATTCATGTTCATTTGAACAATATGTGTAAGCTCATGGGTAATGAGATTATCCAAAGCATCTTCACGAAATGGCCCCAGCATCGACGTCGGGATCGGTGCGACTTGGATTGCAATCAGTTGGTAGAAAAAATCAGCATAGCCATTCGGGGAATCTCCAACATGGGTCAGCACCAGATCGACTTTGTCCTGTGGAACATATCCGAAAAAGGTGGTCACTTTGCGAAAAATTGGTTCGACGAGATCATACGCTCTGTCAGCTACCTGGCGTGTCTCAGGGGTAAAATAGATATTAAAATGCTGAGTTTCATAGCTACTCCACTGGTCATCATGAGGGAAAGGGTACGCCCAAGCCATCTGAAGGAGGAGCAAACACAATAGGCCTGTAGCGTAGGCCAGTCGTTTCATCTATTTCTGATCGTAAAGAAGTTTATTTATCGCAGAGACGAACGCTTGAGCACTAGAAACCATGACGTCCGTATCAGAACCACGTCCAGTGTAGACACGTCCCTCTTCCTTGATTCGAACCGTTACCTCACCTAATGCATCTGTTCCACCCGTCACAGCGTGAACAATATAGTCCTGCAACCCAACCTTTCGACCCATGAGCGTCTCGATCGCACAATAGATGGCATCTACAGGGCCTGTTCCAGTGGACGTCTGTTCAAGAATTTCCCCGCTATTTTTTCGTAGTCGTACGGTCGCCGTTGGCTGAGTCGTACTGCCTGAAGCAACATAGAGGTGTTCAAGGTGATATTCCTCGTCAACCTGAATGGTCTCCTGTCCGACGATAGACTCAATATCTTTATCCGAGACAACCTTCTTTTCATCCGCCAACCGTTTGAAGGCATCGAATGCCTTCTGCAATTGGTCATCGCCGATATGAAACCCCAATAACTCCAATCGTTCCTTAAAAGCATGTCGTCCAGAATGTTTTCCCAGAACAAGCTTCTGATCTTGCAACCCAATCGTCTCTGCACTCATAATTTCATAAGTCTCACGATGCTTTAGCACCCCATCTTGATGAATTCCCGCTTCGTGTAGGAATGCATTTTCTCCGACAACTGCCTTATTGGGTTGCACCATGATCCCGGTAATGCTGGTCAGTAGCTTTGAGGTTCTGTAAATTTCCTTCGTCTGAATAGCCGTTTCGGCCTCGAAGTAATTTCGTCGAACAAACAGTGCCATCACCACCTCTTCCAAGGCGGCGTTACCAGCCCGTTCTCCGATTCCATTCACGGCCACCTCCACCTGACTGGCACCGTTTAGAACTGCGGCCAAACTATTGGCCACCGCAAGCCCAAGATCATTATGACAATGAACGCTAATATCCACCTTATCAATCCCCCGCACATTTTCCCTTATGGATTTGATCAAATTCCCAAAGGCCTCAGGAATGGCGTACCCCACAGTATCGGGGATATTCACAACGGTTGCACCCGCTTCGATGACCCCCTCCAGAATTCGATAGAGGAACTCTGGATGGGATCGTGAGGCATCCTCAGCTGAAAACTCGACATCCTCACACAGACTCTTGGCAAACCTCACCATTTCAACAGCCATCGGAAGCACTTCCTCTGGCTTGCGACGTAGTTTATGCTCCATGTGTATGGGTGAGGTCGCAATAAAGGTATGGATTCTGGGTCTTTTACTTGCTTTCACAGCCTCCCAGGCGACCTCGATATCTTCCCGTTTGGCGCGAGCCAAGCTACAAATAATGGGTCCCTTCACCTGCTCGGCAATCTGCTTGATCGATTCGAAGTCACCCCGAGAAGACGCTGCAAACCCTGCCTCAATACAGTCCACATTCAGATAGGCTAACTGCGTCGCCATTCTGAGCTTTTCTGCTCGCGTCATACTGTTGCCTGGCGACTGCTCGCCATCACGAAGCGTTGTATCAAAAATCTTAATCATTCGAGAGGTCATACGGGAGCGACTACTTCTTAATCCAGCTCATCATCGAACGCAGCCCGTGGCCAACTTTTTCAACCAACTGACCTTTGGCCTCTTCACGAAGTCGCGTCATGTTCGGACGTCCTGCACGCGAGTCCGCAATAAACTCTCTGGCGAACTCACCGCTTTGAATCCGTGCCAACGCGTCTTTCATCGCTTGTTTGGCCTCAGGCCCGATGATCTTGGGCCCCACCGTATAATCGCCATATTCAGCCGTATTTGAAATGGAATGCCTCATTTTTTCCATGCCACCTTCATACATCAGATCCACAATCAGCTTCAATTCATGCAAACATTCGAAATAGGCAATTTCCGGCTGGTATCCCGCTTCCACCAAGGTATCAAATCCTGCTTGAACAAGTGCGGTGCAACCCCCGCATAAAACCGTCTGCTCCCCAAAAAGATCGGTTTCTGTTTCTTCTTTAAACGTTGTTTCAAGCACCCCCGCCCGACAGGCTCCAATTCCAGAGGCATACGCCAGCGCATATTCTCTGGCCTTACCTGAAAAATCTTGACCGACTGCGAAAATAGCAGGCACACCAAAACCCTCTGTGTACACTCTGCGAACCAAGTGACCTGGTCCTTTTGGGGCAACCATGATCACATCGACGTCTTTCGGCGGAACAATAAATTTAAAATGAATATTGAGGCCATGCGCAAAAGAAAGGATATTTCCCTTCACCAGATTCGGTTCAACATCCGCGGTATAAATATCAGCCATTGTTTCATCAGGCACGAGCAACATGATCAAATCAGCTTCTTTGGAAGCATCCGCAACCGATAATACGCGAAGTCCATCCTTCTTCGCTTTGGCCGCAGACGCAGAGTCCAGCCGCAGCCCGACTCGAACATCAAACCCACTTTCATGCAGATTAAGCGCATGGGCGTGCCCCTGAGAACCATATCCGATAATGGCGATTTTCTTACCCTTCAATACTGTCTGAGCCACATCTTTCTCGTAATACATTTTAGCCATGAATGAACCCCTTCCGTTTATTGTGTACCTCTACCGATTGCTATACTTCCCGTACGAACCATCTCGATCACGCCGAATTTTCTAAGTAGCGTCAAGAATCCCTCCAACTTATCCTGCGTTCCTGTAATTTCGATCACCATTGATTTTTCACCCACATCCACAATTTTGGCGCGAAAAATATTGGCAACTTCAATGATCTCAGACCGTGTCGATGTCGTTACGTTCACCTTCACCAGAACCATCTCTCGCTCAACATGATTGACCTTCGTCAGATCAATCACTTTATAGGTATCAATGAGCTTGTAGAGCTGTTTGACAATCTGCTCAATAATCGTGTCTTCTCCGGTCACCACAAGTGTAATTCTTGAAAACTCAGGATTCTCCGTTTCTCCGACCGCCAGACTGTCAATATTAAAGCCTCGCCGGCTAAACAATCCCGCAATACGCGCCAACACCCCTGGTTTGTTTTCCACAATCACGGAAACGACGTGTCTCATAATGGGGACCCTCCTGACAAAATAAGTTTATTGAGAACGCCACCCGCTGGCATCATGGGAAACACATTTTCCTCTCGGCTCACCACCATATCCACGAATACTGGCCCTGAATGGGCAAATGCTTTCTCTAGAACCGCTTTGACTTCTGAAGGCTTGGACGCACGAAGTCCCAATACGCCGTAGGCCTCCGCCACTTTGACGAAGTCCGGCTGTTTGCCTTCAAGATCAACATGTGAATAGCGTTTGCTGTAGAACAGCTCCTGCCACTGCCTCACCATCCCTAGGTATCGGTTGTTCATAATAATCACCTTCACCGGCAAATTATAATAAGACACCGTAGAAAGCTCTTGAATATTCATTTGGATGGATCCATCTCCGGCAATATTAATCACCAATTTATCCGGGTTGGCTACCTGAGCACCCATGGCCGCTGGAAATCCGAACCCCATTGTTCCGAGTCCACCAGACGAAATAAAATGCCTGGGGTGCTGATGATTCAGCCACTGTGCCGCCCACATCTGATGCTCGCCTACCTCCGTGCAGAAGATCGCTTTCCCGCGCGTCATGTCGTTGAGTGTTTGCATGACAAATTGGGGTTTGATGCTATCCGAAGAATCCACGTAGGTGAGAGGATATTTTTCGCGCAATGCGATCACTTCATCAAGCCATTCTTTCTTTTGAACAAAGTCCGCCTCTTGCGTCAGAATCGAAACCCATTCAGAAAGAACGTACTTTGCATCTCCTACAATTGGTATTTCGACAGGAACACATTTTCCGATTTCAGCCGGATCGATATCTACATGAATGATCTTTGCTTTCGGCGCGAAGGTATCCAATTTCCCTGTGATCCGATCATCAAAACGCATTCCGATGGCGATGAGACAGTCCGCATCATGGATCGAGTAGTTGGCATAAGCAGTGCCATGCATCCCAGGCATCCGAAGAGACAGCTCATCTTCGTAGGGATAGGTTCCGAGACCTAGGAGCGTCATCGCCACAGGAATACGGGTCAACCGAACAAATTTTCGCAATTCCTCTACCGCACCAGAAGCCACCACACCGCCTCCCGAAAGAATCACGGGCCGCGAAGACTTTTTGATCAGTTCGAGCGCAGACTTGATTTGCTTAATATTCCCCTTGATCGTGGGCTTATATGAAGGGATATCCACCTTGTCAGGATAATGAAAAGCGACCCGATTCTGCGTAATATCTTTGGGTAAATCAATGAGAACCGGCCCTGGACGGCCAGATCGCGCAATATAAAAGGCTTTTTTAATTGTCTCGGCAAGATCTTTTGTGGATTTCACCAAAAAGTTGTGTTTCGTAATCGGCATCGTGATGCCTGTAATATCCGCTTCCTGAAAAGAATCTTTTCCAATTCCACCCAGAGCAACGTTTCCTGTAAACGCGACCATGGGAATCGAGTCCATGTTCGCCGTCGCGATCCCTGTGACTAGATTGGTCGCCCCTGGCCCTGACGTTGCCAGACAAACGCCCACCTTGCCGCTACTACGCGCATACCCATCAGCCGCGTGAGCAGCAGCCTGCTCGTGACGAACCAAGAAATGATTGATATCGCTATCGAATATTTCGTCATAAATCTCAAGAACGGATCCACCCGGATATCCGAAAATATCCGTCACCCCTTCACACTTCAAGCTTTCTAGTAAGATTTTTGCCCCTTTAATTTTTTCTGTTGTCATGTTGTTGCCCCTTTGAGTGAGTTGATTCTAACACAATTCTCAGTGCTGTGGCGATAGGGTTAGCAACGAGCAAGGAAATAGGTGCGAGGAAAAGGGCGCGGTGAAATAGAAAAAGTCGCGGTCACGTGATCGGGCCTTAAACTCCTCCATCACAGCGGGGTCGAATGGGCTCGTTTTCAGCGCATATTGGAATCTCATTTAGGGTTGGTTGACCATAGGTCTCTCCAATTGGCTTTACTATTTGCCGGGCAGTACCTCTTAGGATCTCGTCATTAGGTAATATGGGGTCGGGGTCGTACTTGGTGTACTTGAATCGACACTTCCCCGTTAATCCACTCAAGCGTTAACTCTATATTTGCAGGACCATCTAAAGACGTTAAGGCATACTGTGTTTCTTGAGCAATTTCTTTCATACTCTTGCTTGAGAATACACCAAAATCGGAAGTTTTCAGATTTCGCATAATGTCCTTCTCTTGCTCATTTAATTCATTGACCTGATATCCACCACGAAACGTAGGAATATGCTTTTTCTCTTGACTCCCAACATCAATTTTTTCAATGGTCTTGGTTTCAGGGTTATACCTTATACGAAACGCTTCTGGCATTCCTTCTGCCATTAAATAATTCCCATGGCCAAAACAAAAAGTCATGCTATAGCTATCACGATCCGCCAGAATGTTGCCAGTCAAAACCAAGTTATTCTCAAAGTCGGGCATCCTTTCAAAGAGAACGGATCCAAGTGTGGCTAAATGGCTAATACCATTTTTTTCTCTTAGAAAAATCGCCTCAGGCGAAAAGACCGATTTATACAGAGCCGTGATCATTTCGGCCAACATTTCTGGTGTTGTTTGAGGCATAACAGGGAGTGAGCGATATACGTTTGCAGCACTTACATCTTCCCTATCTTCAAGATTCATCGTCAACCGAATCATAAAGGGGATTGTAATAACAGATCCATTTCCAAAGGTTGTTACTACTTTATCCCATAATTCTTGAAATTCTGATTCTTCGTTTAATACAAACGGATTCTTCTCCATCAAGTTGCCGATTCGATATGAAGCAAAATTTCTATCTTTATGAGTAGCTAGTGCTGATTGCATTAATATCATCTGGATATCATCCAAAAATGGGGAAACGTAGTGTTGATAATACCTATTGCTCATAAGAAAGAGATCAGGCGATGTTTGTCGTGGAATTTGTCTTCTGTGGGCAAACAGTTTATTCACTTTGTTGCCGATTATTTCTGGAACATGATATTTCATATCGTTCTCTGTTATTATGAACAATGGCGCGAGTTGATCCGGATAAAATCCCTTGAGAGGTAAACTCGTAGTTATTTCATCGTTCGTCGCCAAACGAATAGAGGCTGCCCCCTCAGGAGGAATCTCAATGGTGATCCAATGATCATGGATGAGCTTCATTAATTCCGGAGCAGCGGACACATGGAGGAGTGGACAGCCATCACCCTCGGCCTTGAAATAGGCGTGGGAGCCTTCGGCCAGTTTCTGCCCCGAAACGATGGCTTTGGGTGTTGGGAGACCGCTATATTCAGAGGGGTATTCATTGATAATAACAATATCTGTCTTTTGAACCGCATTAAGATTCACCCTCATCGAGGGATTATTATCATTAATAATTCGAACTCGTCCACTTATACAAATAGGTTGACTGCTTTTATTATAAAGAATGACTTCACCACTTAGCAGCTTATGTTTAGAAAGTTCTTGGGGAACAGCACGTAAGAAAATGCGATTCAGCCGGACATGAACATGACTCAACTGTTCAAGAACACTAGATGTCTTGAAAATTTGTCCGCATTCACTATAGGCATGCCGATTTGTATATTTTTCCACTCCCTCCCAAAATAAATGCCAAGCTTTGGCAGATTCGAACCAGTTCATATTTTCTGTACACAACGAATTTTTAAGAGAATCCAACAATGGACTTATCTGACTTTCAAAGTCCTTGCCGTTCTCTGGAAAGCTATTTCTCAGTTCCGTGATGAACAATTGAAGAGTCTTCTGTAATCCATCGAAGAGCATGGATGGACGGACTCTATTTTCGCAATCCACCTCATTAAGCCATTTCAGACCTTCACCCTGATGATATTCATGCCAATTGACCGCAACAGCACTAAATAGGGATGAAGGCAAAAGCTGGTTATCCTTTATCCAGTCGATAACATCACGAGAACAGGCACTCACTCCTTCAATCAGATTTGTAGGCGCAGGGCACAAATACTCACTTCCAAAGTTCTTCTGGAGAATAGAAATGTCGTAGACTCTTTGTGCATTTATTCGCGTAGCAATGATAAAGTACTGCTCAAAAATAGACTGAATGGTTTCTTTATTCAAGGTCACTATCATTTTACTAAAATACTGAGCATCCGTAATAAGTGAAAGCACCCTCACGAGGGTACATGCGTCATATGTCATGAACACATGAAATGCTTCTTTATTTTCCCAGAGATGAAAATGAAAAATCGTACTATTTAGAACCTCTGCCAAAAATTCTGTTGACCAATCTTTCATGAGTTCTTTGGTTCGTGAATGATGGTGTTTGGATAGACAAATGATTTCCCCGAGGAGGGTATTCGCGTTGAAGATATCCTTTAAAGCTTTGGACCTTTCCGATTCATTAAAGAAATCATAAAACAACTTCGATACTAAAGGTGAATAATGGGCAAATCCCATTCTAACAATAACTGGATTAAACTTCTGAATGTGAGCAATAAACTTATTACAGGAATTATTGCCAGAGGAATCCCTTAAAATGGAAGAAAGGTACCCGAAACTTAGAAAATCTGTATTTTTATTATAGATGAATTGGAGAAATAGCCCGTTTTCTTCCAAAAAGACTTTTGTGGACGCAAACACCTTTGTCAGATCAAACGACAGCCCTCGCAGGGCATCGATATACCGTGAAGAAGCATCACTTCCTTTGTAGACACTTAGCAAATATACTTGATTAAGGAAATTCGCTTTCTCTTCATCACTCCAACGCATAATAACAGACGGATCTTTCATTAGCAGTTCTACGCCGGTACCGCCACTTTCACGAAAGTAAGCCGAAAAGATATTTGTGGTTAACGCTTCTTCGGAATACTTGCCAAGGGCATTCAGTTCATCTCTCGCAAACTTTTCAGCAGTTCCGGGAGGACATTTCTTGAGTAAATCAGTCAAGCTATTATGCCTGCCCTTCGATGATAAGATCACGACTTGTGCAATATCCTCATGAGAAGCACAGAGCCCTGCAAAAGCATCAGATAATTGATTCTTGAACTCTTTTACGAAACTGTTCGTCATCTCTTTACAATAATCAACTGAGAAATCCGACGATAACTTTGTTCGTTGAAGTGTGTGCGCACGATTAGCCCAATTCTGAAGGTTGCCTCGAAGAGAGTCTTCGATCGCTATCTGTTTTGGTTGTTCAGAGGTGAAGAATATATTCGAATACTTTGATTTTAGGTATGCTGTGATTTCCGGGGATGTGATATGTGCTAAAACGTTTTGAAGATATTCCTTCTTTTCTTCAGAAAGTATGTTTTGTAGCAGGCATTTTCCTCTAATTACAGAATAGATTCTTTTATTTTCCATCATTGGCATCACAATATGGATAAGCAGTTTTGCCTGATGAATGGAAGTCGGGAGGGCAAAAAATAATTTCTCGAAAAGATCTCCGCCCTTCAGCATATAAGAAAAAAGAGAATCCAACTCCATATCCTCACGGTTGCTAAGGGTCGTATTCCGTTCCAAGACATCACTCACGATAGCCTTGAGGGTCTCAAAGGACAATTTATGGATAACCTTGTCGCAAAAATCAATATGCTTGCCTTTAGCAGATTTAATGAGACTGCCGATGGCCTCCGGTTTCATAAGAAAAAGCACTTGAAATGATTCCGCAGAATAGCCATTCCATCCAAAATCACGTTTAGTAATCTTGGCTTCAATTTGGTCTACGATATTTTCAAATTCTATTTTTCTGGGAACTGACTTCGTCCAAGTTTCTGGCCACTTAAGCTCAGAAGATTTAAGGTTATTTATTTGGCATATTCTGAGTGTAGTCATCAGCATCTCAACCTGAGCACCCTCATACGTGGAGAAATCAAATAGCAGATTATCAAATAATAGCCCCATATAGAAGAAGGACTCTTCATCAAGGGACTGAATACAATTGACAACTCTTCTTGCTTCGTCTTGATTTTTTATAATTGAATAAATGCATTGAATAAATGCATTAATAAATGCGTTTATTTCTATTCCTTTATTTCTTGCTTTCGAGGATATATCTATCATCGGTCTACAGGTCTGAAACAGGGCTAATAAT
Organism: uncultured Candidatus Marinamargulisbacteria bacterium; assembly: GCA_964358175.1. Lineage (GTDB taxonomy): Bacteria > Margulisbacteria > Riflemargulisbacteria > GWF2-35-9 > GWF2-35-9 > CAYHOI01. The sequence continues at coordinate 15,029 of CAYHOI010000013.1, read as the reverse complement.
TTTAAAGCTACTCCGTTGATATGTGCATCCGAACTTTCCGATATTATCTTCTTGTACATATACAACTCCTTCTTTTCATTATTAATACTCTCACTCCATAGATTAGGAGCCAGTCTCCGTCTCCAGATCAATACATATACCTTTTGCAGGACTTCTATTAATATATCGGCAGAAAAACTGAAAAGTTGCAACGAATGTTGCCCCCCTGTCTTTTGTAGCAACGCTTCAAGCTCAAGTTATCGGCAAAGAATTTCGTTTACCCCCCGATTCGCGACATCGTATGTTCCGCCGAGAAGTCACGCTTCTCAAGACGATGTTCTCGGGGTTTGGACCGGACGACCGAACGGATCAGCTCGGAAAGTTCGTCGTCACACATACCGTCTCGCAGCAAGGCACGAAGGTCGACATCAGGCTCACCATGCAAGCAGCTTAACAGCTTCCCATCGGATGTCAGCCGAAGCCGATTACAACTCATGCAAAATTTACAGCTAATCGGACTAATAAAGCCAATAATCGCGTCTGTCCCGCGCACCTTATATTGCTCTGCTGGCCCTCTATTAGACGCCACGATGGGATCCAGCTCATAACGGGTGCGAATATGTCGGATCAGGTCTGCGGATCGCATCACGCGATCTTCCTGCCAGAACAGAGAACTATTCGTCGGCATCAGCTCAATAAAGCGAACCTGTATGCGACGTCGAATTCCAAACTCTACAAAATCAAGCACTTCATCCTCATTGAGTCCCTTCATTAAAACGGTATTGGTTTTGAGTGTTTCAAATCCCTCTGCCTGTGCGGCCTCAATCCCTCGCAAGACATCAGCCAAGTTGTCCTGATTGGTAATGTGTTTAAACCTTTCCCGTTTAAGGGAATCCAAACTCACATTAATACGCGAGAGACCCGCTTGTTTGAGCGAATGCGCATGAATTGAAAGCAAGGCTCCGTTTGTGGTCAACGCAAGCTCTGAAATACCGACAATTTTTGAAACTCGGGCCAAAAACGGGGCGAGGTCTTTTCGAATTAATGGCTCGCCTCCTGTTATTCTTACTTTGGTAATGCCCAGAGAGGCAGCAGAACGGATCACCTGTTCGATTTCTTCATAGCGAAGGATATTGTTGTGAGCGAGGAGAGGCACCCCACCCTCGTCCATACAGTATTGGCATCGGAAATTGCACCGGTCCGTGACGGACACACGCAAATAATCGATGGTACGAGAAAAGGAGTCAACGAGTGTCATGAGACCTTGTTCATTTTCGAATGAGCAGTTGAAGTACAAAGTCGGTTATGTCACTCAAATCGGTCATTCGAAAGCACGCAAGTTTATGCCGGAATGGAAACAAATAATCTGGCGCGTTCTCTTCACGATTATCCACCAGTGCCTTCACCTGCGGATCTTCTGCGCATACGACAGGTGAATGCCTCACCACTTCAATCTTGGGATAGGCAGATCGTTTATAGCCCTCAGCAATGATAATATCCACATCTTTGAACAACCATGACGCAATCTCTTCAAGTCCTGCCTCCGTGTCCAGCCGTCTGGTCATCGCCATCTGAGTCGCAGATGCAATCACAACTGTCTGTGCACCAGCCTGACTCATTCGCCAGGTATCCTTGCCCTCGTGATCCATCACAAAATTGTGCGCATCATGCTTAATCGTCCCCACGCGATATCCAAGGCGGGATAACTCAGGAATAAGCCTCTCAATCAGCGTGGTTTTTCCGCTGTTGCTGTGTCCTGCAATGGATAGAATCGGCGGCGTCATTTTCTGTCACATCCCTGGAGCATAGTAGGGAGACAGTCCCTAAAACGTCAAGCGGGGAAACAGTTGAATTACTGGCTCACTGGAATATACTCGTCAATCGCCCATACTTGTTGATTATCGCCCAGCCGAGCGTTCACCTCATCGTAAAGTCTTGCTTCCTTTGCTACATCAATAAATAAATCGACTACACTAGATACTAAATCTGAAGGTGAAGGTGAATCATTAACTATCTCATTAATGGCTCTAATCATTTCATTTAAAATCTCTTCTCCCCAAGCCTTACAGTAAGGCATGCCTTGTTCAGGGTTCTGAATTTTGTGCGAATCCACATTCCTGTCCTCAAAGGTTCCTTGATATATTTTCACCCCAACATTTTTTACTGTATGGCTTATCGACAAATCTGGTTTAATCGATAGAAGTGCCACGAGCATGTTCTCCTGCAAACCGGTTTTAACGAGATCAATATGCGATTGTTTATACCTCTGAAAATGAGGATCACTGTAACTTTTCAGTTTACGTTTCATCACTTTCAATTCTTCAAGTTTATTCCTCATATCACTGCTCAATTTTGGCTCACTGATTACCTTCTTCTTCATTCCCATTTTCATTCCTCCTTATTTTTTCTCAACCATTTAATTTATCGGCTCTAAATAAGGAAAATCCCACACTATTTTTGATTTGTTTAAAAATTCAATTTCGGTAAATTGCAAAAACCTATACAGGAGAAGAAATTCTGTGATTATTTATCTTCGATATATCCATAAAAAGCGATGAATCAGGCCATCCATTATCTCGCAATTCCATCATCATGGCGTATAGGGGAAGCTCCAGACTAAAACGAAAATGATTTACGGATTTTTGTACTCTTCGTGAACAGGCGATTTTAATTTGCCTGCAAACTGCGAGACCAACTTCCTGACAAAAACATGATTAAACCGATGACTCGTCTTGTAAGCGATCAATCGCCCTTGAACAAAATACCCTGACGCATACAGATCACCGAGCAAGTCCAATATCTTGTGGCGAACCGCTTCATCCTCAAAGCGAGGCGGTGTCACATAGCCAGAAGAGTTGTAGGCCAGCACATTATCCATCGAAGCCCCAAGTGCCCGACCAGCGGCGTGAAGAGCTTCTACGTCCTCTACGTTTCCAAACGTTCTTGCGCGAAGAATCTGCGATTCGAAGTCTGACGATTTCTTGAAAAGCATGGTTTGCGTTTTGATCGGGTTTTGTGGAAAACTGATGGTGTACGTTATGTTCAGACTTTTTGCCGGAAAAGCGATCAAGAAAGTCTCTCCCTCAAAAAGATAAACCGGTTTTCGTACGACGAGCACGTTAGCATCTGTCATCGTTCGTTGTCGGCCTGCGGTTCGAATGGCCTCCCATATGGGCAACCCGCTTCCATCAACAATGGGGATTTCCCCCCCCTCTACTTCCAAAACAAGATCAGTCAGCTTGAATGCCCAAAGTACGGCCATCACGTGTTCAATCGTTCGAATCACCGTTTTCCCTTGAATAATGTTTGTTCCTAAATTCTGCGGGTTCACTCGTGATAATCGGAGGGGAATCGTCGCCTGCTCGGAAGGAACGCTAAAAACAATCCCGCCCTTAGCCGAAGGCAGAAGTTTCAAGCAGACCCGTTTACCCGAATGGATCCCAATCCCCTCCAGAACAATGCTCTTTCGGAGTGTATATCCCATCTTACTGCAATGGACCGTGCCACATCACGCCAACAACGAGCGAGGCCTTGTTGGCGGTATTATTGCCAATATCGTCCACGTAGGCATTCACCTGGAACTCACGACTCAATTTATAGCGAACACCCGCCGCTAAGTCCCAGCTTGTATCGGCTCCCATCAGATCCGATACAAGAACCAGCTCAGGACTCAACCCCATTTCCATCCCGAACATCACATTGGCTTTGATACTGTTGGACATGACATTGGAGGTAAAGCCAAAGTGTCCTGACACTTGCTTCGAAAATGTTTTACTCAGCACCAGATATAAGTCCGTTTTACTGCGTGAGGACAAGTTGGTAAACCCTCCGGCAATCCTCAGCGGAGAGGGAGAGGTCTTGTCGCTAACCATAAAAAATTTCAAATTGATAAACACTCCCTCGGTTAAGTTGTTCCCCAGAAAGCCTAGCTCAACACCTTCAAATATCCCGATATTGCTGTAGTATTTCCAATTGGCATTTCCGGAAACACTGGTGCTGATGAGATTAAGGCCAATATCCACTTGTTTGGAATCCAGAGAATATGCCGTCGGCATATTGATAAGGCCATTCACGCCCATCAGCGAAGGTTCAGCCCAGCAAAATACACCACCGGAAATAAACAAAAACACTAGCATGATTCTCTTCATAGTTATTCTCCTTTTCAAAATGCTTTTACTCGCCTTTCCTGCGTGACAGACGGCGTAAAATTGCTTTTTCACGCCACTCGGCCTTGTAGTCTTGTGCCGGGAACCCCTGCACAGTTTCTTTGTCAGCAATATCCTTGGTGACACCTGCTCGCCCCATCACCGTCACCCCATTACCCACAGTCAAATGACCAACGGCACCGGATTGCCCGCCCCACATCGTGTGGGTTTTCACAAGGGTACTTCCTCCAATCGCGACCATCGCCGAAAAAACGTTATGCTCACCTATCTGTGAATTATGCCCCACTTGCACCAGATTATCTATTTTGGTCCCTTTCCCAATAATCGTGTCCTGAATGGTTCCTCGATCAACACAGCTATTGGCTCCGATCTCCACATCATCTTCTATGATCACTCGAGAAATTTGTGGAACTTTGATCCAGTCCTTCCTGTCATTGGGCTCAAATCCAAATCCATCCGCCCCGATCACACACCCCCCGTGGAGGATGCACCTTTGACCAATTTGAGAGCGGTCATAGAGAACCACATTCGGATAAAGAACAGAACCCTCTCCCACCGTGACGCCCCTGCCAATTTTGACTCCGCTGTAAATTCGCACATCATCGCCAATGACACAGCCCTCTGAAATTCTCACAAATTCCTCGATATAAAGTCGCTCCCCGAGGACAACATCTTTGGCAATAGCAACAAACTCTGACACCCCAACTCGGCGATCTTTTTGTTCAAAAAGAGATAATAACTTGGCAAATATTTTTCGGGGATTCGATACAAGGATAATATTGGCTACGCCGACATCCTTCGTAAAGCTGACCATCGCTTTGGCAGAGCTTGTCTTTGCCTGCTTCAAATGAGCCTCATCAAATACAATCGTCAAATCCTGAGAAGTGGCGGTCGCTAAGCTTCGAATGCTCTCCACTTCAATATCAGAACCGATAAGACTACCGCCAATTTCAACAGCGATCTTGGATAGTCTCATTTATTAAGACTACTTAACACAAGACTGGTCAAATCCATTCCGCCGACCAAGACAACCTGTTTGTCTAGTACCACATCTACCCGAAGTTGTTTGGCAATTTTGCGAGTGGCCTCCAAAATATCCTTCTCAATATCCGCAGAAAGCTTTCGATTCATCTCGATGAGTTCGTCACGATTGGGAGCGAGCTGTCCCTCAAAGTCTTCCTTCAGCTGGATCAATTCTTCATCGTTCTTGCTGCTCACCTTGGCTTTTTCTAATTCCTGCTGCTTGCTCAGCACCAAATCCTGAAAGGCCTTTTGCTTCTTGGCAAGATCAGCTTGAGCAGTAATAGCCTTGTTATAATCCTTAAGAATTTTCTGTGAATCTATATAGCCTATCGTATCCGCACAAGAACAGACGCCGAGCATAAATACGAGCACCAGTAAAAATTTCTTCATCCCTTCCCCTCCTAAAACAAATTTTCTATATTAAAGTGAACCACACCCTGTCCGCTATCAAGGCCAGAGTTATACGTCGCACCGTCTCCCCAAGCATAATCAAATCTTAGCGGACCAAGTGGGGTTGAGATTTTGAACCCAATACCCTTCCCTGAACGCCAATTGGTGTCTCCATAAAAGTTGCAATCTGCATACCCTTGTGAAATCTTTCCAAAATCATAAAAGATATAGAGTTGCATAGCAGTGCTAATATTGTATCGCACCTCAACGCTTCCCAGATACCTGCGCCCGCCAATACCGATGGGACTCCCATCACGATACCCGCGAATAGTCGTCGCGCCCCCGATATAATACCGCTCTGCATCAAAAATAGTTCCCAGTGAATCATCAAACGTTCCCTTCAGACCAAGCGCAACATTTTCCATCAGAGGGAAATATTTATTCCAGCGAATTTGGTATTTCAAAAATTCAATGCTTGCACCCAGTAGCTTCAGAGAGGAATTTGCATTGATCGCAATATAATCTCCAACGGAGGGATTAAAGTAAAAATCACGAGTGTCATAACTAAGTCCTCCCCCTAGACTTCTCACCTGGTAACTGGAACTGCTTTGGTAATTGCCTGATGCATCCTGCGGGATGACATTGTTCATGCGAACTGTTGTAGAACCCTTGATTTCACGACTGAGCACTTTCCCCATCGTCAATTCTCCCCCGGTACTAAATGCCTTAATCCCCTGCCCGTCATCTACTTGCCCATCCGTATTCCATAATCTGGCAGCAAGAGAAGTATGGTCTGGGAAAAACCACGGATTCACGTACTTAAGCTGGTAGGTCATTTGTTTTTCACCCCATTGCCCTTGAACCGAGAGATTGTACCCTTCTCCTAAAACATTCATAAACTCCAGCTTCAGAAATCCAAAAAACCCTGTTGCAGACCCCACCCCACCGCCAAACTGAAGGGATCCGAATCGTTTTTCCTGTAAATTCACAACAACGGACACTTTATCGGGATTAAGCCCTGCAATGGGGGGATCGATATTCACATTTTCGAAGAAACCACTGTTATAAATAGACCGCATGTCCTCTTGAATCATTTTGACATTAAACGCGCTCCCGACCTTGGTGGTCATCTCTCGAGTCACGACAAACTCTTTGGTAACACTCAGTCCCTTCAAAAAAATATCCTCAATTTGCCCTTCCCGAAGCACGTAGGTCAGTTGATGGTTGTCTTGGGGCTCTAAGATTTCTTTCACACTCATAAGCACATAACCTCGCTCATGATAGTAGGCTGCCAAAGTCTGAATATCTTCTCGGAGATTTACATAGTTCAGAACTCTTCCCTGACGAACACTCATGCTTGCCTGGAGCTGCTCTGCACTGAAGGCGGTGAGTCCGACAAAATAGATCTTTTCAACAATAGGATTTTCATCAACACTGTAGATGATATCTACCAAGTTTCCCGACTCACTTTGGGACACAATCACCGTTTCAGCACTCACCGAATCTTTAAAAAATCCCATGCCATAGAGGCTGTCCATATCGGAAACAACATTTTCAGTGAGGATTGTCTCCCCAGATTGAACCGTCAGTCGAGGAAAAATATCAGAAACAGGAATACGATTATTTCCACTAATGACCACCGAACGAACCGTATCAGGGAATCCAAAAACACCCACTCCTGCGAACAGCAGTATCAAAATGAAAAACAGACGAACTCTTTCCCCAACCAGCATTTCATGCATGATCTTAACATACCTAGAACAATTGTCCCAGAGCGAAATGCAGGAAAAACTCGTTTGAATCTCCCAAGGCAAAGTCAAATCTTAGCGGGGCAATGGGCGTAAAAATGCGAACCCCCATCCCCTTTCCCCACTTAAGACTACCCAACTGAAAATCTCTATCAGTTGCAATCCCGCCGTCAATAAACAAAACAGCCTGCAACCACTCGTTTAGCAATATCCGATACTCTGCATTAAGTAGCAGTTTCTTGCTCCCTACGGTTGCGCTCGTATTGCTCACATAGGACTCCGCATACCCTCGAAGGGAGTAGGCTCCTCCCACTGTAAATTTGTCTTGTTCAAAAAGTTGTTGACCAGAGCTGTACTGCAAAGTTCCGAGATTGACATGAACCGCAAGAACATCTTTCTTATAAACATTGTGAAAAAGGGCATAATCCAGGCTATATTTCGCATAATCTAATCCCCCTAACGCAAGCAGTCCAAGAAAATTCCCTCCTCGCTCAAGCTCGACATAGATTTTTGTCCCGCCCAATGGATTATTAAGATCCTTCACGGTATTTCGAAGTGCCATCGCCTTAACACTGTTCTTGGTATACGGGGCATATTGTCCATTCGCATCTTCGACATTTTCATGATGAAAGGCAAAAATTGATTTCAGGTTATCAAGAAGGCTCAACTCCCAATTCGTTTCCCAGCCAGATCGACGCACACTGATATTATTCGTTAAATTATTGAAGTTTTCCTGATTCACTTGTTGCCAAAAAATAGCACTGAAGGGAAGCGGCTGATTGAGGAACCATAGATCGGTATATTTAAGATAGTAGCTATTATCTTTAAACCAGGGGTCTAGCAAGCTCTGGCCTTTGAGATACAAGCCTTCACCTGTATTCCTGAAATTGGGTAGCTTAACTACTAATGCTACACTAAGTTTACTGTTCTGAAGTTGCTCAAGCCCTATCTGAAAATTGTTAATCTTGCGTTCCACAACATCAATCACTACATCTACTTGGCCTGGAGCTTCATCTGAGGGAACCACTCGCGGCAAATCCACCGACGAAAAATACCCCAGCCGAAAAATCTTATCCCGAGCCAGTGAAAATCGTTTTGTATTAAACACGCTTCCCGGTTTGGACAATAACTCTCGCAAAATTATTGAGGGGTGGATATGGTCAAGTCCATTAAACCGCACCTCATGAATATGACCTTCCTCCACAGAAAATATGAGACCGTTTAGACTTCGAATAAATACGACATTGGTGACGCGAGCCAAAATATACCCTTCTTGATGATACATTTCTTCAATAGCGTGAATATCTTGAGTAATCCTAGCCGTATTCATCGACCGTCCAACCTGGTTTTGGAGTAAACGTTTAACCACTAAAGGCTCAAAAAGGGTCATCCCGTCTATTTCCAAATAACGAATAACAGGGTTGAGTGTGACCGTCAGGAAGAGATCCACGAAATCTTTCTCTTGACTCATTTGAACCGCTAAGTCCTGCACCATCCCCCCCTCTAGGATTCGCCCCAAATCACGCAATAAGTTGGTCGTATAAAAAATATTTTCTGAACGAAGAGCTTCAATATGCGGAAGAACCATCTCTCTGGCACTACTCGGTGAAACCACTACTGCGCGAAGAGGAAGTCCGTCAAAAATATGCGTATCTTCGGGGAAAATTTCCACGCCAAAAACCAATGAAACCATCAAAAAAATAAGACTAAAAATCAAAATTCGCATTGAGAGAAAACGCTCCATATAGAGTATCGCTGGCCTGCAAGTTATGATTCGCATAATTCACACTAATAAAATCATTCAAAAACCACATGAGTTCATATTCGGTCATTCGATAAGCCAGCGACTTGGACACGGGATCTTGGCTGAGACCCGTCTTCACTTTCACAAATAGCTTCTTTAGAAATAAATCCTTAATGTACTCTACAGACACTTTATTGTTATCTCTTGCAGCAGAAGTACTCTCTGGTTCAGTGGTTGAAAACACAGGCACCGCATTCACAATTTCTTCTCCTAACTTATGCTGAATTCGCACATCGTATAGACCGGTCGCTTTGGCAACCTCTTTTTCTACAGGACGAAGCTGCTGGTCAATCCACATATTTATTTGCGATGCTGAATAGCCTCGAACAAGGTCATTGGCTTCCTTATTGTTCCCCAGTCCTTTGGAAAGCAGTGACTGGTAAAACTGTGGCCGAAGAAGTACCGGCAAAAGATAGGACGTGAGGGTATCCAATTGCTCGGAAGTAATTTTATCCAATTCAATTTGTTCACCTTGTGACTTATAGATGCCATTGTCCACGAGGTAATGCTGAATGGAAAAGGCCTTGGGGGTATTAAGAAACCCATTGATATAAATGACAAAGAGATGCTCTTCTATTCCCGTAGTGGCAAGAGCCAAATTGCCACTCACATCCACAGTCTTTTTCACGATTGCGTACGCTTTTAAGTCGAAATAGGGTGTAGGTTTACGCTTTGTGGGAGAGTCTGGATCCGAAACCATCCGAATTTCTACGGTATTATCATTAATTTTTTCTGGATGATTACGAAAAATTTCTCTTTGAAGCGGCCTCTCCAAAAGCTGAAAGATTTGATTGAGAAACACCAGTTTCCCACTTTTGAGTTTAAAGCGGTGTTCGAGATCCAGGGTATTGAGAGAGCCCTTGACAGGAATCGTTCCCTGAACCTCTTCGAGTTCAATGAATAATGTGTTTAGAAAATTATTAATTGCAGCACTGTCTTCCTTGCGTGCAATAAATAAATCTTTTCCTATCACGACAGGGACTTGCATCTTGATTGAAGGTTTGTCTAAAGAAGCACCTCGATTAGCAAGAATAATGAACCGGCCATCATAAAACGTTGCAACCGTTGAAAGAACCGGTCCCTCCTCTTTTTCCTCCAGAATAGACTTCCGCTGGATCTCTTTGGCTTTTCGGCTCAAAGGAACAAACAATGTTCCCGCAAGATGCGTTTCTTCCAAGTTTACTTTCCCACTATACAAATCAGGAAAATTAATATCCAATTTTACTGGGTCCATGTTCAAGTCCAGTTGAACAGGGAGGGTGTCGGTGATGCGCTGCGAAAGCCCGAAGGTTATTCGACCGTTCATTTCAACCCCATTCTCAGCCCCATTCGTATCCTCCCCTTTCCACGATATTTTCAAATCAGGAATGCTCAGGCGATTTTCTCTAACCGACAAGTCCGCATTTTCGACACGCATTGGAGATTGGACAGGAAAGCCTGGGCGAAACTGTGCCTCAAGTTGACGCAACTGAAAGATCTCTGAACGAACCATGGGATGTCTAAGTGGTCCCGAAATATGAAGTGCCACTTCCCCATCATTGGTCAAACGCTTCAGAGAAGAAATGAAAAACGAAATTAAGTTTATGTTATCTTTTCTCAAGCTCAAAGTTAAATCAAGATCATCGGATCGTTCAGGTTTATTTGAAAGAAGTGACGCCAAACCCACGCGCCCAACCAAGATATGATCGTATGTCTCGTGTCCGGTAGATGTCGATAAATTTTCTACCTGAAGCAAATGGGCTGCTGGATCAAACTCTGCAGTAAATACGACCTCATCCAGAATATTATCAAGCAGGTTTAGTTTGTCTCCCCTTATGAAGATACGAATATCTCGATCCTTACGCTCCGCCAGAAGTCGCAACTTCTTAATCTGAGTCTGAAATACTCTCGCATTTTCAATAGACAAATCACTTGTAAAACTGAGTCTCCCTTTGTTGGATATTTTTACGCTCCCACGAGCCAGCCCCTCAATTTTCGGAAGATCAGTAAGCCCATCCCTTTGAGTGGTTTCTTTCATATTTTCAATTAAGTTCAAGATGCTCTTTCCTCTCAAAGAATAGAGATCGATATAGTTGTTCTTTATCAGCTGGGAATATCCTGTAATACTTTCTCTTCTTTGACGCTCTCCTTTTTTGACTTGAGGCAGAGTCTCCTTGACCCAAAGTGGCCTGAGCTGCGCATACAATTGAAGGACATGATCCAGATAGGCCTTCCCAACTTTTAAATCCACATCAAAGACAGGAATTTTCCCTTGAAAAATATCGGTTGTCATATTTCCAGAAACAAGAAAGGTATCTCCCATGTAGCTAATATTTACGTGTTTGAAAAAGATTTCGTCCCCCTTTACGCCGATACGTCCCTCAAAAGCAGGAAGGGGTATCTTTTTTTGAAACATGTACTCCGTCTCCAGATTCAGGTCTGCGTCAATTTTCCCCTCCTGACGGCCAAAATACCCCTCTATTCCCTTCAAAGAAATATTAGTTCCAGCTGGAATCATAGGCCATTCGGTGCTTCGAAATCGAGACTTGGAAAGTCGCACCCTAAAATTTTGTGAAGACTGATAATCTAACGAAAAGACCAAGTTGGAATAGGGTAGCACCAAGGTAGATTGATCAAGACGTAACCGTTGATCAGAAAGACGAATTTGGCCTGAAAAAGCATTAATACTCACTCCCGCAATGAGTGCCTGCGAAAGCTCCACTTGGCCAACCACCCCAAAGTTCTTCAGCAAGGTTTGATTATTTGGATCAGGGAAAAGGGTCATATCTCCACTCATCCATCCTGAATATGAAATCCCTACGTCCCGTACAAACGGACGAACATACTTCAATGGAAAGTTTTTGACAATGAATTGACTATCTATAAGCCCCTTATCCGTAGTTCTTGCATGTATCCCTGCTTGAGCCGTCCCCACCTTTAAGTCGAAATTCAGATTGACGATCTTATCCAGAAAAATAGTTCCCGTCCCACTGAGGGGCGTTGAACTCCCTGAAACAGAAAGACTTTCCACGCCGATCTCAGCCGACCCCACGGTGTTAGCCAACGGACTTTGCCTAAACGCGTTGTCATACAAACCCTCAAAAGACCCCCTCATACTAAATCGGGCATCATATTGCCCCAATTGAGTATAAAAGAAATAGAAATTCGGACTTTCGAGATTTTTGCCTTTGATCGTCACTTGGAAGCGATTATCACTTGCAAGGTTCCCTGACACAAACAAAGGTTCTCTGCTCTGATTGAATTGGAGGGATGACCCAGGCAGAAAAGCAAGATTCTCGGGAGTCTTTGTAATCAACAAACTTGCATTCTGAAGAGTTTGTCCGAAAACTCTCGCATTTCTTCCCGTGAAGTCAATCGCACCGCTTATTTCATTTACAAACTGACCTAAATGGATTCCGATATCCCCTCTCCCTAAGAAATGTTTTGAACCAAAGTACTCTTCGAGAGAGACCTCTCCGATAGACATATCCAAATGGATTTCATGAGGATGATCCTCACTCAAGTGAACCCATCCCTCGCCTGATCCCGTCCCGCCATAGGCATTCAGTGAAGGGATTTCAAAAATGACTTCAGTCCCGTTTTTTGTAGCCACGAGTCCAGAGTTCTCTACCAAATATTGCCAGATATGCCCCGTATAGTTGGATATTATTGCTTTCAAAAGTAGCTTATCGGCAGGTTCCCCCTCTATCGCAAGACGAAAATCATATAGTCCATCAAGGTTCCATGTTTTCAAAAACGGCAAGAAATTAGATGCATTTTTCCCTTGAAGTCGATTTGCACTGACAACAAGATTAATATGTTTATAGTTCGTAATATCTCCTCCAAAATGAAAGGATTCTCCGGCACTTTCGCCACGAAGATCTTCCAGGATTATGCCTTCATTGTTCAGGAGAACCTTCCCCTTGCGAAACGAAAGAACAGGCGATATCCAGTTTGTGGAGATACGCCCCTCCTCCAAAAGAATTTCAGCATCAAAGCGTACCGGAAGATCTGTGGCAGTCTTTATTTTCTGAGGTCTTAATACCACCCCGACTCTTCCCTTTGCACTTAGTATCCGGACATCCTTTAATCCCATAAAATAATTCGCAACTTCTGCCATTTCCATTTTTCTTGAACGAAGTTGAATCTCATAGTTATTCGAGGCAACAAAACCAAAAATAGTTAAGGGAGCCTCCTTCTTATTTAAGTTCCCCTTCAACGCAAGACGAATCTTCTGAGTTCCCATCTCGATTTGTCCACTCAGATTCAAAAGTTTATGGGTATGAACCTTTTTAAAGGCCACTGCCCCGAACCCTCGCTGATCAGGATAATCCAGCTGACATTTCGTCAATTTGACCTTCAGGTTCAAGTGTTGTGTCTTCGGAGAGGGGTCAGGCTTTAAAAGTGCGAGAAAAGTGAAACGATCATCCGCCAAATGTCTTACAAAAAAATGAGCTCCTGTTAACGATACAGTGTGAACCAACTCCAGGGGATCATGCATGTTCAACAGTCGCAGTGGGTTATAGGCAATCTTAATCTGTTTGGCCGTCAGCACTTTTTGAGAAGGTACCAAAGGATCAGGAACTGTCACTTGGTTGAGAACAACAGAGGTCAACAAATGAACTTGGATAGAGCCAATATGAACCGGAACCGTCATTGCATGATGAAGCCCCCTGATCACTTCCTTAGCAATTTTATATTGAAGATACGATGCAGCCCCCCAAATAAGCCCCATCACCACAAAAAAAATAATCCAGAGATTTTTTTTCATTCCCAGATGTATTATACTCAGACTCGTAGGGTTTGTCCTTTAGCGACGATTCTGGGAAAGGGTTCAAATGGGGGACGTTCATTCGGCTATCTTACTTATTTGCGCTCCAGACAAGGAGGGGTTGGTCTATACCATTACCGAATTTATCTATCGTCATCATGGCAATATTCTGCATGCAGAACAACATATAGATGAAACTCGAAATAGTTTCTTTATGCGTATCGAGTGGGATCTTTCAAATTTTACGATTCCTGACGACGAAATTCTCTCAGAACTAGAACCTACCCGCCTCTCTTTGAACATGGATCTGAAACTTTATATCCGCTCCCACCGCCCGCGAACAGCTATTTTCGTGTCTCGAACAGACCATTGTCTGGTTGACCTCTTATACAAATGGAAAAATGGCGATCTTCCGATGCAGATAGTTGCAGTCTTCAGCAACCATGAGTCTACCAAATCTCTTGCGGACACATTTCAGCTCCCGTTCTACTACATGCCCGTCTTCAAAGAAAGCAAAGCACAAGTTGAACAGGCTCAATTGGCTATTCTTTCGCAACTACAGGTTGACTTCATTATTTTGGCTCGCTATATGCAAGTGCTCTCACCAGAATTCATCTTGCGCTACCCGAGTCGAATTATTAACGTTCACCACTCCTTCCTGCCAGCATTCTCTGGCGCAAAACCCTATGAGCAAGCATTTTCTCGCGGGGTAAAACTGGTTGGCTCTACAGCGCATTATGTGACAGATGTTTTGGATGACGGCCCCATTATTGGACAACAGGTCATGCCAGTCAGCCACCAGGACAGTCTGAGCGAATTCATTGCAAAGGGCCAAGATTTGGAGAAACACGTATTATCTTATGCGGTGAAAAAACATATTGAACGTAAGATCTTGGTCTTTGCGAATAAAACCGTCGTATTTGACTGATGTTCCCTCAGGACGCATTATCCATCAATCTTCACCGCACTTTCATCCCTGAAGAACGTCGAAAAGCCGAAATTACGATCTTGCGTTTTACCTTCGGTCGATTGAGGCAATTTTGACTGAACTGGATTTACCGATTGTTCAAGCCGACCTCCTTGAACTTGTAAGCGGACGACTTTCTTTCTGGCCCAGGGTTCCGTCAAAGTCGCCAGCTGATCAATGATGAGGACAGCTTCAAGATACC
>CAYHOI010000012.1:0-32516 GCA_964358175.1 uncultured Candidatus Marinamargulisbacteria bacterium | reverse complement strand
ATGTACTAACTTTGAGAAGCTGGTCATTTTTTTCAGTTGGAAATTGGTACGCAATGACATCGGGTATTGTATTGGGGAAATCCTTCATTTCACCATTGATGACTAGTCCGCCAAACTCTTTTTTTATCCCTTGTCGGGTGCGCCTGACGACCAGACTTCGAATAATAGGAGCCATTACTCTTTTGATCTCTTCATAGTCGATTGATTCTTCAAGCGTTGCTTTTCGTTTAATCTTCTTCTGTAGATCAAAAATAGCTTTTACAAAATCCACTGAAACATGGGAATCTACGCTGGACACCTTCAAAATATCACTGCGCCCGCCTGTTCCGAGTAGGATTTGATACACCAAGTCTGATAGCTCGTTATTGATAGGGGTAGCAGTAAGCAGTAAGACATGAGCTTTTTTGTTTTTCCTAACCCAGTCTACGATCATTTGATATCGACTTCCTGAAGATTTCCTCAAATTATGTGATTCATCAATAACAAAGAGCGACACGGAAGCGAGTTGATCCAAATTCATTCGGCTCTGGATATGTTTTTCATTCTGTAAAACGATAGGCTGAATAGATGTGATCCCACACTTGGCCATTTCCTTTTCCCACTGTGACTTCAACGATTTTGGGCAGATAATCTCAACACGTTTTCGTCCTTCATTACTATCGACGTAGTTTTGTATGACCTCAATCGCAGTGATGGTTTTTCCTAGGCCGACAGAGTCTGCCAACATGGCAACACCATATTTTCTGAGTTTACGAAGAAGGTGCTGAGCGTTTTGCTTTTGAAAAGTTAGCAACTCATAAGCACTACCCACAGAATCTTTGAGTTCAAGTTCCTCTAATTCCTCCCCATACAGCTCATATAAGGTTTTGATATACATTTCATAGGGGCTGAACAGGATGTCGCCAACGGGAGACTGCTCTAATATTTGAGTGAACTGACCATTCCAGTCTTCGGTATCAGGGTCATTCCAGAACTGGTCAAACCAGAATAAATGACCAACTTCTTGTTTCTCGGATTTTGGTTGAAACGAAACAATCCTATGATCGGATTCCAGTGCATTTAATTCTGTATTGTGCGTGAGGCCGTTAAATGTAAAGTTTGATGAACCAATGATGCCAATCGCATTTTGGGACTCATAATCACCAAAGATATAGCACTTCGCGTGTAAAAAGTTCTTTCGATAGACCTTTACCTTTAGTGTGCCAAGCTTAATGTACGCCTTAATCTTTTGAACCAACTCTTTCAGTTCAGGAGATGGTTGCATCCGTTCGAGATCATAGAACAAGTCCTTGTCGGGATAATCAGGTTCTGGTTCGGACTGCTGATGTCTTGGGATAAGAGGCTCTCTGCCTATCAGAATACGAATTTCTTTATACTGATCCAGTAATCCAAATATTAGACTCATGCCCTTTAAGTCCCAATATCCAGTTGCGACCGATAACGAAGTGTGATGGGGAGCAACAGCTTTTATTACATCAAAAAGGCTGCGCCTCTTATTATCGATTATTTTAGGCAGATTATGCATGGAATAAGTGTTCCTTTAGTTATACAAGATTATGCCTGTGTTTTCTCTATAAGTAAATCGAGATCAACTGACAATCACAATCAGAGAATCCACGCCTAAAGCATCATAGAAAAGACAGTTGCTTCGACGTCGGATCCTAGTTGAGATGGTCTGACAACAAAAGAATTAACCCATCAATTTGTTTCCGGAAATCAACCGGAGTCTGATATAGCCAGATTCGTGTGTTCATGAAGGACAGCTTTGGGGTCAAGCGTACTACCCAAAAGAGACATCGGAAAGCATGCGGTTCATGGATCGCTCGCCTTGCGGCTACCAACTTCCGCTGGCACCACCACCGCCACTGCTTCCGCCGCCGAATCCCCCAAATCCTCCGCCAAAGCCTCCAAAGCCACCATGCCGGCCTCGATCCGAGGAGGACAGGCTGGCCAGAATAAGCCAGGGCAACCAGCCACCCAGGCCGCCTCTTTGGGATCGTCCTAGCAGCAAAAGAATCACCACAAAAAACAGAATCCCAAAAAGCAAATCAACGTTTTGTGTATTTCGGGATGAATGTTTCGGCAGACTGGCAGAAACAGAAATTTCTGGGGTCCACTCGATTCCTTCCTGTTTAGCTTGTGTTTGAAGAAGGGCGAGCGTACCGACCAAAATCCCTTTCTCGAAGGCACCCTGTTTAAAGAGCGGAATCATGTATCGATCTCTCAAGCTACCCACTAAACCATCGGGCAGATAGCCCTCAAGCCCATAGCCTACCTCAATGCGAAGTTTTCGATCATTGGGAGCGACCAGTAGCAGAAGGCCGTCATTTTTGTCTTTTCGGCCAATTCCCATTTTCTGAAAACGACGAACGGCGTACTCCTCAATAGAGGATCCCTCGAGTGACTTGACCGTGACAATAGCCATTTGATGAGATGTCTTTTGCGACCAGGAGTTGATCAGTCCGTCAAGGCTTTGAACCACCTCCTCGTGCAGGATATTTGCTTCATCAAAAACGTAAGTGGCACCACTCGCCAGAGGAAGTGCTATAGCAAGAATGCCGAGCAAAAGACCTATCTTGAAAAAAGATCGAAAGTGCATGTTATAGGATCAATAGATCAATCTGATCAACGAGTCGAGACAGCTCAGCTAAATAGCTATGATAAAGTGTTTTCCACTGTGAACGTCGTGTTCGCCTGTGGGAAACGGACAGTCGCTGATATAGATCCAGAAGCAGCGCTTCGTTTAATCCAAATTTTGAGGCCAGCAAGGACAGTCGTTCACGATCACTGAGACCCTCAAAGGGGATGGTTTTGAGGCGTAAAACATTTTTGAGTGTGACCAGGGTGTTGGCAAAGGAAGCTTTCAACGGCTCTGCAAGAAACGTCTGATGGGGCAAGAAATTTTGTCGCAAGAGGATAATGTTGCGTCGCAAATTCGACTCAATCTGAAGCCGAAGATGTTCTGGTTCAATTTGGATCATGGTTTGCAAACTTTCTCCAAAGAGAACCTGTTCGGTATCTTGAAACTCATAAAACTCAATGGGAAATATATCGCTGCCAGCAGGGATCTCTTTCTTGCAGAATATCAAAGGAGGATGATTTTGGAAGTAACGAAGCAGAGGGGTGTCCTTGCCTATCTTCTTATAAAACTCAGAGTTCTCGTAGGAATCCTCAAAGATGAGAAGTAGCGGGGACTCTCCTGAGGATGAAAATAATGCGCTTTGATGAGCGATAACGCTGATCAATTGAGATGAAAAGTGTTCTATCAAGCGTTTGGTCAGGTCATTAAAATCGGATCCTTTTTTCATCATTTGCCTCCTAAGCACTTTTCAAGGGTACGTTGTATAGCGTGCATATCAAGCCCAGCGTCCCTCAAGAGTTGTTCGCGAGTTCCCTGAGCGTAGAATTCAGTGTTTTCCAGACCCATTCCTGTCAGGGTTATAGCGAGTTTCTCTTCGCAAATCAGTTCAGCCAAAGCACTATAAAGGCCTCCCTGCTTAATGCCCTCTTCAATGGAAACGAGAGCCTCACACCCTGCCAACTCTTGTCGGAGTTCTGCATGGTCAAGCGGTCGCAAAAAACGAACATTGATAAGTTTAACAGGAAGATTCTGGGTGACAATCACCTCATAAGCTGGAGCGACCATTGATCCAATGGCAACTACTGCCACTTTTGCTGTTTTGTGACGAATAAGAAGCTCTGATTTGCCAAAAACTACAGGAGAACTCGGCATATTGTTTGTGGGGACTGATCCGCGAGGATACCGGATTGAGATGGGTCCCTCGGTGAAGTCTAACGCGAACTGAAGCATGTTTCTGAATTCTTCTGCATCTTTGGGAGCCATCACCGTGAGGCGTGGAATCATGCGCATAAAAACCAGGTCAAACACTCCGTGATGTGTGGGTCCATCTTCACCCACGAGTCCTGCACGATCCATCGCGAAAACAACAGGAAGATTTTGCAAGGCAATGTCGTGAATGATCTGATCAAAAGACCTTTGCATAAAGGTAGAGTAGATTGCAACGACCGGCCGAAGCCCTTCAGTCGCGAGACCGCCCGCAAAGGTTACGCCATGTTCCTCAGAAATGCCGACATCAATAAATCGTTCAGGAAATGCCTGAGCAAACTCACTCAATCCCGTCCCCTGGGACATTGCGGCAGAAATAGCTACTATCTGCTGATCTTTCTTTGCACATTGCAGGAGCGTTTCTCCAAAGACCTCTGTATAGGTAATGATCGAGTTGCTCTTGGTTTCCTTTCCTGTCTTGGAATCAAACTTACCCAATCCGTGATAGGTGGTAGGATCCTCTTCAGCAGGTGCATAACCTGCACCCTTTTTGCTGAGCACATGGAGTAGCACAGGCTTATCAGATGTTTTAGCATAGCGAATTGCCCCCATCACATGAGCAATATTGGTTGCATCAATCGGCCCCAGATAACGGATACCGAATTCCTCATAGATGACGCCGATCTTCTCATAATTGATAAGGAGATGTTTCGTGCGCCGTAGCAAGGTGTCAATTATTTTTACCAAGGGTTTTCCTACATGAGAAAGATTAAGGAGTAGTCGTTCCACCTCTTTTTTAGTCTGCCGATAAAAGGGGTTGGTGCGAACCGAGGTAATGTGATCCGACAAGACCCCAACCGGTTTTGAAATCGACATTTCATTGTCATTGAGAATAATGATGAAAGGCCCTCTTACAGATTTAATGTTATTGATGGCTTCGAAGGCTTCTCCCGAAGAAATGGAGGCATCTCCGATCACCGCCACCACAACGAATCTTTCGCCCTTAAGATCTCGTGCCTTTGCGATGCCCAGAGCAGCAGAGAGGGAGGTGGCTGCGTGACCTGCGCCGAATGGATCATGCACGGACTCCTCCCGCTTGGTAAATCCAGACAGCCCGCCATATTGACGAATCGTGCCAAAGTTTTGTGCTCGTCCCGTCAAAAGCTTGTGAGCGTAAGATTGATGCCCTACATCCCAAACCACTTTATCAATGGGGCTATTGATTGCTGCATGGAGGGCAACGGTTAATTCAACGACGCCCAGATTCGAAGAAAGATGCCCTCCGTTTTGGGCCACTACCTCAATGATCCGAGTTCGCACTTCGCCTGCCAACTGATACAGATCTGTTTGAGTCAAGCGATGCATATCCGAAGGTAGACGCAACTCATCGAGTAATGCCATCAAAAGTCCCTCCCATAAATCCAGTCCAAGAAATACTGGAGTGTTTTAGTTAAATCAGGTGGCGCGGTTTTTTGCAGAAGCACCTGTGTCTCCTCATAAAGATGCTTTGCCTTCTGTTTGGCGTTGGAAAGTCCCAGAAGCTCAACATAGGTTGCCTTGCCCTGCTTTTTATCAGAGCCTTTGGGTTTGCCCAGCCTGCCTTCATCAGCAGTTTCATCCAAAATATCATCGACAATTTGAAAAAGCAATCCCACGTTTTGCGTATAACGACCAAGCTCAAAGGGGTGAAACTTCTCTATTGTGCCATGAACCAAGATCAGTGGACACAAAAAAGCAGCTTCAATAAATAGTCCTGTTTTATAATGATGCATCTTCTCAAGTGTCGATAGGTCAATGGTCTTTCGAGTAAAGTCCATATCCATCACTTGTCCTCCGACCATCCCTCGCTCCCCGATATGATGACTGAGAAATGCAATCATTCCAAGGATATTCTTCGGGAGGAACTCCTCCTGAAGCAGGTTTTCTGAAAAGAGCTGATAGGCAAGAGGCATCAGGTAGTCTCCTGTTAAAATAGCCATCGCTTCTCCAAAAGCTTTGTGATTCGAGGGTTTTCCGCGACGAAAATCATCATTATCCATTGCGGGCAAGTCATCATGAATGAGGGAGTAGGTATGAATGAGCTCCAAGCCGGCTGCCAAAGGAACGAAATTTCGTGTGTGATCCAAGCAGGCTCCCATGCCCATAGCGATGAGTCCGCGCACTCGTTTTCCGCCATTAAGAACGCTATATCTTGAAGATTCGATGAGATGATGTGTATGCGTATCTGTCGTGGTCAGCAATCGATCCAGAAAGTTCTCGATATTTTCCTTATGGAGCTCAAAAGAGTGTTGGGAATTCATGTTCCTCAATCGGAACCGCAATCGGTCCGTCTTTTTCGTTAACAATTTTCATGATTTGCGACTCGACACGCTCCAACTCTTTCTGGCATTCTGTGGCGAGCTTTACCCCTTCATCAAACCTTGTCATCGCCTGATCCAGGGGGGTATCGGCCTCAAGCTCCTCAACGATAGCTTCCAGCTTCCTTAGACGATCCTCAAACGATGGTAATTTTTTCGTCATAAACCGCTGTCATTATAGCAAATATTTGAGATTTTCACAGAAATGATCCGATTTTAGTCACATATTGAATAATCCCTGACTCGCCCCTACACTATACTTGTGGATTTGGGGACAATATTCGGAATTCTAGCAGGACTCACCCTTATCTTGGGGTCTATTTTGCTGGGTGAGGGTGGTAATTTAGCCCTTTATTTTGACTTGCATGGTTTGGCCATAGTGCTTGGAGGTGTCATTGCCGCCACCTTGGTAAGTTATCCGATGGATGAAATGATCGGTGTCTTTCGTGTAGTGGGCAAAGCCTTTCGGACGCATGTAAAAGAGCCTAGCTTTATTATGCTTGAAATGATCCACCTCGCTACTTCAGCCAAACGTCTCGGACTTCTCAAACTTCCGGAACAAGCGAAAAAACTCAAAGATCCCTTTGTATCAAAGGGAATTCAGCTCATTGCGGATCGGGTGAGCCGTGAGGAAATTATCAGAACACTTGAAACGGAGATACTGCTCATGCAGGCGCGACACCGTTTGGGGCGTGAAATATTTCAACAAATGGGTAAGTACGCACCCGCTTTTGGCATGGTGGGAACCCTGATCGGACTTGTTCAAATGATGGCGGATCTCGAAGATCCAGATAAGGTGGGGCCTGCGATGAGCGTGGCTCTTTTAGCAACCTTCTATGGAGCGGTTTTTGCGAATTTGTTTTGTTTGCCGATAGCAAATAAGCTAAAACGACGGAGTGAACGGGAGTTTCTCAATATGGAAATTGTGAAAGAAGCCCTTCTGAGTATTGAGGCAGGGGAAACGATTACCTTGTTGCAGGACAAACTATCCTCCTTTATCTCACGCTCACTATTTCAAGCCTTGAACAGTCAGGATAAAAAATCCAGCCAAAAACAATCCCCTGTTGATACGGAGTAACTCTTGTGAGTCTAAACCACAAGGTACAACACGAAGAGGGGGATACAGAGAGTTGGCTGATGACTTTCGCCGATATGATTTCTCTTCTTTTTGCGTTTTTTGTGATTATGTTCGCTCTTTCCAATGTTGATAAGAAAAAATTTGAAGAAGTTTCTCAATCACTTCGAATGACATTTAGCCGAGAGCTAATTACGAATGAGCCAAAAGGGCACATTATTGAGCAAGAAGCTATGCAGCCGGAATTGACTGCCGTCAACCAGGCAAACATTCAGGGCAGGGTCACACAGGAACTGTCAACGATTATTCAAAAATTGAATCAGTTTATCTATGAACAAAAGCTTCAGGAAAAAGTAAGTGCTTTTATAGACGAACGGGGAGTGGTGATCAAAATTGCAGATGATATCCTCTTTGAGGAGGGTCAAGCTGAATTAACTCTGAGAAGCAGTGTAATCGTGGAATATCTCCAAAATCTGGTTTCTCAATTTCCGTATCCGGTTCGAATCGAGGGACACACAGATAATACGCCGATTCATACCGAAATGTACCCCTCCAACTGGGAGCTTTCCACCGCAAGAGCCTGTAATGTCATTCGGTCATTTATCGCAAAGGGACTTAATCCTCGCCTTTTTTCAGCTGAAGGCTTTGCTGAGTTTCGTCCGATTGCAAGCAATGATACGGTTTCTGGACGAGCAAAGAATCGTCGTGTTGAGATGATTTACAAAAAGGAGCGTATCATGGAAATCCTTCAGAAAAATGAACTTAAAACGCCTTAAAACCTATCCCTTCCCCAAAAGTCTGCTCCATGTGCTTCAGAAGCTTGCCCGCCACGGGTTTGAAGCCTACGTGGTCGGAGGGGCGGTTCGCGATATTTTGCTTGATCTAGTACCGCATGAATATGATGTTGCAACCTGTGCTCTGCCAGCGCAAAGCAAGGTTCTTTTTGTGCCTACCTCTAAACGAGGTGAAGCGTTTGGCTCAATCATGATTCGCACTTATGGTAAAAACTACGAGCTCACAACGTATCGAGAAGAATTTGGCTATAGCGATCATCGACATCCTGACCGAATTTTGTTCGTCACGGATATCCATCGAGATTTGGTTCGACGAGACTTTACGATCAACGCTTTGGCCTATAGCCCAGTAACACAGACATTGATTGATGATCATGAGGGGCTACGTGATTTGAAAAGAAAACAACTTTGCTGTATCGGCAATCCACTTGATCGTTTCAACGAAGATGCATTGCGCATTATTCGTGCACTTCAATTGTCACAGAGATTGGGCTTTACGCTGTGCCCCGCCACGAACGATGCGATTCTTGCCCGTAGCGAGCTCCTGGTTCACTTGCCAGCAGGACGTCTTCGAACGGAGCTCAAAGGTGTCCATTTGGCCAACTATCCGAGGATACAAGAGATTTTCAGGGGATGCACCGAAGCCGTTCAAATGATATAATGCGATCCGTTTTAGGGCGGTTAGCTCAGTTGGTTAGAGTGCTACGTTGACATCGTAGAGGTCACTGGTTCGATCCCAGTATCGCCCACCACGATATTCCTAGAGCTACCTGATTACAAGGGGATGTTCCCCTTCGTCGACAATTTTCGATTGTATCCTGACGCAGATAGCCACATTGTGTCCAGAAAACTCTCTTCTACGTTACATCCTTTTAGTTCTACGGGGATACCATGTTTCGATACTTCACAGGTTGACCTACACGTTGACATCAGGCTCCGAAGTTGACAGAATTAGCCGAATGAAGCTTCTCGACCGTTGGCTGGGTGATATCCTTTTAACCTTACACGCTTGGTTTCATCAGCGACACGCCCAACGTCCGGTACAGATACAACGCATACTCCTGATTAAACTGGTCGCCATGGGAGACCTCATTTTGATTACGCCCTTGGTGAAAACTCTGAGAAACGCTTATCCCTCTGCGAAAGTAGACTTGCTCACAACCCCACGGGTTCGCCCCATTGTTGAGAACACGCCCCTTTACAACCAGATATTCTATCTGTCCTTTGGTCTCGATTTCCTCTTCAGTTTATTGCAAAATTTCAGAAAACTTCGCTGTCAACAATACGACATCGTCATAGATCTTGAGTTTTATTACAGGCTAACAACGCTGCTTTCTCTCGCCATTCGTCCCGCCTATTTTATGGGGTTTGATTTACAAAAAAAACGCAGTCAAGTCATGGATTTGTCGGTCCCCTACCCTGAAGATCTTCATGTTTCGGATGCCTTCCTTGAAATGGCGAAGGCTTTGGGGATTTCGACTCTGGTAACGACTCTTGAATCCCTTACGGTTTCATCAGAAGATATGGCGATCGCCCAAAAGGTTAGACCCTCCAATGATTATATTCTGATTCATTTTGGCACAAGTTCGCGAGCCCAGTCTCGTCGCTGGGACTGTCAGAAATGGACCCAACTCATTCAGCAGCTTTCGGCAAACTGGCAGATTGTTCTCATCGGTGGACATGAAGAGACACTCCTTTTGCCCAATATTACCCTGCCACAAAAGAATGTGACCACTTTAATAGGTCGACTCTCGATTCCCCAAACGGCAGCTCTTATGAAAACAGCCAAGCTTTACATAGGACTGGATACAGGCCCGACCCACCTGGCTTGCGCAATGGGCGTCCCAGTTCTTGCGCTCTATGGACCCAACACGCCTGTTCGGTGGGGACCCAAGTATGCACATGTCATTTATAAGCAATGGACATGCTCTCCCTGCACTCGACAGCATGAAGGAATCGTTTCAAGCTGCAAAGATAATCAGTGTATGCAGCAGATTACCGTCGAAGAGGTTGTGAAACAGATTCACGACTTACTTTAGACACCCATTGGGCGTGCTCTCTGCCTGATTTCGAAAAATGATGATGTCCATTTCGAAGAGATACAAAGTATAAATAATCAGTTTGACTCGGATAAAGGGTTGCTTGTATGGATCGAATTCCGGGGTTGGAGATGGGTGAGGGGGGAAGTCCGGCATGCCGATAAGTATTATAGGGACTGTCAATCTTCAGATCGACCAGACTAATCGTTTCCTCATGAGGAAGCCCCTGTTGTGCGCGAGCATAATGCACGGTCGGGCATGATCCCAACGCCATGTGGAGGCGTAACCGATTCAGATAGACGGAAGCGACAAGAGGGCGTTCCTCATCAAGTTTGGCTTCGTTTTCTACGATAGACGCTATGATTAACACAGAATAATAGTCCGTAGACTTCATTTTTAAAGAAGATCGTTTCCCTCGGTGAGGCTGAACTTGCTGATATTGTAGGTAAAGTGGGGCTACTTTGGAAGAAAAGTTTAGAAGCATTTTTTGTGCAATCTCATAGGGTGTTGAAAGACCATCAAGAAAGTAGGTGTCCGGAAAAAGATACCCTTCCAGCGTGGAAATAGTTTTTGGAATTATCGAAAGAGATGGGCTAGATTCTAACATTGTTCGAAAGCAATTGGGACTTGCTACAAACGCCTGAAACTCCCCCTTTTTGAGAAGACCACTTTCACTAAGCAACTGATCTATTTGCAGAACATGATAACCTTCTGGAACCGTAATCTTGTAATAGGTCAGACGATCACGCTCCTGGAGTTGCCGAATGAGCGACGAGGTGCTGGCTGGAACATTTAGCCGCATCAGTCCTGAATAAAAAATGGGGCGTCTGCCTGACAATTTGGCTCGAATCTTAAACCAGGTTATACTCCTAATCAGATCCTGCTTTTTTAGTATCTTTGCTACATCGCCCACCCCAATTCCGCGTGGGATGAGCACTTTCACCTCATCGGCTATACATACGGAGAAAAGAAGAACTAGTAAAAGCCGTCGCATTAGCGTTGATCTAAATATCCTTGCAATATTATGGCAGCCTCGCTTGCATCCTTTTTGGCACGACGATCTCGGGTATTTACGCCCATTAGGGCAAACGAACGATCCGCAAGCTTGGAGCTAAGCCTTTCATCTACCCATTCGATGGGAATATCGGTGATTGATTCCAGCTGATGCATAAATTTTTCTACTGTGTGGGTCATCGCGGTAGACTCCCCTTTCATATTGAGCGGCTTGCCTAAAATAATCTTTTCAATGGGTTGTTCATCAAGAATTCTCTGAATGTGTTGCAAAGACTGAGCAATCGGAACATTGTCAAAAGGAAATGCAATTTTACAAGATGGATCCGAAAGGGCAAGGCCAATTGTTTTGGTGCCAAAATCTATGCCGAGCATTTTCAAGATTAGGTGCTTGTTCTCAATATGTGCTGCAACTTATCGGTAATCACCCCGTAAGTTTCGGGAGTATTGATTGAAATGATATTAATCTCAAACTCTTTTTTCCAGATTTTTTTATGTGGGATCTCCTTTTTAAGTCTATCGAAAACGTCGTTTGAGTTTCCAGCCCACGTTGACGCGAAGTTGACAACTGTCGTGATGCTATTCCCAAAAGTACCACTGGCACAAGTCACTCCGTTTATTCGCGAAGCTAGCAGAGAATTATAGAACATCAATTCCTCTTGTGTTTGAAAAGGCTCATTGAATTCCTGAACAAACGAAGTTCCTTTTTCAGTTTTATCCAAGACAACAGACTTAGCTTTCTGCTCCACTTTGTCGGACAATTGATTCTTCCGAGTCTTTTCGAGGGTGTTCTCAAGTTGCTTTATGGTTTGATTCATCGAGTCCAGTTTTGGAATAAGCTCCTTCAATGGAATCTTATAGCTATGCTCAAGAATTTGAATGGTTTGAAATCGATCTTGAACCAGCACGAGCGCACCCAGTCCCGTCACGGCCTCAATACGTCGGACGCCATTGCTAATTGCGCCCTCACCGGTAATGAGAAAAGAACCGATATCTCCGGTATGTTCGACATGGGTTCCTCCGCATAATTCCATCGAACAATCCCCCATGGTCACGACCCGGACTTCATTCTCGTATTTCTCCGCAAAAAGTGCCATTGCGCCAGCCGAAATGGCTTTGTCATAAGGCATATGCTCGATGGTTACCGGCATATTATTCATGATGAAGGTGTTCACCAATGTTTCGACAGCTCTTAGTTGATCCGACGTTAAAGCTTTGGGATGGCTGAAATCAAACCGGAGCCGCTCCGGGGAGACCAGCGATCCAGATTGTGCAACATGTTTCCCCAATATTTTCTGAAGCGCAGATTGCAACAAATGGGTGCAACTATGATTGCGTGCCATGTTTAGACGCTCCTCCTGCGTTTTAGCGATAATCGCCTCTCCGCCTTTGGGTTTGTCTTGGGGCATAGAAGGATCCTTTTGATAAAACGTCGCAGCTGTTCGGGCGCGGTCTTTTTGCTGTTCCATCAGTGCAATAAAACCATCTACGTCCACGGGAATCTTCTTTTCGGAAGCTATCTCTTGGGTAAGCTCAAGGGGGAACCCATAAGTATCAAAGAGCTTGAAGGCATCCTCTCCGGTTATAACGCTGGCTCGCTTGAGAATGTCCTCCAGAAGGGTAAGTCCGAAATCTAATGTTTTGGTAAAGTTTTCCTCTTCGGATCCAAGCACATCAAGAATCATGCTTTGGTTTTCACGAAGTTCCTGATAGGACTCCCCGTAGTCTTGTATCACCCCCTTGGCAAGATCAGCCAGAAAGGGTGTGTTCACTGCGAGAAGTTTGCCATGACGAACAGCGCGGCGAAGGATTTTTTTGAGGATATATCCCCTGCCTTCGTTGCTGGGATAGATCCCATCTGCAAGCATAAAAACCATGGCTCGAATATGGTCGGCAATGACCTTTCGTGAAAATTCACTTGAGGCTAGATCACCTGAAATGCCCGAAATTTTTCTCAGGTGGGCGAGAATGGGCGTGAAAAGATCCGTGTCAAAGTTCGAACGAACACCCTGCATTACGGAAGATATTCGCTCCAATCCCATGCCGGTATCAATGTTCTTTTGGGGCAATGGGGTGAGTTGTCCTTGTTCATCGCGATTGAATTCCATAAAGACCAAGTTCCAGATTTCAACAAAACGATTACAGTCACATCCGGGATTGCACTCAACATGGACACATTCAGGGTCTTTGCCATAATCATAATAGATTTCAGAGCATGGTCCGCAAGGTCCCGTTGGCCCAGAGGCCCAGAAATTGCTGTGCTCATCCAGCCTGAATATGTGGTTTTTTGGAACATGTTTAAGCCACAACCCTACAGCCTCATCATCTTCCTTAAAAACAGTAATAAAAAGTTTTTCCTGAGGAATCTGAAGATTTTGTGTCAAGAACTCCCATCCATACCGAATGGCCTCCTGCTTAAAATAATCACCGAAGGAGAAATTACCCAACATTTCAAAGAAAGTATGATGTCGAGGTGTGCGGCCCACGTTGTCAATATCATTGGTTCGGATGCATTTTTGTGCCGAGGTTGCACGGGAAAACGGCGGGGGTTTCTTGCCAAGAAAATAAGGTTTAAAGGGGAGCATGCCTGCGATGGTCAATAGAACCGTACGATCTTCAGGAACCAGCGAGGCACTCCGCTGAATCACATGTCCATTAGACCGAAAGTACTCTAAAAAAGCCTGCCGAATATCTCTGGAACGCATCAATTAGGAATTGGAACGAAATAACCTTTACAGATCACGCAGTATTTTTGATTTGGCTTCAAGGCTTGGAATCTTTCGTATAGTTCGGCTATGTGAAAGATTCCACAACGCAGAAGACGGACAAAAAGACAAGTCAGCTGTAAAGGTAGTTTCATGACCATGACTTAATCAATCTTTTTTCTTCCTGCAACCGCTGGGAATCGATTTCACCAAATTAAACCAGAAGCGCATATCCGACAAATTGCGTGACAAACGAGAAAACGCACTGACAACTCGAAATAATTTCCAGCCAATTAAAATCAACAGAAAAACAAAAGCAACAAGCAAAACATCAATGATAATCGTCAGAACCTGAATGGTTTCTGTCACGAGCTACTCCTTCTGTTTTTCCTGTTTTTCCTTCTTGTGAAGGATATTCTTTGTTTTCTCATCAATCGTATGTGAAACATTGTCGATGATATGATCTATCTGATCCTTGGTCTTGTGATAAAGCTCCTCAGCTGAATGTTTCGTTTTATCGAGCACTTCTTCTGAATCATGTAGCTTCTTTTTCAAAAATTCCCGAGCTTCTTTGCCAGATTTTGGGGAAAACAGTGCTGCAACAATACCCCCCACTAAGGCACCTACAATAAAATACAATCCACGATGACTATCCTTTTCCATGATGATGCTCCTTTCAACGACTAATATGACCTCGAACCTTTCGAAGTAATGGAAGTATAGGACTCGCCATAACCAAAGTCAAGGTTGGTGAAGGAACCACTCTTTAGAAAAATGATGTTTAAACCCCACCCAAATGAGGCATACTCTAATATGAATGGAACAACCAACACCTATCCAGACTACTCAACACCACCCATGGGAGGAACCCCCTCCAGTAGAGTTGTTGTCGTTGGATAACTCCACAAAAAAGAATCTCGACAACTCTGCCAATATCCTCAAAACACTCCATGCGTTGCAAAGCATTGATGAAAACGCCGAACTCTCGGCTCCTGTAGCATTTAAGGCGCAACAAAATTCAGCAGAAGAGACCAGGCGACGTCTGAGCAACTTAGAGCTGGAGCGCATGGATCATCTTCGACGTCAACAACAACTACGCTCTTCTGAGGGCACAAAAACAACCGGTCAAACACGTTCCACGGATCTGTCAGCACAGGCAAATCGCACTTCTGCATCTCTCTCCACTTCGATTGAAGATCAGAATTTTATCAACAAAATGTTGGCTCAACAAAAAATGTATGAAGATGACATCCCCACTGTAGCCCCATCTTCCGAAGAGTTTGGTGAAGCGTTCTTAAATGCCAATTTGGACTCCAATAAACATGGCGGATTTAATAAAGAGGACAAGAAGCCTGCTGAACAGCAAGAAAAAGATAGTGATTCCTCTTCACATCATCAACAGAATCAAGTCTTTCAACTCGAAGAGGATGAGGTGATGGATCTCTCTCTGGAAGAACAAATTGTGCATCGCATCATGGTTATTTCAGAATCGTTAGATCGAAAAACGGGAGAACCTGCTTCACTCAACAGAGAAATAGAAAAAAGATTAGGTCGAATCGCTACGTTTATCGACAAGAAGCCTGGCACACCTACTCATCAAACAAAACTCTTCCCTGTTCCGTCCTCTACCAGAGTGCAAAAACTGCGCAGCAAATTTGGGAGGCACTAGAAAGTGAACCTGTAGCTATTTCGTTCCAGCTAAGAAAGATGCCATCGTTGGTAACCCCAGAATTTCTCCCAGAAAATAGAATGAACCTGTCATACAAATACGTTGCGTTTTGTCTGAAAGGATATTGTTCACAAGTGAAGGAATGTTTTGCAGGGCTATAAGATGAATCGGCACCATAGTCGGAAGAATGTTTGAATACTCACGCAGCGGAATAGCTCGATCATGGGAGAATTCACATAGATATAGACTTGAGGCAATGCTTGCCAGTTTCCCCAAAAGAACCTGCACATCGGGACGCCTAGTGGCACCATAAAGAACGGTCATCTTGCCGTAACGATCACGGATATAGGATGTCAATCGGTCAATTCCCTCCTCATTATGAGCCCCATCCAGCAGAAGAGCGGGTTTTTCACTTAAAACTTGGAGTCGACAGTGCATTCGAGTTTTCATTGTTTTAATTCTTTTTCCGAAGGCATCTGACTGACTAGGCAACAAAAAAGAAGCAACTTCCAAGGCCAAGGATTTATTTTGAACCAAATAACTTTCCCCCGATACAGGCACCACAGTCAATGGTGAATTATTCTTTCGGGCGATCAGATCAATAATGGACTGTATGGATGGTTGCGCCTGAAACATAAACGAAGGAATGCCTTCCTTGAGGATCCCTGCCTTCTCCATCGCAATTTTTTCCAATGTTTCACCCAGGTAATCTCGATGATCATAGGAAATGGTCGTAATAACCGACACAAGAGGAACAACGATATTCGTGGCATCCAATCGCCCACCCAGTCCCGTTTCCCAAACGACATAGTCAACTTGTTCGCGTTCAAAATAAAGAAGGGCGGTCAGGGTAAGTATTTCAAACTCTGTAAGCACTATCTCTGGGAGGGCAATTTCAACCTCATCAATAAGTGCGGCCAGGTGTTCTTCTGTGATCGACGTAGCGTTAATCTGAAAACGCTCTTGGTAAGAGATCAGATGTGGGGAGGTATAGAGGCCGACGCGATAACCTTCAGACTCCAGCAGTTGGGCGATAAAGTCGCAGGTGGTGCCTTTTCCATTGGTGCCGGCCACATGAATAAATCGAAGGGATGCTTCTGGATGCTTCAGCCGATCAAGGGCTTCACACATTCTATCCAGAGACAAAACTATTTTTCGTGATTTGGCCAATTGTGAGAGTTTCAAAGAAAGCCCTGACATCGCCATACTGTTTATAATCCGTCGATCTTTTCCTGAATGGCAAGGAGTTG
This sequence comes from uncultured Candidatus Marinamargulisbacteria bacterium, assembly GCA_964358175.1. GTDB lineage: Bacteria > Margulisbacteria > Riflemargulisbacteria > GWF2-35-9 > GWF2-35-9 > CAYHOI01. Next base: position 15,829 of record CAYHOI010000012.1, on the reverse strand, counting down.
AGTTTGTCGCTCCACCAATGTTTGCTTTTCTTGAGCCACAACGGCCTCAGGTGCCTTTTGCGAGAAACCTGGTGCAGAAAGCTTCTTTTGGGTATGTTCAATAGCCTGCTCTAAACGCATCATTTCTTTTAGAAGTCGTTCTTTCTCTTTCTCGATATTTACAAGTCCCTCTAGCGGAAGGTAGATCTCCAAGTCTCCGATAACCCCAAAAAGATATTTTTGTTGAGGAACCGAATCTATAAAAGTTACCTCGCTTAATCGAGCCAACAAGAGCATATAGGGCACAAATATCTCTAATTTCTGCCTTGCCCCCTGTCCCTTAATGAAAAGAACTCCCTTGCTACTCAACGGCACATTCATCTCGGCTTTAAGATTTCGAACAACCCTTGTGATTTCTTGTAGTTGAGCCATTGCCTCCATCAAAGAAGGATCTGTCAGGGAGGGCTCCATCCATGTGCTGACCATAATAGAAGGGCACATCCTTTCTTCAACTGGAAACAAAGGATGTATTTTCAGCATTTGCCAAAGCTCCTCCGTGATAAAAGGAATAATCGGATGGAGCATTTTCAAGACTGCATTAAGGACGTAGATCGATGTCGCCTGAGAGGTCTCCTTGTGGAGTTTTGTCATCTCAATGTACCAGTCACAAAATTGTCCCCAGACGAAATCATAGAGTTTTTCAATGGCGAAATTAAAGTCGTAATGTTCATAATAAGTACTGACAGCACGACTAACTTCAGAGAGTTTAGCCAGAATCCACTTATCTACCACCTGGGTGCCAAGCTCCGCGTAGGAAGAGGGAGTTTGCATAAGAATGTAGCGGGAGACATTCCACAATTTATTCACGAAATTTCGACTGGAGACAAGTTTGTCATCCGTCAATCGTATGTCTTGCCCGCCAGATGTGACGAGGGCTGAGAGCGTAAATCGCAAGACATCCGCACCCTTTTCTTCAATGAGGACAAGCGGGTCTACGACGTTTCCAAGAGATTTGCTCATTTTTCGCCCCTGGGCATCTCGAACCAATCCATGAACAAAAACATCGGAGAAGGGAATACGCTTCATCGCATAAAGTCCCATGGTGATCATGCGCGAGACCCAGAAGGTAATAATATCATAGCCCGTGATAAGCACCGTCGTCGGGTAATATGTTTTCAGGTCATCTGTAACATTTGGCCAGCCAAGCGTGGAGAATGGCCATAATGCGGAAGAAAACCATGTATCCAAAACATCCTCATCTTGATGAATCTGGGTGCTCGTACAGTGGGGGCATTGTTTAACATCTACCTTTGAGACAATTTCTTGGGCGCACGTTTCGCAATACCAAACAGGAATTCGATGTCCCCACCAAATTTGTCGGGAAATGCACCAAGGGCGAATGGTGCGCATCCATTCAAAATAGACGTTTTTCCAACGATCAGGAATAAAGGATATTTCATCAGACTGAACCACATCGATAGATCTCTGTGCTAATTTGTCCATGGCCACGAACCATTGTTTAGATAGCGAGGGTTCAGTGACCGTATGGCAACGATAGCAGTGCCCCACCGAATGGGCGTGATCAACTGTTTCTTCAAGAAATCCGGCTGCCCCTAAATCCGAAACAAGCTTTTCGCGACAGTCATAGCGATCAAGCCCTCGGTAGGACTCTGGAACTTGATCATTCATCATCGCATTTAGGGTCATCACCTTGAGAAATGGCAAATCATGCCTAACCGCAATCTGATAATCATTAGGGTCATGGGCGGGTGTCACCTTAACTGCGCCGGTACCGAATTTGGCATCTACGTGTTCGTCTGAAATAACCGGAATTTCACGATTACAGAACGGTAGCTGTACTTTCTTCCCCAGATATTTCTTGTACCTCTTGTCCCGTGGGTTGACAGCGACAGCCATATCTCCAAACAGGGTCTCCGGGCGAGTAGTGGCGACAATAATGTATGCTTCGCTCTTCCCCCCAGATATAGGATATCGGATATGCCACAAGTGGCCTGCTGCGTCAGAATGCTCGACCTCGATATCTGAAAGCGCGGTCTGACACCGTGGACACCAATTGATGATATATTCGCCACGATAGATTAACCCGTCTTGATACAGCTTCACAAAATTCTCTCGAACGGCCAGACTACAGCCTTCATCCATGGTGAAACGTTCACGCGACCAGTCCAAGGAAGTTCCTAATTTTCGAAGTTGTCGGGTAATCGTATCGCCATACTGTTTTTTCCAGAGCCAAACACGCTCAACAAATTTGTCGCGACCCAGAATTTCCCGAGAAAGCCCTTCTGATCGAAGTTGTTTTTCAACCACATTTTGAGTAGCAATCCCTGCATGATCAGTTCCAGGAATCCAAAGAACACTTCTTCCGCGAAGCCTGTAATAACGAGCCACGACATCTTGAAGCGTATTGTTAAGAGCATGCCCCATGTGCAATGCACCCGTAACATTGGGAGGGGGAATGACCATTGAAAGAGGTTCTCCGGAAGTAGTTGGCTTAAAAAAACCCGAATTTTCCCAGAAAGAGTACCACCGTTCTTCAACAGCTTTGTGTTCGTAGGCGGTTTCCATCGGAGTTTATTCTACCTTACGGCAATTGGGCACGTAAAGCATACAGATGATCACTGGTGTGCGCCGCTGACAGTGAGACGCGAAGCATGGGCTTTTGGCGAGGAACGGAAGGATAACGGATGGCTGGCACAAAAAACCCTTTTTCAAAAAGATTTTCGCTGAGTTGAAGGGCATACTCATTACTGCTACAGGAAATTGGAATAATTGGAGAGCAGGCAGGGTAGCTGATGCGACCTAGCAGTTCATTAAATATTCGAATATTGTTCCAAAGTTGCTTTTGGGGTTGAGTTGTGGCAATAGCTTCAAGATGTGTCAATGCCGTGACAACGTGAACTTGAGGAAGAGCGGTATTAAATATGTAAGGCTTGGCTTTGTTTACGAGAAAATCAATGACTGATTCGCTTGCCGCGATAAAACCACCATAAGATGCAAGTGCTTTGGATAAGGTTCCTGTGATAATAAGTTTTTCAAAGTTTCCCAGCCTGTCTGCCGTAGCAAGACCTTCGCCTTGCTCGCCATATACCCCTATCGCATGAGCATCATCCAGCACGAGATAGGCATCATAGGTCTTGGCTAGATATAGCAGCTCCTCCAATGAAGCCTCGTCCCCTTCCATCGAAAATAAGGAGTCCGAGACTAGGTAAACCTGGTCATATTTTGCTCGATGTGATTTGAGAAGCTTTTCAGCATAGAGAGTGTTTCGATGAGGAAAAGTTCGAAAAGAAATCTCTCGATAACGAGTCGCCTCCATCAAAGACGCATGGCTCATTTTGTCGATGAGTAAAAGATCATTGGTGCCGGCGAGGGTTGTTAGCGTGGCAAGATTGGCCAAGAATCCACTAGAAAAAAGAAGTGCGGAATGCTGGCTCTTCAGAGAGGCCAATCGAGATTCAAGTAGAGCATGGGAATCGGTATACCCACTGATCAGCGGAGACGACTCTTGAACGTCATACTCGGCGATATTTGTAGCGTCATGATCACGAGAAAACCCAAGATAATTGTTCGATCCGAAATGAAGGACAGATCGCCCATTGACCATCACTGTTGGGAAAGTGGACAGAGAGCCTACTTGTTTGCGTTCCCGGTAAAGATGCGCCTCCTTGAGGTTGTTTAGAGCATTCTTGATAGAATCCATATTTCTGTATGCATTATAACGGGTTTTGGCATGAGTGGCACGCTGTAGCTAAGGCCAATACTGATGAGGCCCAGTATAGAATCTTCTCGGCGAAATATAATCATCACGCCTAGGATCAAGCGTGTTAATATTGCGAGGACCCTCTCCTGGACGAGCCATTCTAGGGCCTTCGTACTCCTTGGCAGGGCAGCAATTCTAATTATAACTTTTGTTGCTCCAAATTGCCGCCTCACCCACCCCTTCGGGGAGCCCTCTCCGCTCGCGGAGAAGGCCTCTCTACTTGGGGTGCGTCCTTTCTCCGTGAACGGAGAAAGGTGCCCGGAGGGCGGATAGAGGCGGAATTATTCGGTATTAAATCCCATAATGAGAATTGCTGGATAGCACCCTTCGACCCTTGAAAACTACCTGAAATAATGAGAACATGGTCACAGATGATCAAAGTTTCTCCCTCCATTCTATCCGCAAACTTCAACGAACTGGGAGCTGATGTCAAACGGCTGGAGCAGTGTGGGGCTGACTATATTCACATTGACGTCATGGATGGGCATTTTGTCCCCAATATCACCCTAGGATCCGTTGTCATGAGCCGACTAAGAGAAGTAACGTCACTTCCACTAGACGTTCATCTGATGATTTCACAGCCTGCAGCATTCATCGAGGATTTTATCAAAGCAGGTGCGGCTATTCTTACCGTTCAATATGAATCGACAGTTCATCTGGATCGTTTGATTTCACAGGTCCGTTCTCTCGGAGCAAAACCGTCGGTCGCCATTAATCCCGCAACACCGATTGAACTGATTTTTCCTGTTCTTTCAATCGTGGATCAGGTGCTCATTATGACCGTGAATCCTGGCTTTGCCGGACAACGGTTTATTCCATACTGCATGGATAAAATTGCGGCACTAAAAAAGAAGCTAGGTGAATTAAATCTGCACGTGGATATTCAAGTTGATGGAGGCGTAACGGAAACAAATGCAGCGTCGCTGATCAATGCTGGTGTTGATGTGCTCGTTGCAGGGTCAACTGTTTTTCAAAGCAAGAATATGGCCGAAACGATCTCACGATTAAAACAAGGTTAGATGAACCGGACTTCCACTGACGAACTTTTTATGAAACAAACGTTTCGTTTGGCGAAAAAAGGGATTGGCAAAGTCGCTCCAAACCCACTCGTTGGCTCGGTCATCGTTAAGTCTGGGCAGGTGATCGCTACAGGCTGGCATGATAGTTATAGCAAACCTCATGCAGAAGCGGTGGCTCTTCACAATGCGGGAGAGAATGCCCGTGGTTCGGATCTTTTTGTAAATCTAGAGCCTTGCTGTCACTGGGGAAAAACGCCGCCCTGTACCGACGCTATTATTCGCGCAGGCATAAAGCGCGTTATTTTCTCCAATGAAGACTCCAATCCCAAGGTCAGGCAATGCGATAGTCAGCAGGCCTTAATGCAAGCGGGAATTGAAGTGGTCTCTGGCATTCTTGCCCAACAAGGAAGACTGTTGAACGAAGTATTCTTTAAATATATGGAGACGGGTTTGCCTTTTGTGGCTCTGAAGATGGGTCTCACCTTGGACGCACGAATTGCTGATCGTTACGGCGAAAGCAAGTGGATTACCTCAGAGGCCTCACGTCGAGATGTAGGCCGAATTCGATCACGATACGATGCGATCATGGTAGGAATTGGGACTGTATTAAAGGACAATCCCTCTCTAGGAATTCGTAGAGGAACACATACGCTCACTAAAATCATCATGGATCCAGATTTGCAACTTCCGTTAAACGCTAAACTCTTTGAGGACGGCTCTAAGGTATTGGTTGTTTCTGAAAAAAGACATCATGGAAGTACTCGGCATAACGAGCACCTGGCACGGGGAGTCCTGTTTATTTTCCTTGAAGCAGGAACAACTGGATTTAATTTAGTGCCTGCTTTGCAGGCGATCGCTCAACGCTCCATGACCTCTATTCTGGTAGAAGGTGGCGGGAAATTAGCTCACTCATTGATTTCACAGCGATTGGTGGACAAGCTGTACTGGTATATCGCACCAAAGCTGTTCGCCGATAATCAATCGAAGCCTGTTCTGGATGGAGAAATGGATCGCTGCATAGGTGATTTGGAGAAATTTTCGCTCAACCACGTTCGTCGCATAGGGGATGATGTCAGATTAGTTTATTACCCCACACTTCCTCAAAATGGGTGAAGTACGTTAAAATAGTGTCGAGAGGTGGAGGCCATTATCAAAGGAATTCGAGGGGCAACAACGGTTTTAGCGAACACCCGGGAGCAAATTGTTTCCGAAACAGAAATCCTGCTCACCAAACTTGTTGAGGTCAACCAGCTTGAAGTGGATCGAATTGTGAGTGTATTCTTCACCATGACACCTGATTTAAACGCAGAATTTCCTGCAGTCGCGGCACGCAATCTTGGATGGACTGAGGTTCCTCTGATTTGTGCGGTTGAAATTGATGTGCCTGATAGTGTAAAAAAGTGTATTCGGCTTCTCCTTCACTACAACGCAACATCCCAGACCGCCCTGAAGCCCGTATATTTGCAAGGAGCTAAACAACTTCGACAAGATCTTTGCGATGACTAAAGAGTCCTCTGCGTTGAGGGTTTGTGTTGTTGGTCTTGGGCTTATCGGAGGTTCTCTTGCCTGGCAGCTGAAAACTGCAGGGGTTTTCGTCAAAGGATTTGCGCGAAACCCTGAGACCCTCCAGAAAGCTCAAGAACGTGGCATGATTTCTGAAAGCTCGGTTGAACTCGCAGTAGCCGTTACAGAGGTTGATCTCGTTGTGGTGGCACTTCCGATTGAGAGTATCCCCGAAATGGTTCATAAAATTGATCTTGCCTTGACGCAGCCTACGGTGGTGATGGATGTGGGAAGTGTCAAAACTTTTATTCAAGAGCAAGTGGGCGCTTTACCTTTAACCAATGCTATTTTTGTGGGAGGCCATCCGATGGCAGGCTCAGAAAAGATAGGCATAGATAATGCCGTACAAACACTTTTTGTTGATCGTCCCTTCGTTGTCAGCTATCCGTCACAAGAAATAAAATCAAAGGCTAAAAAGGTGGTCACACAATTAGTGGAAACTCTTCAGGCTCGATATGTTGAAATGACAGCCCAGGATCATGACGAGAGAGTGGCCGTGATCTCTCACTTGCCCTATTTGGTCTCGGTTCTTGTCTATAGACGATATCTCGAGGAATCTCAGAAGCTTTCAGAAGTCGCCTCTACAGGATTTCGCGATGTGACGCGTATTGCCCACTCCGATCCCTTATGGGGAGTAACTGTAGCACAGCATAATTCAAAGAATCTTGTTCGAGAAATTGATAAATTCATTCAGGAGCTTACGGAGGTCAAGCAGGAGATAACGTCTCACTCTCGCCAGGATTTGCTCAACCGATTTAATGTTGATGGCGTTGGAATGACATAATATTTCCGGACAGATGGCCAACAGCAATTCTAATTATAACTTTTGTTGCTCCAAATTGCCGCCTCACCCACCCCTTCGGGGAGCCCTCTCCGCTCGCGGAGAAGGCCTCTCTACTTGGGGTGCGTCCTTTCTCCGTGAACGGAGAAAGGTGCCCGGAGGGCGGATAGAGGCGGAATTATTCGGCATTAAATTCCATAATGAGAATTGCTGGATGGCCAAAGATGTTCTTGTAAAAAACGTTATCTGTCGATATGATTGCCAGTTACGGAGGGTTACCCAAGTGGCCGAAGGGGCGGGTTTGCTAAACCTGTAGGGTGGTTCTACTGCCGCGAGAGTTCGAATCTCTCACCCTCCGCCAGTATTAATTAATGAATATAACCTCGGCAACATTTATTAAAGGCATTGTGGAGCACGATTCTTTGCTCGATGATGGAACACCGCAAATTGCATTTATTGGACGATCCAATGTTGGCAAATCCAGCATGATTAACACCCTCCTGCACAGCAAGGACTTGGCTAGAACCAGTGCTTTCCCAGGTCGAACCCAACAAATCAACCTCTTTCTGATCAATCGATCTTATTACTGGGTGGATCTTCCAGGATATGGATATGCCAAAGCTTCAAGAGAACTTCGGGAGAAACTGACAAAATTGATCCATTGGTATTTGTTCAACTCATCCTACAAGCAGGCCAAAATAGTGCTCATTATTGATGCGTTTGTTGGGCCAACTGTTGAGGATCTCGATATGCTTCGTCACCTTGAAAACCAAAACAAAAATATTCTTGTGGTAGCCAACAAAGTGGACAAGATTAAGAGATCCCACTACCAAACGCAATTGAAAGCTCTTCAGGATCAAGTCGGATCTCAGCAAGTTGTTTTCTGTTCGACCAAAACTCGTGTGGGTATTAGTGGTGTTATTAGCGAAATCTTTAGTTAGGCTTCTTCTATGAAAACCCTTACAACCGATGTTCTCGTTATTGGCTCAGGGATAGCTGGGCTCATGACTGCGCTTTCCATTTCGGGTGACAAATCTGTCATCCTTGTCACAAAGGGGCGACTTAGGGCTAGCAACAGCTTTTATGCTCAAGGTGGCGTGGCCGTCGCACTGGATACCGGCGATGATATTTTGTTTCACAAAGAAGATACCTTAAAGACAGGGCATGCGCTTTGCGATGAAAGAGCCGTTCAAATCCTTGTGGAGGAGGGGCCAGATCGGATACGAGACTTAATGAAGTTCGGGGTAAAATTTGATAAAACGAAAGAGCACGAATTTGAGTTTTTAAAGGAAGGAGCCCATTCTCGACGGCGCGTTCTTCATGTGGCAGATAAGACAGGGTTCAGCATTGAAAATGTATTGGCTCGTCAGGTAAAGAATAGGCCCAATCTTCACGTTTATGAAACATGTTACTTAGATGAGTTGCTCGTAGAAAATCAAACTTGTTTCGGTGTGCTGGTAACAGATTTGAAGCAGAAACAAGCCTTTCGAATTTTTGCCGGAGCAACGGTGCTTGCGACAGGGGGAGCCGGAACCGTTTTCGAGAAACATACCAATTGGTTTGGAAGTACGGGAGATGGGTTGGCCTGTGCCTATATAGCGGGTGCAACTGTGCGAGATATGGCCTTTTATCAATTCCATCCCACAGCTATTCAGCTACAAAAACGTAAGAAGGGACTTAAAAACTTCCTGATTTCTGAATCCGTTCGTGGAGAAGGAGCAATCATTGTCAACCAAAAGGGGGATCGCTTTCTTTTTGATGACGATGAACGAGGAGAACTGGCTCCCCGAGATATTGTTTCACGATCTATTTATCGCCAGCTAGAGATGGGCAATACAGTTTTTCTGGATCTCACAAAGATTCAGGGAAGCATCCCTGAGAGGTTCCCCGTCATTTATCGGAATTGTCTCAAGGATGGTGTTGATATTGCAAAAACATCCATTCCCATTATTCCCGTTGCACATTTTATGATTGGAGGTATCGAAACCGACATCTATGGGCAAACGAACATTCTTCGACTCTATGCTTGTGGAGAAGTAGCGTCCACTGGGGTTCATGGTGCAAATCGGTTAGCCAGCAATTCGCTTCTAGAATGTATTGTCTATGGGTATCGGGTTGCGTGTCATATAAACCAACAAGACTTCATTGCCAGAAGCATTTCTGCTCGAAAGCCTTTATCAGAAAAATCGACCCGCTTAACAGCCAAGCAACTTAAACAAATTGGTTCTACTGCTCAGAAGTTGATGTATCAGTGCGCAGGAATCGTCCGTTCCGAAGAGCCCATGCGTACGGGGCTACAAAACATTCATGCTTGGCTTGATATCCTGGAGGGATCGAAGACCTCGTCTCAAACGTGGAAAGAGACCTATCATCAGCTTGTGATATCACGCTTAATCCTAGAATCAGCACTCAATCGCCATGAAAGTCGCGGGGTTCACTATCGTCTCGACTATCCGAAGACAGATCCTTTGCTAAACTATCATCATACAATCAGCGCGAAATAGGAAGTTCAATATAAAAGGTGCTTCCCTCCCCTACTGTACTCTCAGCCCAAATCCGGCCATCGTGCAATAGAATCAAATCTCTGGCAATGGAAAGCCCCAATCCAAGCCCACTCCGATAGCCGTTTTTTGTATCGTAATCCAGCTGAATAAACTTCTCAAAAATACGATCCAGATCACTGGGGGCAATGCCTATGCCGGTATCGGAAATTTTGGTAACAATTTTGTTTTTTTCTGTTGAAAACGCAACCTGAATGTGCCCCTTCTGTGTGTAATGAATGGCGTTATTAATGAGGTTGAGGAATACTTTGTGAAGCTTTTCTCGATCGGCTTGAATCGTGGGTAGGTTGATATCCGAGTCAAAGAGAATCTCAATGTTTTTCAATACTGCTTGAGGACGAAAGCTGTCGAGTATCTCCGAAACAAGAGCCTTCAAGCTAATATCTTCGATTGATAAGGATATTTTATTGGACGTTAGAATTGAAAATTCGAGAATATCGTTGATGAGTCGGTTTAATTGAAGGCTCTCCTTGAGAATAATACCAATATAATTTTGTTGATCCTCGTTGAGTTTTCCTCGACGTTCGGAAGATAGCGTTTCTGAGAATCCAATAATAGTCGTCAGTGGCGTTTTTAGCTCATGTGAGATTGTTCGCAGGAAACCAGACTTAAGCTGCTCAATTTCCTTTTCCTTGGTGATATCACGAAACAGCGTGATCACACCAATAACATTCCCTTTGGAATCGCTGGAGAGAGACGAACGCATAAAGATGTGAAGGGTTTGTTTGTCTTGATTAACGAGAGAAATTTCCTTCGAAATAAAACGAACTTTTTTCAAAATAACGTTATTGATATCCTGCATATATGCCTTGTCCGGAATCAAGTCACGTAAAAGATTGCCGATCGGGCTCTTCTCAATGCCTAAGATGTTTTTAGCACTAGTATTCATCATGAGGATGGTGTGGCTGATATTGCTGACAATAATGCCTTCCTCCAGATTTTCAATGATTGTGTTCAATTTCTCCTTTTCCTGGTGAAGCATATAATTGGCGTGAAAAAGCTCCTTATTGCTCGTGTACAATTCCTGCGTACGCCCCTTAATCTTTTCCTCCAGTTCATTGTTTAGCCCCTCTACTTGTACAGTGGCATTCCGGAGTTCCCGAATGATTTCATAAAAGATAAAAATCTCAATCAGCAAATAAGACAAAATCATCAGGAGGTTATAGACCACTAAGTAGCGAATCAGCCATGGAAAAGGTATCGTCGAGGCATGAAAAGCATTGGCCAAAAATAAACTTAAAACGGATAATGATAAGAATGATCGAAAGTGCCCTCCTGACCAAACAAAAAAGATACTTGCAAGCAGTAAATAGATCAGATCAACCGCTAAAATTGCATAATTGGTTTTAAAAAGATAAGACAACATGTATGAAGAGAGCGATGGAACACAAAATAGACCCACCGTTATCACCAGTATCGAAAAGTAGATGCCATAGATTACATAGGTGACCTTTTTGGAGGCCTGTGGGGTGACCCTAGACACCAAAAGCGTACTGGCCAAAACACTTTGACCAGCCAGGTCAATCGTTCGGATAATAAAGCTGAAAACAGGCAGCCACATAATAGGGGTAAAGTAACTTCGTCGTGCAATAAATAAAAAAACAAAGAACAGCCCCACGTTGAGAATAATCGTGATAAACCCTACAAAAATGACAAAGAACCGATCTTTGATGAGGATGTTCGTCGGCAATTTACTTAAACTAAAATAGGTGGAGTACAGAATAATGACAGAAAGAAGCGCAATGATAAAGAACTGGTACAACTGTCCAATATTTACATTGGAAAACGAGAGATAGGTAAAAAGATCAATCATGATTTCGGTAAGGCTATCGTAAACGTTGTTCCTTTGCCAACGACACTTTCCACCGATATGGTTCCATTATGCAGAGTTACCAATGTTTTGACAATAGAGAGCCCCAGGCCAAGACCTTCTGACTTGTCCTGATAGGTGTAAAGACGGGTAAATTTCTCAAAAATGAAGGGGAGTTTTTCGGCAGGAATACCCGCTCCGGTATCTGATACGGCTAGTATAATTTGTGTATCTTTTTCGCAAGCCGTTAGAGAAATAGTAATACCTCTCCCTGATTTAATTGCATTTCCCACAAGATTCGAAAAAACTTGCTTTAGTCTGTAGTAATCGGCTGTGATCAGAAGTGCATCCGGTTCAACAAGGTAGGTTATTTTTGTATTTGCTTCAATTAAGTTGGGGTAAAAAGTATTTTCTAACTCGCAGAAAAAGTCTTTTACTGGAAAAATAATTTTATTAAGCGTGATCTTGTTGGTTTGCAAACGAACAAGATCGCTTAAATCCATAATCATTCGTTGCAAATCCTCACTGCTTCGCAAGGCAAAACCAAGCAGCTTTCGATGACGCTCACTGAGGCTCTCATGATCGGGGCCATGAAGCACTAAATCCAAAAAGCCGACAATACTCGTAAGAGGGTTTTTTAAATCGTGTGAAATAGTATTAAAGAATTCGTTCTTGAACTGATCCAATAGTTTAGTATTGGTAATATCCTCAATAAGGTACACAATCATATCAAAATTCGTTTTCTTTTCTTGAACATAGGTAGCCTTGATGAGCAAAAACTGATCCAGGCCATTCGTCTTTAGAGATACTTCTTTGATAACAATATGTTTGTCAGATTTCATTTCTTCGATGATCGCCAAAAGGGTTGTGGCTATCTCCTTGTCCGTGATGCAATGGGCAATATCATGGTGATGATCGGTATCTACTTTAATATTCAGGAGCTTCTTCGCATTATTGTTAACCTGGATGATACTTCCCTCGAGATCAGTAACAAGTGTTCCTTCGATGATATTATCAATAATAAGAAGCGATTTGGTTGTTTCAAGCTGCAGCTCCTTGGATCGCACCTGAAGTTCACTTGTTCGTTCATTAATCATCTCCTCAAGCGACGAACTATAGACCTTGCTACGTTGATAATGGAACTGAATGGAGGAAATAAGCTGGTTCAAAAAGATCTTGAGCTTCTCAACCTCATCTTGTCCGCGAGAGGTAAAGACCACGCAGTCAAAACAGGGAAATGTCATTGGATTTCGTTTTGAAAGCGTCTGGATGTTAAAGTACTTTTCCCAACAGTTTGCGCTTTCACACCCGTAGTATTTACAAGATTTATCCGTACATTTCTTCATCCTCCAACAAGGGGTGAACCCTTTTAGGGGAATCGGCTTAATGTGGAGAGGATTCGAGTGCGTATATTTATTGATATAATCGATAATCTCAACCACGGGGGCAACAACTCTTCGGCTCAAAAAGAACGAGGTATACACAATCGTTAAGCCCCCGATAACAACAATAATCAAGAAAAGAAGATTGATCTCATGATGATCTGTAAGAAAGGAGGCAAACCTATCGTGGGATTCGAGAATTGCTACAAGATAGCCAATAGGTTTATTGGCAATCACGATTGGAATGGTGCAAATGTCTTCCTTGGAATTTAGACGCCACATAACGTGCTTGTATTTTGGATGAATATGGGAGGACACTGCTTTCTTGTAGTTTGCTGACCAGACTATTTTCGAAGCTTTTGATAGCCTTGGTGCGATGAGGTCTAAATCCTGATCCACAAAGAAAAGAGAGCGGATGTACTGCTCTTTATCCGTCCACTCTGCTATTCTTTGCGTAAGCAAGTGTTCGTTATGAAGCAACACATCATAGCTATTCTGTACAGCAAACTTGGCAAGAAGACGAATGTTGCCATTGTCCGCCTGACTACGTGAAACGATACTCAGAAATCCAAAAGAGACAAAAAAAATAAGTACGCTGATCAGCGAGAAGATGAGGGGTATCTTGAACCGGATACTTAGCGTTTTCACTTAAACAAACCCTTCTTTTCCATATTCTACTAGAATTGGTTTTAGCATATATACTCTTGCGAAAATGGTTTTCGCTAAGAGCAACAAAAAACCGGAAACCACTTTGGTCTTAGCATACCCTTCTTCTCTGATCAACAGTTAATCCCTGAGCTTTTGCCAAACCGAAAAAAAGAACGCCCCCTGCCACTTCCTTTATCTATTTTCATTTTACAACAAAACAAACTATTGATAAAATGAAATCCTAGTTTTTTATTCCCCGGTAGCTCAGTCGGTAGAGCAGCTGGCTGTTAACCAGCGGGTCCGTGGTTCGAGTCCGCGCCGGGGAGCCAAATTAGACAGTTACCGATAGAATTGAACACATTGAACGGTCTTTTAAGCTCATAACAAAGCTTTCGGCCGTTCAATGTTAAGTTCGAAAGTACAAAACCCAACAACTGCCTCTTTTGCTCGACTTTCGAACTTATAAAAAGCTCATATGCTCGGGAAGCTAATTCCATCAAGGAAATCAGTGTTAATGAAAACTTCTCATCAGCCTGTGTATGTCGATTCAATAACTCATTCAATTCGTACTGTCGTTGCTTAAGTGATAACGCTTTTTTGTCGTAGTCATTCTGTGTAATTCCCCCGTATCCAATAATTGTACGATTATCAATTTCTTCTTGTGCGTAGAATTTGTCGAAATAGTGCATTCATTACATCCTTCAAGACGATTATAGCAAATGACGCATCTTAATTGGCAGTGAAAAGAGAAAAGCGGTTACTGTCCTATGACAATGACCGCTTTTTTTGTCTCGTAAAAACTTAATTCATAGCGAACGCTATTTTATCCCCGTAAGGCTTCTCGACGCTTTATTTCCACTTGAATATCACCAAATAACTTAGCATATACTTTGGGGTCTAAATTCTGAGTAGAACTTGTGGTTCCCCCTTGGTTTGAATAGACCTTTTCTTCAATAGAAATTCTTATTTCCGAGTTGCCTGTGTTAATCTTATCGACAACAGCGCTTATCTCTACTTTTGTTCCGGCCATTGACGTTCCACCGTACTTACTTGTTGTTAACGCTTTAGTTAGCCAATCAGACTCTTTGTTTACTTCAGCTGTAATAAGTCCTGTGTCAAGTTTTGAGTCTTTGATTATATACTCATTGTCTTGAAGAACTGTTACTGTAGCTTTGAAAATGTTCTCGTAATTCCCGTCCATCATCTTTGTCGTAATCTGTCTTTTTTGCATCGCAGTCAGTTGGACGGTATTGCAACCAATTAGCGTGACGAGCGTTGCCATTATTAAGATACTGCTAAATACTTTTTTCATCTTCATCCCCTTTATTAATATGATGCGTAAATTACCTTGTAATCTTCCACAACGTCTTTATTGTTGAATGTGATTATAAGGTCGAACGACTTTACCGTAGTTGAAGACACGGCTTTGCTGCCACCCCACAATATTAACGATCCTCCCTCAGAACCAGAATAGCTATCCGCAGACATTCTGTTATATGCCCAGACCTGATTACCGTCCTTATTATTAGAAACGAGATTCGGAGAACCAAAGGTTGTAAGTATTTCAGATTGAGTAGTTGTTCCCTTTGTGATAGTTCGCTTTGCTTCACCTACTGTTAAATTGCTGGCTCCGACTTTCTCAGGAACCGTTGTGTAGTTGCAACCGCTGAGAAGGATTGAAACACCAACCAATAGAACACCCATAAATACATGTTTTGTTTTCATTATATGTCTCCTTTATTAACTATACTAAAGCAGTTATACTCAAAATACAACCAATGCGCATGCCCCTTTCACTATTCCTTTCTGTCAGTTTCTTGCACGCCAACAACAATAGGTATAAGTTCAATCAATTATCAATTATTTCAATAATTAGCATCGCTATATCATTCGCAATTTTTGTTTTCATCACATCGATCATGAGTGGCTTCGATAATAAGTTCGAAAAAACAGCAATCGGAATTAGCTCTCATATACAAATTGAGAGTTTCACAAAACAACTACACTACCAGAAGGTTAGTGAACGTCTTTCTAAGAATCCACGAATCCTACAAATCTCGCCATATATCTATGGTCAGTCGATTTTATTCTATGGTGGGAAATACAACATAATTAATGTCTTGGGAGTTAATGAAACGGCAGAAAGGAAAACATCAAACCTATTTCAATACACGGTATCAAGAAACGCAACTCTAGATAAACAGCATATTATAATTGGAAGTGAAATATCAAAATATTTTGGGAAAGACATTGGGGACTCATTTTCTCTTCAAAGTCCAAGTAGCTATGATAATCACAGTTATTT
>CAYHOI010000011.1:28582-33112 GCA_964358175.1 uncultured Candidatus Marinamargulisbacteria bacterium | reverse complement strand
TATACTCTACTAAAATTGGTTTTCGGTTTTGCTTCGTCTCGGTTCCTGAGCATTCGATCACTGAGGCTCTCGAAGTGTCGAAGGACGCCTACTTACGCACAGTAAGCGTCGCTTGTCGTCACTTCACCGCCATCGCAAGATCTAGCGAAGCGTCCAAACCAATTCGGTCGAAGTATACTTTCCACATTGCTACGGTTGGACAGGTTATTGTGGGGCGGTAGCGTAATAGTCCAACTCTGGCATTTCAACCTCTTTCCCGACGATATCCTTCACAATTGGCCGAATAAAATTCAGGGCTTCATTCAGCCTAAGATTATACTCAGGATTCCAGTAGTCACAGTACACACGCAACATGGGGTCTCCTGTTCCGGTGCCTGAAAATCTCATGCTAAGAATTAGTTTTTGGCCTTCTGGTGTCATGAGGTTAAACACATAGGCTTGATTTTTGGACTCAATGCCAGAAACAGGCGATTTATAATCAAACACAAAGGCATTCGTCAGCTCTAACCCTGATATTTTTTTGGGTCTCGAAGATGGGTTTATATAGGTCATAATTCTATCCGAGGTTTCTTTTTTCGGACAGGTCACACCGCCTCTTGTGAAGTAAACCCGTCCGTCTTTTTTATACATTTCTTCCAAAAGTTCGTGGATCGTTTTCTGGGTTTTGGCCATAATGGTAAAAAGGAACATGGTCGCAAACAATCCATCTTTTTCACCATGATAGGGATTGCCAAGACCATTACTTTCTTCAAACCCAACATTTCCCAATTCGGAAATCCACTTAAAACCCGTAGGAGTCTGTATCATCTTGATGTCCTCGCCCTCTCTTTGCTTGCGCAGAACAACACGATCCGCTTGTGAACTTGACACAATAGACCGGCCTATTAAAACACATCCATCATTAAATATGTCATGCTTAATGGGAAGAAAGTGATGGTATTCAGCTAGCAACGCGCCCAAATCGCCAGCAGTAATATTCATTCCCTGAAAGAAATGCAAATTTCTATCCCCATCCGCATCATACCCACTGGCCAGATCATATTGATGTGATAACGTTATCAACTCGTTTAGATATCGCGGTTCTGGCTCAGGATGGCGGTGCTCGTCTTTCGGGCCAAAGTATGGATCTGGAGCAGCATTGATCATCTTCAGTTGAATACCAAACGCTTCGGCGATAGATTGCAAATACGGGCCTGTGGCTCCATGCATCGGATCAGCAATCAAGGAGAAAGGTTTTCCATTAAATCCATTTTTCAGAAGCTCAACATCAAATATCTCGTTGTAAAATTCCGTATTCATCGCTACAAGATTTGCTTCAGAGATCAGCTTCTTTTCGAGAGCTTCCTCATAAGAAATATTGAGCGTATTAGCGAATGTCGCAGAATTCATTAACTCATATATTCGATCTGTTGCGTCCTCCAAAACGGGGCCTGCACCCCGAAAAAAAGGCTGGTTCACTTTAAGGCCAACATCCTCAGCGGGATTGTGACTTGCCGTCAGAATAATCGCTCCTAATGCCTCATGCTTCATAATTGCTGCAGACATCGCAGGTGTGGTAGCCAACCCCTTATTGTCCGCAACGATTACCTCAAAACCGTTCGCAGCAACAATTCGGGCAACTTCCTTAATTCTTTCTGGATTTCCATTCCGAGGATCGCCACCGATAATGATACGATTATGTCCTTTTTGTCTAGACGCTTCATCCATCTCAAGCCAGTAACGACATACCGCCTGAGTTTCCTTGAGAAGAAAATTTTTACGGTCAAATTCTGTTGCCTTCAATCGAGTACCCGATGTACCCATTTTGTCATTGGGCGTGATGGCAACATCAGAAACATCGACGCTTACAACGTATTTGGACAAATTGGTATCTTGGATGCTCGCTATAATCTTCTTATTCATTTCATTTTCCTCCATTTTTTCGTTTGCCCCCCCTAATTTTCAGTTTTTATCTGCCCGCTGAAAACCGTTTCATCAATCCGGAAGTTGAAGGATCATGTGAACCTTCTTTCAGATTGCCAGACTTAATCTCATTTAAAATTTTCACGGCAAGATTTTTCCCCAATTCAACTCCATACTGATCAAAACTATTGATTTGCAACAAAAATCCTTGAGTAGCAACCACATGCTCTTTAAGGGCAATCAGACTTCCAAGAGCAGAAGGTGTCAATTGATCAATTAAAATTGAATTGGTTGGGCGATTTCCTTCAAAAACTTTGAACGGGATTAACGTCTCAGGACAAGCTTCAGACCTAAGTTCCTCCGCTGTTTTTCCTTTCATTAGTGCTTCTGGTTGCGCAAAGAAGTTGGCCATTAAAAGCGTATGTAGCTCTCCGACTTTGTGGTGCGATTTATTGAATCCGATAAAATCTGCTGGTATGAGCTTTGTGCCCTGATGGATAAGTTGATAAAAAGCGTGTTGACCGTTCGTTCCTGGCTTTCCCCATACGATAGAACCTGTTTGATAGCCAATTCTCTCCCCAAACTTATTAACACTCTTTCCATTGCTCTCCATGTCACCCTGTTGAAAATAGTCCGCAAAAAAATCTAAACTTTGGTCATAGGCCAGAATTGCTGTTGATTGCGCTCCCATGAATGTGTTGTACCAGAACCCTATTAATCCCATTTGAATCGGAATATTTCGCTCTATCGTTGCAGTCCGAAAATGTTCATCCATGAGATGATATCCTTCAAGCAACTCGGCAAATTTCTCTTTTCCAACCGACAGCATCACTGAAAGGCCTACAGCCGATGGAGAAGAATAGCGGCCACCTACCCAGTCCCAAAAGGGAAACATATTCTCTGCATCAATACCAAACTTTGTGACTAACTTTTCAGCAGTTGAAGCTGCAACAAAATGTTTTGCGATGTCCTCTTGCTTCATGGTTTTCAAGAACCATTTTTTGGCTTCCTCGGCATTAGCCATTGTTTCCTGGGTTGTAAAGGTTTTAGATGCAAGAATAAACAGCGTTGTTTCCGGATCGAGTCCGAACAAGTTCTCTGCGATATCAGTGCCGTCTACATTTGACACAAAACGAAACTCCAGCCCTTCTTTCTGATAGGGACGAAGCGCACGAACAGTCATTTTTGGGCCAAGGTCAGATCCGCCAATTCCGATATTTACAATTGTTTTAATTGACCTGCCCGTAGAACTTTTCCACTCCCCAGATCGCACTTTATCGGTAAATGTGGCCATCCGGTTTAATGTTTTTACGACATCAGGCATCACATCGAAGTCTGTGCCCTCTACATTGATTGGAGATAGCGATTCAAATAGACAGGTTGAAAGATTAAACGAAACGTTACGTAACGCGGTATGTAAAACTGCCCTCCCTTCGGTAAAATTCTTTTTTACTCCCCGGAACATTTCTTCAATGTCTTTCTTAATGTGCATTGTCTTCGCAAGAGAATTCAAAATAGTTAAAATACGCTTATCAACTAAATTCTTCGACAAATCTACATAGAATGCGTTCCATTTATGAGTCATGTCAGACATACGATGAGGCTCTTCTCTCAACAAGTCAATAATTCTTATCGGATTTTCTTGAATACGTTCTACTTCGTTCAACAACTTTTTATATTCCGAGGTTTCAGTCAATCTAAGCTCCATTGCCACGACCTTTTTCTTCATCTCATCCTCCTGTTGATTGGTTCTACTTATAAGTTATCGTTCTCCTTTTCCGGAAATTTCACCTTTATCTATCGAAATATTATGATGTGTTTAAAGGGTATTTCATGGATTTATCGTCCTTTTTTCAGATTTTCGTAGAAATTTTCATGGCTGTTTTGAATAAATTCGAGAACAATGAGTTCACCATTGAGGTGCTGGTAAGCCAACAAATACAAATCTGTCTTTATCTTGAATTTATGTACCCGAACATCAGCGATGTCTCCGTGTTTTTTTTCGCCAATCTCCGGGTTGCTTGCGATGAGCCGTATTTCATCCCTTATAATAACTTGTACTTTGGGATAGTATTTCTTAAACACCCGCTCAAAGCGAGAGGTTTGAACGACCTTAATCAAGCTTGAACTCCGTATATTGTCCCGCCTCGTATTCAGCCTTTGAAATAAGAATCCCCTCAATAAAACTTGTCGGCAAATCGGGATTATCGTGACTTATTCTGCCAATCTTAGCCCAATACTCTATCTGCGCTGGAATAGACCGATGCTCCGCTTTTGCCCTCGCTTTCGCTATGGAGTACAAATCATCCGATACCTTAATCGCTTGTGCCATTTCAAGTCCTCCTCATAACATAACTTTTCACCTATAATATGCCCCAAAATGAAACCTGTAAACTTATTTTTAGTCATCCTCCAACCAGCCGAGAAACATTTCCTTTTTCTCAAACCGCTGATCCGGCTGATAGTTGTCTGCCTTCTGATACAAAATCTTGCGCTCATCACGAGTCGCAATGGGCGTAAAAAGAACCATCGTTACCGGAAGGGTCGTTTTACCATTCCTTCCAAGAAGTATATCACTCACATTGTCGCCAATATAAATGATCTTTTGAAACGATTCAATATCTCTGA
>CAYHOI010000011.1:0-28482 GCA_964358175.1 uncultured Candidatus Marinamargulisbacteria bacterium | reverse complement strand
CCGTTTTCTTAATCGCCCAACGATAGGATCGACGTGTATCGATTAGCACCCCGTCGATATCGAAGATGAGTTTGGTCTTAGACATCTATCGCCTCCAAAATCTTATCCAACACATTGGACTCTTTATTGAGATCCATCAGGGTTTTCCCCATGGATCGGATTTTGCCGTAATCGTTAAGCAATTCCTGAATAGCTCCTGCAATCTTTTTCTCATCAAGACTTCCCCGAAGCTCCGGATAGATAAGACGCTTCTCTTTGGAATTCACCAGGGATGTAAACGACACACGCTTGTCCAGTTTTTTTAGAAGGAACTGCTTCCCAAACGTTCTCAATAGTGGCAAATTGAGGATGGCTCCACCAATTCCCCTAAAATGAACCACATCAGGGTAGTTGAAAGGGAAAATAATAAGGGCTGGCACATTAAGATACGCCAACTGAATATTGTTGGTTCCTGGAATCGTGACCGCAAGGGTTGCAGACTTCATGAGTTCGAGCGTATGTCCGTGATCGTACTCAATCGCTATATCTTTGCGCAGGTACTTTTGAATCATTTCCGCAGGGATGAAGGAAGCAATATTGAAAATAGAGCGTACCTCCTTGGGGAGTAGAGAAACCACTCGCTGCATCAGCGGGAAAAGATGCTTAAACTGCTCTGGTCGGCTCCCGGGGAAAAAAACAATATTTCGGGTCTTCTTCAATTCGCGAATCAACGATTCATCAGCCTGAGACTGCTGAAAATAGGCGTACATCAGATCACCGTCCCGATCCCTCAAGAAAAAGGCATCATAAAACATCTTCCAGCTTTGATCCCCTTCGGTGTAGGCAATCGCCTTAAATCTGTACCGCCATTTTAGGAACAATGCCCACAATAAATCACCCCCCAGGAATAATACCACACCCTTACGATGGGGTTTAAAAGGAAGTGAACGGAGGCACTTGCGAAAATCCTTGGCTCGAAACACATAGTCCACTTCAGGAATGCCGATTGCCACCTCCTCCTCATGACCGGTTGAGAATCGACACGGCAATAGAAAGAGGCTTATGCGAACGTCCTGACGATTCTTCTTGAGTGCACGAACAACAGGCGTTACCCACGTGGCCATCTCGCCGGGCCCATTGGTCGTGATAAAAAGGTCAAGAGACGTTTCTTGAGTCACAATCGAAAAAAGGCCTGAATCTTTTCCATCGAAAAATTGACGATTCGATCAGCTGGGAAGCCCGCTTCCTTCACGAGCCCCATACACCGATCCACATTGCCAACATCCTCATGATAGTGGGCATCAGAATTCAGGATAATGTCATTGCCAATTGCTTTGGCCAAACGTAACACCTCAAGCCCCACCTCGTAAGATCCGGGTCGAATATAGCCATAGGAGGCATTATTCACTTCGATCAGTGCCCCGACTTTCTTGGCTTTTTCTAAGATGGGTTCAAAATGAACAGGAATTTTGGGATTGTCACAGTGTCCCAATATCACACGATACGGTAAATCAAGTACTCCCAGAAAACCATCCGTATGCTGCTCCTTCGTATAATTGTGGGGAATAATCCCAGCGTGATAGCTGGCGATCATATAGTCCAATTGCTCCAAGACATGACTTTTGAGATCTACTGCCCCCGCATCATCGATGATATTGAGTTCCGCGCCCCGTAAAAGAGTCACCCCACTCATCGTTCTTGGCAGAATTCGTAAGTTTTGGAAATAATATTCGTGGGGTGCATCCACCATTGCAGGACCATGATCAGAAATTCCAATAATTTTCAACTGTTTCTGACTGGCATAAGCTGCGTACTCCGTCACCGTGGAATATGCGTGCTGGCTGGCAACGGTATGTAGATGAAAGTCGCCCAGAATCTTCATTTGTAGCGTTGAACCAATGCGTTCTCGATGTCCGTGAGAAGAATATCCTGATCCACCAGTGCCACGATCAGATGAAACAAAAGATCGGCCGACTCGTAGATGATTTCATCTCTGGATCGATTCTTGAGGGCAATCACCGTTTCGACGGCCTCCTCACCCACTTTTTGGATAATCTTGTCAGATCCCTTGCCAAATAAACTCGTCACATAGGAGCCTTCCGTCTTGTGTTCCCTTCGGCTTAGCACCTTGTCATAAAGCGACGTTAGCACTTCGTAGGCTTGAGGTTTAGCTGCCTCAGACTCTAACAGGCTTCGATGAAAACAAGTCGTTTCGCCGGTATGACAGGCAGGCCCCTCTTCCTCCACGAGGTACAGAAGGCTATCCTCGTCACAATCGACTCGCACATCGACGATCTTCTGACGATTCCCTGAAGTCTCCCCCTTTTTCCAGATGGACTTGCGTGAACGCGAATAGTACGTGGCATAGCCAGTCGTCAGCGAAAGCGAGACCGCCTCGTCATTGGCAAAAGCCTGCATCAGCACCTTTCCGGTAAGCACACTTTGAGCGATCACAGGGATAAGTCCGTCTGAATGGTAGTTAAGTTGGTTGATGTCCATTATTTCCCAATCCGGTTGATTTGAATATGCTTATACTTCGACAAGCTCAGTATGACTAAGACTAAAATTGGTCGAAAATCAATTAAGTCTTAGTACATCTTATCAAGATTCAGGGGGGAAATAAAGGGGAGAAAAGTAGGGGCGTATCGTGAAGGAGTAGGGGCGTATCGTGATACGCCCCTACTCCTTCTTGGTAGATGCAACTATCGTATGTGACTCTTGAATCTTTTCCTTTTCAAATAACTTGGGGGATAGCCACGCAAGCAATCCGTCTGAAATATCCTTAAAATCCGGAAAATTTATTTTCGCGATTTCCTCAATTACATGTGAACCGAAGTTCCAAAATGCAACGGGTGCAAACGCAATTCCTGTCAAAAATGATGCAACACTTCTGCGCAAACCAGATATTGTGCTTAAATCCATCATATCCGTAATTTTTCCCCAGATGTTTTTTGCTTTTTCAGAAAAGGAAAGCTTATCCTTTTGCGACTTTCCCTGTAGTGCATCAAGCTTCTCTTTTTCAGCAGTCGAGGAATATGTTCCCTTTAGTAATTCACAATCATTCGGTGACATCTTGCCCCATATCGTCAATTTGCCGTTTTCTTTATTATACTGATATTGGTTGCCAGTTAAGCCGGAAGGAAGATCCTTCCCCTTTTCTAATTTTATGGATCGTTTTGGACCTGTTTTCGGAGTGCTCGGGGCTGGTTGCCTGAATGCATTCTTTAAACGAGTCCACAATGGTATTTTGGAAACTTGGGCGGGGGCATTTTTTTTAATTGTTTCCTTTTTCGCTTCCTCCTCTAAACTCTCTGAAGAGTCGACGACCTCCATCCCGGATTGATCATCAATTTTCGTGTATACAATATTGAGCCTAGCTTTAAGATGTTCAACTTCTTTTTTAGGATCTACAGGAGCTGTAATGCCTTGAAAGGATTCCTTAAAGGCTTTCTCTCCGGCTTTAACACAATTCACAACTGGTTTTATTACACTTGTGTAAGCGCTGTCGCCAACGGCAGATATTCCCATTTGAATCCCTTCCTTGGGCGAATAGCGATTCGCCACTATTATTGTCCTCATAGTATATATCGTACAATCAAGCATAAAAATCCCATCGAAATAATTGAATGCATTAATTTCATTTTTTTTGGGATTTTTCATCTTTGCGTACGATAACTTTAATAAGTCAATAAATTTAGGCGATAAACAATCGCAGAAAGGTGGATGAAAATGGGAGGAATAGGGAAAGTAGACAGTAATATATTATACGGAACTCAGACAGCTTTGCCAAAAAGCGGAGGAAAAGAGGTTATTCCTGGTGAAAGAGATCAATCAAAACCCACAATCATCTTTTCGCCATTGACAGTTGCCCAAATAATAGGCCCCTCGATAAACACTGATACTCTTAACCCCGACTACTTTCAAAAATTATCAGACTTTGCTGTTGGGCACTATTTACTTGAATTTCTAAATTCCGGAATCCCTACGTCACTAATAAATTTGTACAAAGAGTTAAAGGAAGATTACCAAAAAAAAGAATTCGTTAACTCTATAACAGTATTTGATATCATAAAGGATCCAGCTTTGCTGAAAGAATACCTCGAAGAAGTAAAGGATCTTAAGATTGATCCCCCTTTTGATAGTGCGTATATAAATTTTCTTTTTTGTCTTGAAACATTTGATCCTTCTAACCCAGAATCCCTTATTAAGACTTTTAAAGCAGATACTAGTGTATACAAATACTATAAGGAAAATAGCTATCCTAATCTGGATAAAATGCTAACATTTATTTCTAATGATCCTTTGTTGCTTAAGGCTTTGACGAGTAAAGAAGCTGAAGCTAAGGTCATAACAAAAAAATATGCTTTAGCACTTCTCGCGTCTCTTCAAGTATATTATGACTATAATACCCGGCCTGATGTTCAAAAAGAAATAGGCCAAAAAATGGTTACGGCTTTAAGTAAAGCATTTTCTGAGCTTCAATCCAAGTATTGCGATGATCACAAGATCAATTTATCTGAGGTAAACACTGATGGAGTAAAGCAGAGTATCGAAAACCTGATAAAATCCCCTGAGGTGACAAATAAATTTTTAGAAGATTTGTCAAAGAGGTTCCCATTACAGAGAATACCAATTTCATTAGCAGTTCTAAAATTTATACTAAACGATAGGGAAACTCTTCAAGTACAGTAGTCAATTAAAGAAATTATATGTTTAGAATCATATTCTTTAGGGAATAATGATTTTATCATGACAACAGGACTTATTAATAATCCAGGTAGCAGTCTATCTAAAAGCCAAGCTGATGAGCTAGCCGACCTCAACAAAATTAAAGAATCAAAGAGCCCTGTTGCGACAAAAAAGAATCCAGAAAATGCTAACAATCTCAGCTATAAAAAGTCCGATGCATGCGGAACAGATCAAATCATTCATGACAATACTTCAGTGATAATCCATAAGGATAAATGCAGACAATTGATTGCTAAGGCACAGGATTTACAAATAAAGGTTAAACAAGAGATAGAAGTGGGAAGGCATAGTCGACAGGCTAGGGTTAACATTCTATCAAAAGAAATAGCTATTTGCTTCGATGAAGGATCAAAGATTAAACAAGATAGTATCAACAACCCCGAACTTCAAAACGAGCTTAAACGTAATAACATTGACATAGATGAAATCCAGAATAACCTCATGAGACTGAGTATAGATGTGAGAGAGTTAATCTCCCAAATAAATGCCATCATTGAAGCTGAAGAGAAACGATTTCAGATCAATATAGCTTATGTTCCGCTCAACCGTACCGATGAACTGATCCGAGAAGCCAGAATCAACTTGGAAAAACTATTTGATGCGCTTATACTTTCCCTTCAGAGGAAAAACTCTGCTGCTGAGGCTCAAAAAATTATGGAAAAGATCAGAATAGCCCTCCAACCCTATCTTTTAAAAGAGATCGCTTTTGATCGACTCTTTCCACTATATACAGAAATGAATGCTATCGATAATCTCTTGGTGAGCGATTCGATTGACCATACCCAAATGAAAACATGTATCAATAATTGCAAAAATCAATTATCCCTCATTTTGGGGGTAAACTCAGAGGATACAATAATAAATTTCTTAGACAGTTTTTTTGCACATCTGAAAAAGGTTTTTCAAGTAAACCTTTCAAGGCCAAGCTCAGCATTTTCTTCCCAGCAAGCATAACGTTTCCTTGTCAAAGTAATTTATAGCGTTCATAATTGCCACGTGAGCATTGTAGTAGTTGGCGATATTATGCTGGATCAATACTTTCGCGGGAGCGTATCACGTATCTCCCCGGAAGCTCCCGTACCCGTCGTAAAAGTAAATCAAACACTTTCGGCACTTGGCGGAGCGGGCAATGTCGCGAATAACCTTGCTGGCTTACGTGAAACAGCAGTACTGGTAGGGGTCACCGGTAAGGACGCCAACCATACGGTTCTCCAAGAGCTTTCATTAAAAAACAGCATTCAATTCAAACCGACCCAAGTCAACCTTCCAACCATTACCAAAATTCGAGTGGTTGGGGAGCACCAACAAATCACAAGACTTGATTTCGAGGAAATATTTCCCCTAGGTTCAGTGGAATCGACCTTGATGCTTAACGACATTCAGTCTATACCCGACTTAACGGGAATCATCATTTCCGACTACGAAAAGGGGACTTGCTCGCCCGAATTATGTCAGCAAATTATTCGATGGGCTACTGATAAAAAGATCCCCGTGTTTGTGGATCCCAAAGGATCAAATTGGCACAAATATGAAGGTGCTTTTGTGATTACCCCAAATTTGAAAGAAGTTGAGGATGCCTTAAAGCAATCGATTCCCAACACCAACGAAGCAGTTGAGAAGGCCGGAATGGAGCTCATGCATCTCTATTGCATGAATCACCTGCTGGTCACACGGTCTGACAAAGGCATGAGCCTTTTTGTCGGGGCAACGGTTCATCACTATCCGACACAAGCCATAGAAGTTTATGATGTCTCTGGAGCTGGGGATACTGTGATCGCTACCCTTGCCTGGGCCTATTGCCAAAATCCGGATATCGGCGAAGCTATTCAGATCGCAAATGCTGCTGCCGGTATCGTTGTCAGCAAACAAGGAACCGTGCCCATCTCCTATGAGGAATTGCAACAAAAACTTCATCCGAACTTAGGCAAAAAACAGACTCTTCCCTCTCTTATGAGCTTGCTCGATCTTGCGAAAAAAGAAGGAAAAAAAATTGTTTTTACAAATGGGTGTTTTGATATTCTCCATCGAGGGCATGTGGATTACTTGCGTTCCGCAAGAGCCTTAGGCGACATTCTTATCGTGGGCGTTAACAGTGACAGCTCCATTCGGCGTCTCAAGGGGAGTGACCGTCCCATAAATCGCGAACAGGACCGTGTCGAAATATTATCCAGCCTGGAATGTGTGAGTTTTACACTTGTTTTTGATGAAGATACGCCCGCCAAGGTCATTGAGGCCATTCGACCAGATGTCCTGGTGAAGGGGGGGGACTATAAACCCGACGAGGTTATCGGTCGTGAGCATGCTTCAAAAGTAGAGATCATCCCGTTTGTCGAAGGATACTCGACCACCTCTCTGATACAATCTGTGCAGAAAGGGAGAGGAGATAATAAAAGATGACCATTGGTGTGGCTACGGATTTCATGCGGCAGGGCATTAACTTACTCATGCTTCTCACCCTGCCCTCGGTGGGAGCTGGGTTGGCTGTGGGGCTATTGATTTCACTCTTCCAGGCAGTCACTCAAATTCAAGAACAGACCCTTACCTTCGTTCCTAAGATGATTGTGGTGTTTGTCGTTCTTTCGATTACTTTCCCGTGGATGGTTTCTAGCCTTATATCCTGGACAACAGTGATGTGGGCTACTATTCCTAGATATTAGATGCTTCTGAGCGTACAGAGTGTTTTTGCTTTCTTCTTTATTGTAGCCAGAGTCGCGGGGTTGTTTTTATCTGCCCCAATCCTCAGTGATCGCGCAATTCCGCAAACCATGAAGTTAGCCATGGTCATCTGGACCAGTCTTCTTTTTTGGTTCATTGTTCCGTTCCCTACCCTACACGCCGATCTGCATCTGGATATTATTTTACTCCTTTTGGGTGAGTTGATGCTTGGGTTAGTCATCGGTCTAATTTCTCGAATTATTTTTGTCGGTGTTCAGATGGCAGGCTCGCTAATGGATATGCAAATGGGCTTATCTGCGGCAGCCACTTTTGACCCGTCTTCTGGTGGTCAAGTTACTATTATGGAGCGTCTTATGTTTTATTTTGCGATAACCATTTTCTTCTTATCAAATGCACACCATCTGCTTCTCATTTCTCTTTTTGAGAGCTTCAAAGTGATTCCCTTGGCTCGTGAAGTTCAATACTCAGGGTTATTAGATCAAATAAGTCATTTGGCTTCATTGATATTCCTTACGGGGCTTGATCTCTCAATGCCCATCTTGGTGATCATTTTTCTTCTAGATTTTTCCTTGGGATTGTTAGCAAGGCTTGCCCCGCAGGTCAATGTATTTTCTTTAGGGTTCCAAGTCAAGCCTGCACTGGGATTATGGATATTTATTTTTACCATTCCGCTTCTTACACATGAGCTCGAAGCACTGGTCACGACAACAATGACAGAAATTTACAAATTTCTTGCCCAGGTAAAAGTAACCTAAATGGGAGATTCTGGTGATAAAACTGAGGAACCCACGCCCCACAAATTAAGAGAGGCTCGCAAAAAGGGGCAAGTTGTTAAGAGTAAGGAAGTCACGACTGCCGTCCTATTTATCGCATCTTATTATGTGCTTCGTGCCTCCATGGGACACATGTGGGAAAACGTTTCGGACTTCTTCAAAACTTCATTTTTTCTTATCTCGAGGGATATTGAAGTGGCGGTTGTTCTGGGAATTCTAAATAAGCTAGTGGTTGTGTTATTGCTGTCCTTGATGCCTCTCATGCTGGTCAACGTTGGTCTTGCTATTTTTAGTGAAGCCTTGCAGTCTGGGTTTAATATCTCTTTTCAGGCCTTACAGCCAAAATTGAATAAAATAAATCCGATTGAAGGATTCAAGCGGCTTTTCTCCATGAAAGGAATTGTGGAATTAATCAAGTCAATTGCTAAGATGGGTATTATTTTCTACATCATGTTACGCGCGATTATTCCAGTGTTTCCTATCCTGCTTCATACGGGAGAACTACCTCTTCTGGAAGCTTTGTCTTTTGTGGGGGATCTCTGTTTTAAGGTAGCGATACGTGTCGGAATGTTTTATGCTTTCATTGCCTTGCTGGATTATTTTTATCAGCGGCATGAATTTATGAAACAAATGAAAATGAGTAAACAGGAAGTTAAGGACGAGTATAAGAAGCTGGAAGGAGATCCGCTCATTAAACAGAGACAGCGAGATCTGGCCATGTCCCTGTCGGGTGGACGCGGAAAAGGTGGGGCTGCCGGAGCTGATGCAGTCGTCACGAATCCGACGCATATTGCAGTTGCACTTAAATATGACTCGCAGCTTATGCAAGCTCCACAGGTTGTTGCTAAAGGAAAAATGCTCATAGCGGAGGAGATCAAGAAAACTGCTGAGGAAAACAATATCCTGATCGTGGAAAATAAGGAACTCGCACGAGAACTCTTTAATGGAACAGAAGTAGGCCAGGAGGTACCCCCAAGTCTTTACTCCTCCGTGGCAGAAATACTTGCCATGGTTTATGATATTCGAAAACGTCGTCAGAAAAAGAAGGTGGCCTAGATGCTTAGAAATAAGTATTTTTTATTCTCCATTGCTCTGATCATTTTGTCATTCTCCGGGATACTCATCTATAACAAAGGGCTTTCGCAACAAAACGAACTGCTTCCCATTGTGTCTGAAAAACCTCAAGACTTTCCCTCCTCAAATATTCAAGTTCATATCGATGGAGCGATCAAACACCCAGGCGTCTATGAGGTGAGCCCCAACACCCATATCTATCAGCTGATCTTGGAAGCGGGAGGCATTCTACCCCAAGCAGACCTTGATAAGGTCAACTTGGCAAAAATTCTGAAGAATGGGGATAAGGTCACGCTTCCCAGGGCAAAAGAACCTAAGATAAAAAGGCAGACGCCAAAACCACTGAAGACCATTTCAAACCCGAAGTCCATCAGCCACCTCTCAATGAACTCAGCTACCCTTGAACAGTGGGATAAGCTTCCAGGTATCAGCCCGAAGGTCGCACAACATATTGTCGAATTCCGGCTTCAAAATGGCCCCTTTCACGCTGTTGAGGATTTACTGAAAATAAAGGGGATTGGCCCAAAAACGCTTGGTAAAGTTCGGCAGTACATTTTTCTGGATTAAATGATTAGCGAAAAGAAAATTATTCGTCGTATTCAAGAACTCACGGGGCAAATTGGTGAGCATAATAAACGATATCATGATAAACAAAGCCCGGTGATCAGTGACTTCGAATATGATGTCTTGGTTAAGGAATTAGAATATTTGGAAAAGGAGTTTCCCCATTTAATTCGGACTGACTCTCCCACCTTAAGTGTCGGAGCCGATCCTTCGCCAACATTCCAGAAGATTCGCCATCATGAACCGATGATCAGTCTTTCAAACGCATATTCTTTCCATGAGATTGTTGATTTCGATGCCCGAATACGAAATCAGCTTTCGAAGGAAATAGGAACTGTTCCAACGCTTGACTACTTCTGTGAACTCAAAATCGATGGTCTCGCCATCAGCCTTCGCTATCAAGAGGGAAAACTGCTCAGGGGCGTAACCCGCGGAGATGGGCAAGTCGGTGAAGAGGTAAGTGCCAATATTCGAGAGATTCTCGATATTCCTCGCTTCATCCCTTTTAAAGGGTCAGTCGAGATCAGAGGAGAGGTCTATATGGAGCGAAATGAATTGCATCGTATCAATGCAGAGCGACTTCTAGAAGGGGATACCCCCTTTGCCAACACTCGCAACGCATCTGCTGGATCATTGCGACAACTTGATCCAACGATCGTGGCACGCCGACGATTGAGATTTTTTGCCTACTCCATTGTTCATGCAATGGAGCTGGGGCCAAACACGCAGTCTGAACTTTTTGAACTTCTTCACAGCTGGGCTATCACCATCAATCCCCATGCTAGCCTCTGCGGGAACCTTGAGGCTGTCCAAGCCTACATCCAGAAGTGGGAGCAGGATCGTTCGGGTTTACCCTATGAAATAGATGGGGTAGTCGTGAAATTGAATCCCCTCTCCTACCAGGATTTGGTAGGGAATACCGCGAAATCCCCACGCTGGGCTATGGCCTACAAATTTATAGCCGAGGAAGCCAAAACGGTGCTGAAGAACGTGTTTTTTCAGGTCGGCCGACTCGGAACCATTACCCCTGTTGCCCTCATTGATCCTGTGAAGATTTCAGGAGCAACCATTTCTCGGGCAACCTTGCACAATAAAGATTTTATCCTTGAAAAAGGCATCGGACTAAACGACGAAATCATCATTAAGCGTGCGGGCGAAGTGATCCCTGAAGTGGTGATGGTCGCTCACAAGCCTGCGAATTCTATTCCCATCTCATTTCCTGAGCGATGTCCTTCGTGTGATTCGCTTCTGGTTGAGTCGGATGAACTTGTGGCCGTCGTTTGTCCCAATGAATCTTGTCCTGGTCGAGTTAAAGCACAGATCCTGCATGTCGTCTCTCGTGACGCACTCAATATGGAAGGAATGGGCGAAAAGCTGGTCGATCAACTGTTGGTAGCTGGAATCGTCCGCGAATGGACAGATCTCTTCTCCCTCTCGCCTCAGAAGCTATCCAGCTTGGAGCGAACCGGAGAAAAGAGCATTGCCAATATTCTGTCTCAGATTGAAAAAGCCAAGCAGCAGCCTCTTTCGAATGTTCTTTTCGCTCTAGGAATAAAATTTATCGGGGAGAAATCCGCACAGCAAATAGCCACACATATTTCAGATGTTCGGGATCTCTTCAGGATGACGAAAGAAGATTTTGAGAAAATAGAAGGCATTGGGCAGAAATCAGCTCAGGAACTCTTTAATTTCTTCGCCGCCCCTACTTCCCAGGAACTGATCCACGCTCTCATCGACCTCGGATTTACCCTGCAATCAGACTCCAAACGTTTAAGCCAGAAGTTGCAAGGAAAGATTTTTGTTGTCACAGGAACCTTAGAGCATTTCTCGCGCAAAGAGATTGAGGAGCTGATTCAATCGCATTCGGGAAAGGTCGCGGGAACGGTCTCAAAGCTCACCAGCTTTGTGGTCGCGGGCACCTCAGCAGGGTCTAAGCTCGATAAGGCTCAGACCCTGGGTGTTCCAGTCATCACTGAAGATGAGTTTAGAGAGATGGTGAAGTAGCCACCGGATTGAGCGGATTACTTCTGGCCCTTCGTAACCAACGAAATATCTTCAATAACATGATTAACGTGTGTACCACTCTTGGCAAACATAAATTGAATATCAGCCAAACTTACCCCATTTTTAATATTCTCGTCTGTCAGTTCAACCTCAACGTATCCGTCTGTACTGAGTTTAATATCTTTAGCCTTGACTTTTGGTCCGTTTTGAGAAGTATTTCCTCCTCCAAATATAACCTGAAACCCACTTAACGGAAGATAATCTTCAACAACTTTGGAAACTTTAAATCTGAGATGTGTTTTGCCTTCCAGTACGTAGGGATTGGTCGTACACCCAAATCCCTCATTAGCTTTTTTTGTGATTCCGGTGGCTCCGAATGCCCCCAAGCCTACTCCGATTTTTTCAAGATTACTGCCTTCCCATACGAATGGATATCCTAATTGAATAGATTGAACCCCTGAAATATCTGTAACCGCCTGTGCTGCCATTGAGCATAGTAGCTGATTGAAGGTAAACTTAAGTTCGTCGATATTCATCACCTTGGATTTGAATTCATTAAGAATTGACCTATGCAAATCAGACAAGACTCGTGCCATTAACGCAGCCATGGCAACAACTATTTCATTGCGTGATCCAGAATACATAAGCTCATAACCTTCTTTATTTAAATCATTCCCGTATTTTTGGCCTATTAATTGAAGCATTTTCAGCGATTCACGATTGCCATTATTAACATAATTCTTCGCGAGATCCAAAATCAAGCGTGGCCACTCGATGTTAGGCGCAAAGGTCTGATTTGGGTTCCGGTCAGGAAAATATTTTTTGAGGTCCTCTTCATTTCCTAGCGTAATTTCGCCAGTAATTTTATTGATTTTGACCACACACCAATCTACCATTCCAAACTCATTGAGAATCTTGTTGTTAATAATATTTTGTGTTTTGGCAACTTCACCCCAGCGAGGATCAAGAATGTGTAATCTGCTTGCGGCTGCACTAAAAGAATAACCAGGACAATATTGGAAAATAAGCGTATCTTTCTCTCCTCGGGGATCGGTTTCGTCGATCATGAAGTGGCTCGTCAGATCAACATTTATTCCTGCCAACGGAATCGAAAGTTTTGGATTATTACCCTCAGTAGGAACAATATATTTTACCTCCAGATCAAGAAAGTCCTTGCTCAGTTCATATGCTTTTGAAAGATAATCGATAGCTCCCTTACGCCAAATTCCGTTTGAGACATTTTGAAATGCTTCGAACATATTCTCGACACCCATCACATCCGCGTCAGCAGCCGATGTATCATCATTCTTGTTCCACACTGATACCAAGGGGCCTATTTCATTCTTTGGTTTTCCTTTAACTGGTTCATGTCCCCTCGGCATAAGATGAGTATTCTTAATAGGTATGAAATATAATTCAGAGGTTATAGTAATCAAATCAAACAATGCTTGGATTTGTTGATAATTTTCTGGGGTGAGGTTCCTTTTTTCTACCAGAAGTCTTTTTGTAGTCTCTTGTCCTTCAGTGTGTATTTGATTAATATCATTG
Source organism: uncultured Candidatus Marinamargulisbacteria bacterium (assembly GCA_964358175.1). GTDB lineage: Bacteria > Margulisbacteria > Riflemargulisbacteria > GWF2-35-9 > GWF2-35-9 > CAYHOI01. The sequence goes on along the minus strand of CAYHOI010000011.1, from coordinate 15,115 downwards.
TCATACCAAACCAGAACTCCGTCCTTATAAACATAGTAGATTTTTGCCGATTCAATTGGCCAACTGTTTAGAGCTTCTATGCTCCATCTATTTAGCATATGATTAAATGCTTTTTGAGGCTTCTCTCCTTTTTCTGCACCATTGGATATCATGAGCTGATGCAATGTTATTTGATTGATATATGGCACTCCCTCTGAAAAAGTTGGTCTGGGTTTTGCCCCTTGCTTCACGTTGATTATAGAATTTTTTATTCCTGAACTATATGACGTGAATTCTCTATTTATTTCTGCACACATTTTCCTGTCTCCTATTAATTATTTTTTGCTTCTACGACTGCTCTTATTTAGGTTATCGGCAGAGTTTTTGAAAAATTGCAACAAATATTTTAAATCTAATGACCTTCTTTGTCCTTCAGTGTGATTTCACAATACCGTATGAGTCGTTTCGTGATTTATCGGATGATTTCTGGACGATTTGACGCGGGGAGCGGATGTAGGCTATTCCCCATTATCTGTCATCCCGGACTTGATCCGTGATCCAGCTAGTCCCTATAGACCTTAAACTAAAGTATTTGGTATTATTACAACATCATGATAAATCAAAGCAAGATATTGTCGATCCTCGCGTTAATAAGAAAAATCACAAAGACAGAAGATGTTTATTTGTTCGGTAGCTATGCAAATGGCAGACCTAATGAAAATAGTGACCTGGATATTGCCGTAATAAAGGATGATACATCGAATGAAGAAGAAGAGTCTTTTGAAATCAGAAAAAAGATGCTGGAAACAGGATATGTGCCATTAGACCTTGTTTTTCTTGATCGGAAACAGTTTCAGAAAAGAAAAAAAAATATTGGTAGCCTTTACTATGAAATCGAAAAAAATGGAAAAAAATTAAGTGTCTGACCAACTCGAGTCTGAATATTGGCTTTTTTATGCTGAGGCTGATTTAGAATCCGCAGAGGTTCTACTAAATAGTACTGAGAACTATCATATTTCAATTTATCATGCGCACCAAGCGATCGAAAAAATGATAAAACGATATTCTATTCTTGCCGATACGGAATTCCCATTTATTCATGACTTGGTGAAGCTATACCTCAATATGAAGAAAGATGCCAAACTTGAAGATGACACTTTAAAAGAACTAAGCTATGTGATGAATTTATATTCACGAACGCGTTATCCTAAGGGTGATACTCTAAATAAAATGGAGGCAGAAAAGGCTCTGACGATAGCAAAAAAATATTTCACTTTACTAAAATAACCACCAGAAAACCGCAATTTATCGGATGATATTTGGGTAATTCGCCGCGGGGAGAAGATGTAGCGTTTCCTATATTTTAAATCTAATGGCCTTCGTTGCCCTATCATTTCCCCAAATTCCCATTTGATTTTTTGTAAACTAGCACTATAATATCGAGAGTGCTAAACACAGACTTTTGATTCCGGTGTGAACTGGGACAAATTATTTAAGAAAAGGGGCTATTTCATGGCAAAAGAAAAAACAGCTACAGAACATTTCGAATTCAAAACCGAGGTAAAACAACTCTTAGATCTGGTCATCCATTCATTATATTCTCATAAGGATATTTTTATGCGAGAACTCATTTCCAATGCTGCGGATGCGATTGACCGGCTTCGTTTTGAAGCTCTCACCCAACCCAATCTTCTAGATAATAAAGATCCCTGGCAAATCAAACTTATAGCAGACAAGGAAGCAAAAACCCTGACAATTTCAGACAATGGTATCGGAATGAACCATGACGAGCTTGTCGATCATTTGGGAACCATTGCCAAGTCTGGCACGAAGGCATTTATGGAACAAATAAAAAAATCTGGAGATAATGTAAACCTCATCGGTCAGTTTGGTGTCGGGTTTTACTCAGCCTTTATGGTCGCAGACACGGTGTCGGTTATTTCTCGAAAAGCCGGTGAACCTCTGAGCCATCGCTGGACGTCTACCGGAGAGGGATCATTTGAAATCATGCCCGATAAAAAAGAATCTCGTGGAACCGATATCGTTTTGCACCTCAAGGATGAAGAACAAAACTACTTAAACGAGTACACCCTTCGGCAGATTATCAAAAAATATTCAGATTTCGTCGAGCATGCCATTGTCATGGATATTGAACGAGAAGAAACCCCCAAAGATTCTGAGGGCAAGGATATCAAAGATGCCAAACCTCTCAAGACCATTAAACAGGAAACCCTCAATTCTCAGAAAGCCTTGTGGACGAAGGCCAAGAGCGAAATCAAAGAAGATGAATATGCAGCATTCTACAAGCACATCTCAAATGACTTCCAAAAGCCGCTAAGGGTCATCCATTACTCTGCTGAAGGAAACATTGAATTCAAAGCCTTGCTGTTTATCCCAGAAAAAGCTCCCTTTGATCTGTTTTACCCAGATGCCGTTAAGGGGATCCACCTTTATGTGAAACGTATTTTCATTATGGATGATTGCAAGAAGATTATTCCGGAGTACTTACGGTTTGTCAAAGGAGTTGTGGATTCTAATGACTTACCGCTAAATGTCTCACGCGAACTCCTCCAACAGGACACCCAGCTAGACAAAATCAAGAAGAATGTCGTGGGGAAGGTGCTTTCTGAATTATCCAAGATGATGGAGAAGGACTATCCTGAATACTTGAAATTCTATAAAGAGTTTGGGAAAGTTCTCAAAGAAGGTGTTCACTATGACTACGAGAACAAAGAGAAGCTGGTTGATCTATGTCTGTATGAGACCTCGACCACCACTCAGGGGGAATTGAGCTCGTTCAAGCAATACGTTGATCGGATGAGTGACGACCAGAAAGATATTTACTATCTAAGTGCCGAGAGTTATGCAGTTGCGCTCTCGTCTCCCCATCTCGAAATGTTTCGCCAAAAAGGCATCGAGGTGCTTTTCATGTGTGACCCCATCGATGAATGGTTTCTGAATTCTGTTTCGGAGTACAAAGGCAAAAAGCTTAAAGCCATCGACAAGGGGGATATTGAGCTGGGTGACGAGAAGAAAAAAGAAGATATTGCCGAAAAACAAAAAGAATACAAGGGACTTTTAGGCATAATGCTCACCGCCGTCAGCGATGATGTAAAGGAAATTCGTTTTTCGACTCGCCTTACCGATAGCGCAAGCTGTCTGGTCGCGGATGAATTTGGCTTGAGTAAGCAGATGGAACAAATGTTTAAGTCTATGGGACAAGAGGCTCCTGCTCAAAAGAAGATCCTGGAGATCAATCCTGATCATACGGTCGTATTTCGCTTGAAAACTTTGTTCGAGACAGATCCTGCGGCTCCAGAAATCAAGGACTACACTCAGTTGCTCTATAACCAGGCCTTGATTACCGAAGGCAGCAAGCCAAAAGATCCCGTTGCATTCGCAAAAAAAGTCAGCGACTTGATGATTAAGGCTTTGAAGTAGTAGAGAACATGATCGAAGCCGTGGGGCACACCTCGACACACTGACCGCAGCCATCACATGCGGTTTCGCCGAGTGGATGAACGAATTCCGGCTTGATGCGCGAGTTGAATCCACGGTTGGTGTATCCAAAGATATAGAACTGTTTTCGTTCTTCACAGACACGAACACAAGCTCCACAGGTGATACATTTGTCATTTTCAAGAGTGATCATGGGATGAGAAAAATCTTTATCATACGTTCGTCGCTCGCCTGCGTACCTTGTGGGCTCGGCTTTATACATCTCGGAGTAGTCTTTGAGTCGACAATCATGAACTTTGACACATCCGCAACACAGACATCGCGAAGCTTCAAGTCTGATGTCGGTTTCAGACATCGATTGTTCAATGGGATCAAAGGTTGTTTGTCGCAACACCAAATCAGCACAGGGAACCGGTTGACTTGGCAACTTTTGAAAACGCTCAAACATCTCATCCGGTAATGAAGAAAGATCCCCGCACTCAGAGCTAAAGAGTGTAGGTTCACCTTCTACAGGAATGCCGCTAAGAAATTGATGAACTGAGCGGGATACTCTTCGAGCGGAAGCCACCGCGGTCACAACCAAATCGGGTCCCGTCACACAGTCTCCAGCCGAAAACACATGGGGATCTGGCTGATCGTTAAAAAGTAAAGGATCCACTTTTTGACCAATAGCTGTCACCACCGAGTCAACCACAAGGTCAAACTCACTTCCCTCAATGGGGATAGGTCTTTTGCGTCCTTTTTCGTCAGATGCTGACATCGACATTCGCACGCAACCGACACGAAGACGCCCTTCTGCAAGCTCAATTCGAACAGGTGCAACCTGAAACGCCCACAAGACTCCTTCCTGTGTTGCATCATCAATTTCATGTTTGGCTGGCATTTCCTCAGCATTTCGTCTGTAGAGAACGGTTGTTGATACTCCCTGTCGGACAGAAGATCGGGCAACATCCATTGCCGTAAAACCTCCTCCAATAACAAGGGTTTCCTGTCCGAGAGAGATTGGATGATGATCTGCCAGATGTTCCAAAACTGTCAAAGCTGAGTAAACGCCTGGAAGCATCTCTCCCTCGATGCCCATTTCAGATGAATTCTGAGCTCCGATTGTCAGAACAATGGCATCGAAACGGGATCGCATCTCAGTCAATTGATCACGTCCTACACGGGAATTGTAATTTACTTGGATTCCAAAGTGAGACAGAATGCACGAAAACTCTCTGTCGAGAACCGATTGAGGCAAGCGGTAGTCAGGAATTCCATAACGCAACATCCCCCCATGACGACTCTTCTCTTCATAAATCGTAATCTCATGCCCTTCAAGTGCCAAATAATAGGCGCAGGTAATTCCAGCAGGTCCTGCACCAACGATGGCTACTCGTTTGCCGGTGGCTGGCCTGGGAGTCGGCAAAAAGGGGCCACCCAACAAAGATTCTTGTTCAGCAATAAAACGTTTCTGGATCCCGATACGAACGGACTCATCCACCCGATTACGACGACAAACTTTTTCACACGGTCGTGGACAAACCCAGCCTAAAATCTCTGGCAATGGGGCTTGTTTTCGAATCAGGTCTGCTGCTTCTCGGTATTGCCCCTTCGCCTCAAATGCCAGAAACCCCTCAATATCAATCTGGGCAGGACACCCTCTCAAAGTGCAAGGAGCGATGCAATCTCCAAAATGGTCGGAGAGAAGAAGTTCAAGGGCCATTTTTCGAGTGTGCTTGACGGTCTCATTATCCGTTTCAATGACCATCCCGTCAGTGATCTTTGTCGCACAAGCTGGGACGATGCGTCTGACTGGAGCAATCTGCTCCACCACACAGACCCAACAGCTCCCATAGGGTTCCAACCCCTTCACATGGCAAAGTGTAGGGATAAAAATACCCAACTGACGCGCCACTTCAAGGATAGTGAGTCCCTCGTTTAAATGATGCATACTATGATTTATTGTTGTTGTAACTGTCACCCTAACCTCTTTTAGCCCCTACCGATACCGCGCCAAAAGGACACACTTCCTGACACGTTCCACATTTCGTGCATAATGTCAGGTCGATGACATGGGGTAGTTTACGCTCACCGGTGATCGCATGCACCGGACAGTTCCGTGCACATACGGTACAGCCTGTGCAGACCTTCTCATCAATTGTATACTGGATCATCGCTTTACAGAATCCCGCACGACATCGGCGATCCTCGATATGTTCACGATACTCTTCTTCGAAATACTTAAGGGTAGTGAGCACGGGATTAGGCGCAGTTCTGCCTAGCTGGCACAGTGACGCGGATCCTATCCCTTGAGCAAGAGTTCTTAGGGTCACGAGATCTTCGAGAACTCCTTTCCCAGCAGTGATCCGCTCAAGCACCTCCAGCATTCTCTTGGTGCCAATACGGCAAAAGGTACATTTTCCGCAAGACTCCTTCTGGGTAAACGCTAGGAAAAAACGGGCAATTTCGACCATACAGGTTTCTTCATCCATGATGATGACTCCTCCTGATCCCATAATTGCACCCGTTGCAACGAGCTCTTCATAATCCACTCGCGTGTCCAACAGCGATGCTGGCACACACCCTCCTGAGGGCCCCCCCAGTTGCACAGCTTTCAGGGGTTTTCCCGACGAGGTTCCCCCACCCAGAGTCTCAATAAGCGTTCGGAGTGGCAATCCCATCTCCACCTCAACAAGTCCTCCCTTTGCGACTTTTCCAGCCAAAGAGAACACCTTTGTCCCTTTGCTTTTGGTCGTCCCCATCGCTGCATAGGCTTCTGCCCCATGTCGGATAATCCAAGGGATGTTTGCAAGGGTTTCCACATTATTGATATTTGTCGGATGTCCCCAAAGCCCTTTAACGGCTGGGTATGGAGGCCTCAGCGTGGGCATGCCACGTTTGCCCTCAATAGAGGCCATCAAGGCAGTTTCTTCCCCGCAAACAAAGGCACCTGCGCCCTCCTTCACCTGAACTGAAAAACGCCAATCCAAGCCCAGACATCGATCCCCTAGAATACCTTGCTGCTTTGCATCCTCAATCGCCTTGCGTATACGCTGAACTGCGAGAGGGTATTCTGCCCTGACATAGATATATCCTTCATGAGCACCTATCGCATAGGCACAAATAGCAAGTCCCTCTAACACCCTGTGGGGATCGCCTTCGAGAACGGAACGATCCATAAAAGCACCTGGATCGCCCTCATCTGCATTACAAATCACAAACTTTTTCTCGGAAACAGATCGACGCGCAAGCTCCCATTTGGTTCCTGTAGAAAATCCTGCCCCTCCCCTGCCTCGCAATCCACTTGAGAGGATAAGGGTGACAACCTGTTTTGGCGTCATCGAGGTAAGAACCGTTCTTAACGCCTGATAACCTTTTTTCCCTTTATAATCCTCAATGCGATCGGGATTAATCTGACCACAATTCTCCAAGACCAGTCGACGCTCATGAATCAACTCTATCGACGACTCTCCAGAAAGAGAAGATTCCAGGATCGATACGACATCAGCTGACTTTACGCGATGATAAGAGGCTACATGCTCACCTTGTGCCCAAACCTCCACAATGGGTTCCAGATAACATGAACCGTTACAGGACGTGTAGTCGAGTTCTATTCCAGGATATCTCTCTATCGCTTCCGCGAAGGCCTCATACACGCCTTTTGCACCTGCCGAAATTCCACAGGTACCTAGGCCAACTTTAATGATTCTATTTGTTGCCATGAAGAACCTTCTTAGCCTCATCGGCTGTGAGTTTGCCATAGACCTTAGAGCCCACCATCATGACGGGAGCCAATGAACAACAGCCCAGACAAGCAACCGTTTCGATCGAGTACTTCCCATCGTTTGTCATTTGCCCCGCACTGGCATCTAATTCGGTCTCTACAGCCTGTAACACCCTCGGTGCACCCCTGACATGGCATGCAGTGCCCTCACAAACTTTGATTGTTTTTCCTCCTTTCTTTCGCAGAGAAAATTGAGAGTAAAACGTTGCAATGCCATACAGCTGATTTTTGTGAATATCACTTGTCTCACAAACAGCCTGAAGAAGATCATCTGGAAGATAACCAAAGTCAGATTGTATCGCCTGCAGTATCGGAATTGCTGAGGCCAAGTCTCTTCCATAACGCTCAATATATTGGAGAGCTTTTTGGTTCATCGTCCGGCTAAGTGTATCAAAATTCTGTTCTGCTTACAACGCGATGAAATTTTGTTCAACCTTTAAGGATTTTCTGAAACAGGCACCCCCTTCTTAACGTTCACCCATCCAAATACAGCATTCCAACTCAAAAAATACTTTACGTAATCTTTGCTATATATAATAATATTTACGTTTACATATGGATATTTTCTTCCTTATTCTAATGGCGTGCATCTTTTCTATACTCTTGTCGACACAGGCTCCCTTTTGGGTCACTCTTTTTATTCTGCTGGTTTTGATTTTGGTTTTCAGTATAGGGCAACGCTCTTTAGTTCAGTTTGATCGACAGCTCTGGATGGTGCTTCTGCTTTGCTTTTCAGCAATGGCTCTTCAGGTAATGATTCGGCAAGAATTGACTCATCATGCGTTCAGGCAACTACACTCATTCGAAAAACTAGATAAGACGTATACGGTTCAGGTGATCTGCGCCACCCGCACTGGCTATTTCGCGCGAATACTTTCCGCTGAGACAAAAGCTGTATTCCCCACTCTCAGAGCTTCGGCATTCTGTCCAGGCAGTCGAGTTTTCCCTGGGGACACCCTTCTGCTCACAGGATCGCTTTCTGGCATTTACAACGAGCAGCTTCGCTTGAGTCCCCGAATTCAGAAACGCATCAAAGCTTCTTCGATAACCTGGATATTTGACTTCAGAGCTACACTTCTTCGCGTGTTCAGGTCTCATCTGCCACGACTCCATGCCGATGTGATGGCAGCCCTTATTTTGGGAACGCAGGGTGTTAACCTCCAGCCCTCCATGGTCAACCTGTTTCGCGACCTAGGACTTCTACATCTGCTGGTGGTCTCGGGTGCCCAGGTAGCCCTGATCACTCAGATGGTACTCACTCTCCTGCGCCGGCTTTTTTTGCCACAGGGTATTATTTGGGTTACAGTTCTGCTTTTCAATGGTGTGTTTATGATTATGACCGGAGCAGAAGTCTCGATTGTGAGGGCTGTACTCATGGTGCAAATCTCCACTTTCCTGACCTTGCAACATCGGCATAGGCAAATGCTCGACGTACTTTGGCTGACTGCCATACTTCTGCTTGTCTTCAATCCCGCTTATCTGTATAAACTCGGGTTTATTCTTAGCTTTCTTGCAACCTTTGCCCTGATAGATCTATCTCCACGATTGGAAAACCTACTGGCTCGCATTTCCTGGCTTCCCAACTCACTTCGCTCACTCTTAGCACTTTCATTGGCTCCTTTGCTCTTAACGATGCCAGTGATTGCATATGTTTATCATCGCTGGGATTTATTATCGCTCATATCTAATATACTCATAGGGCCAATCATTGAGATACTTGTCTTGGCAGGGTTCATCGCTCTTTTACTTGGATTATGCATTCCGATTTTGGCACATGTTCTTTTTATTTTTCTACAGGGATTACTGGTCATCATTCTTTTGGTATGCGATCGACTTTACGCTGTACCATTCCATACTATTCACCTGGAAAAGGTTTTCTTTGTGAATATTCTGCTCTATTACACAATATTCTGTTTGGGTATATATCGATGGGCAGAACGAGAAAAATATCTCCCCTACCTTGCTCTAACCATGCTTGTGGTCATGGGCATAAACCTTACGCTTCTTCTCTGAGGAGCCACTTCGCAAAGTTCAGCGTATTCAATTACATTATATCTGATTATAATATATCTATGATACAATGAAAAACAGGAAGATCATCATGAAGAAATTAAAAATATACTTAGATACGTCAGTTATTAACTTCCTGTTTGCAGATGATGCTTTAGATTATCAGAAAATTACTAAGGAATTTTTTGATGATTATCTTGAGGAGTATGCTGTTTATGTTTCCGAAATTGTGTACGCCGAGATAAATCGGACAAGTGATATAAATAAACGCGAATTGCTTCTTGGTACAATTACAAAATATAAACTTGAGGTTTTCAACAAACTGACTGATGAGATTGAAAGATTAGCAGACTGCTACATAAAAGAATTAGTTATCCCCAAAAATAAACTGGAAGATGCATTGCATATTGCTTTTTCTACTTTCTACGAATTTGACCTCTTGCTATCGTGGAATTTCAAACACTTGGCAAATGTGAAAAAACAAATGGCTGTTAATGCGATTAATGAACGTGAAGGCTATACAAAAAGACTGCTCTTGATTAATCCGATGGAGGTTATTTATGAAAAATAGTTACGACAAACATATGAAAGAGGTATGGAATATGAAAGAGAAGACTTATAACGATTATTCCAGTGGCAATTATGCTAACTATCAAGATTTTCTTCGTAAAGACTTGAAAGGTCTGTCTATAAGGTATCACAAGGATATAGTTGCTGACTTAGGCCGGTGAAGAATAAACCTTTATCTCTTCGATATCAGTTTTTTCATAAAATTGATGTCGGAACGACTACTCCACAGGAAATCAACGATTTTTTAAGAGATCTACCCAAATATTATTTGCATTTGAATCACGGACACAAGAATTTTAGAGTTTTGAATATGCACCATAATCCTCAATAACAATATTGGTTTTATGAAAATCGTTCCCGATTAAGGACTCGACACTTGGTTTATTGGCTTCAAGTTGAATGGCTACTTGTTTAGCAGCCCACTCATACTTTTTGGGATAAAAGATCGAGAAGTGTTCGGTATCAAGTTGCTGAAGGTCTTGAATGGAGGAAAAGCTCAGTGCAAAAAATGAAAGGACGAGAACAAGTAGTTTTGTCATAATAACTTGAAATTGTATTCTCAAACCGCCCGTTTAACAACCCGCAAGGCTATGCTACAATTTAGATATTAGACTTTAGCTACTAGCTTTTAGCTGTCCAAAGCGCCTGTAGCTCAGTTGGATAGAGCAACGGCCTTCTAAGCCGTAGGTCGCACGTTCGATTCGTGTCAGGCGCACCAATTTTAGATGGTTCACTTGTGATCAGCGACAATTAGAATTCCCACCTGACGACAATTAGAATTCCCCTTTTTGAGGTGGTTTGATAGTGTGGCAGAACGAGATCATTGGATCCGTAAAAGGAGCAAACAATGGTACACCACCAGTTCGCAACAACACTCTTGGAAATTCTTGACGTTCCAAAACAAACAGCTCAACGTTTTATTCTTAAGCTTGCACAGTTATTTGGGTCTGCGATTGAAAACGATGAAATTCGCCAAAATGTTTTATCTGCGATAAATAAAACGCAAGAGGAGCAAGAGGTCTTGGAAGAGATGAGAGAGCTACAAGTGTTTGAAGCACTTGCCAAAACACTTTTGGAAGTTACAAAATATAAAGATCATCGATTTCGTGTCCTATTTGCAAAAACAATCGTAGACATCTTGTTTCGACAAAACCTTACCGAAGAATATAAAAGCCTTGTCCTGAAGAACATTATGTTTATGAGTGGAAAGCGACCATATCAACTTGGTGAGCCGGAACAATATATGAAACTTGAGAATCGAAGCCCTGAATAAAGAATTGCAAATACACTGAGTTAGGACAAGTTAAATCCGCAGGTTGGTAACTGAGAGTTCAAAACATCCATGAACGCTTTAAGGACATAATAAATGACGAGATCTAATTATTCTTCGGTCTCTGCTCGCTCCAAGGGGTGTTCGGATCACGGATGGTTTTGCGGTTCCAATTCCAAATCACTTGCTGATAGGGTCGTGAAAAATAATGAAACGGTGCCACTAACAAGTGAACCAATCGCGTATAGGGGAACAAAAGCAGAATGATAAACGCGCCAACGATATGCAACTGAATGACCAAAGGCATAGCCGTAACGACACTCGCATCCGGACGTAGCAAAAAGAGAGATCGAATGTAAGGGGTAAGATTCGCGGCTCCCCAGGATGAGCCCCACCGATAGATCAGTGCAGTATAACATCCCAATACAACTTGCACGAGGAGAAGCCCCTCGATCACAAGATCCATTCGTGTGGTAACGACGCGGACACGATCATTTGTAAACCGCCTAATAAGCAAAGCTACAAGCCCTCCCAGAAGACTTATCCCGAAGATGAATCCTGTTAGCTCCAACATTATCAATCTCACCGGAATTTGGTTCCAGAGAAGAAGCGTTTTTGGGAAAAAGAGAGCCATCAGATGTCCAAGCAAAACCACAAGTAATCCAAAATGGAAAGGAACAGATCCCCAAAACAACGTTTTCCCTTCCAAGAATTGTGAGGACAATGAGGAAACCTGGAAGGAGCGCGAAAAATATCGCTGAAAACATCCCACCACAAAAACAGCCATGGCAATATAGGGAAAAATGACAAATATAAACTGAGTGAACATGCTTATGACCGCCCTTCCAACACTAGCTCCCGATCCATTTCCACAATAAAATCACTTGGATAGGTAACCTCGCGAATTGCATCCACCAAGAAATCCTTTTTAAGAACAGTCTCTAACACTCTAAGTGCGTACAAGTACACCGTTGCCTTTTCTGAGGATTCAATAAGTGTATTGTAATGTTTCTGATAAAGCTCCCTCTTCTGGCTTACACGATTCGGATTAAATTCGTCAATCATTTTTTCTAGCGCAGGAAGTAAAATATACTGAACCAACTCGACTTTAAATTCATCATCTTTCGATTTCGTAAGGAGTCTTAGTAAGTTCGGCAAATGATCTGCTAGCTCAGTGCCACAATCGTTATCCGCAAATAGATGCTCACGATTCAGATTAGCAAGTAAAGCTCCCCGCTTATAATCATCGCCGAATAACACATATCCAACATCGAGCGTCGTCAATGCCTGAACATCAAATGTTCTGGTAAACAATTCCTCACATTGCCGTTGGTTATCCAGCGGCATGCATTCCACAAACTTTCTCATATTCTCATGGGTTTCGGGATAAGCTTCACTTAGAATACTTTGAAGTGTACCCAATTTCTCGCCAAGATCCGGTTGTGGATACTCAAACACATTGGCTATTAAAAAATAGAGCGTTGCGTTCATACCTTATAGCCCCCTTTTGGGTTCTTCCGTTTTCCCGAAACCACTTTGTCCCTTGTAATCCCCTGTAAATTCTAGCATTTCAATCGCCTGTTCACGGTGGGAATCCGGGATTACAAAACGATCATCAAATTTCGCAAGTGAAGTCAGATAATAAATCTTGTCTGCCATTTCAGCTGTCAACCCTGTATCCTGCAGAACAGCATTGGCTTTCTCCTGAGTCACATCACCCACGGTTTTGAAACGCCGATAGATCCGAACTGCCATCAACTTCTTCAAGGAATCAGCCATTTTCTTCTCATCTCCCGCCGAAAACATTGCAGCCAGATAGCCCAAGGGGAAACGAGCCTCTTCCAGCCTCCCCCACAGCTCTTCCGTGCTGGTATCGTACAACCAGTTGTCGCCCCATCGCTTCGCTTTGGGATGCATCTTGTCACGCTGTTCATCTTGATTCACTTCACTGACAGCCGCCATCACAGGAAGTAAGGGTGGCACATAAAAGAGCATAGGCATCGTGCGGAACTCTGCATGAAGCGGAAGTGCCAATCCCCACTCTTTGACAAACTTGTATACGGGTGAAGCTTGTGCTACTGCAATAGTGGAATCTGCTACGCCATTGGCCTTTGCCGCCTCGATAATGCCAGGATCAAAAGGATCTACCAAAATATCCATTTGTGCATCAATGAGTTCTGCTTGACTCGCCGTCGCTGCTATTTGAATCCGATCTGCATCATAGAGAAGCACGCCTAAATATCGAATTCTTCCCACACATGAATGCATACAGGCTGGCGCGAGACCTGCCTCAACTCGGGGATAGCACAGAATGCATTTTTCAGACTTACCCATATTCCAATTAAAGTAGGCTTTTTTATAAGGACACGCAGTCACACACATCCTCCAAGCACGGCAGGCATCTTGATTGAGAAGTACAATGCCATCCTCCCCGCGTTTGTAGATCGCACCAGAAGGACAAGCCGCAACACAGGCAGGATTCAAACAATGATTGCACATTCTTGGCAAATAGAAGAAAGCCATACGCTCCATCTGGAACATGGCCGCTTGTTCTAAGGCAGAAAGTGTTTTGAGATTCGGATCCTTACGAGCGAAATCCGGACTACCCCCCAAATCGTCATCCCAGTTTGGCCCCATCTTGATATCCATTGGTTTTCCGGTGATCAGAGATACGGGTCTTGCTGTTGGCTGATCATCCCCAGCGGGTGCCTCGATCAGATCCAAATATTTGTAGGTAAACGGTTCATAATAATCATCAAGCTGAGGCATGTTGGGATTATGAAAGATCCCTTGAATGCCTTTTTGTTTTCCGGCACCTTTTAGCTCTATTTCGTCACCCTCTTTTTGCCAACCGCCTTTGTAAATCTCCTGATCTTCCCATTTGGAGGGGTAACCAGTGCCTGGCTTGGTCTCTACATTGTTCCACCACATGTATTCGGCACCTTTACGATCCGTCCAAATATTTTTGCACGCAATGGAGCAAGTGTGGCATCCCAAACATTTGTCGAGATGAAAAACCATTGAAATCTGGGATCTGATATCCATTAGAAAACCACCTTATCCATTTTTTTAATAAGCACATGTGTATCCCGCTGTGGCGCAATGGGACCCCAATAATTGAAGTGATAGGTGAATTGTGCGTATCCTCCACTCAAATGGTTGGGCTTAAGACGAATGCGGGTAATACTGTTATTCTGTCCCGCACGCTTATTGCCACGGATCTGAGACTTCGGAATACCCACCGTCCGTTCAACGGTATGATAGACCACGCAAACCCCTTTTGGAATGCGTGCACTTACCACGGCTCTTGTACAATATACGCCATGATCGTTGTAGACCTCTACCCAGTCATTATCTTGTATGCCCATTTTCATAGCATCCACTTCACTGATCCAACAAGGCTGACAGCCTCGTGAAAGGGTCAGCATCCTCAAGTTTTCCATATACGTTGAATGAATTTGCCATTTACCGTGAGGAGTCAAACAATTGAGAACCATCCCTGTGCCCAGTTTGAGGGTCTCGACCAAATCTCCGAAGACTTCAGGACGAGGAGAAGGTTTATACGTTGGCAGATTCTCGCCATACGCCAAATACATCTCATGATCGAGATAAAAATGCTGTCGACCTGTGAGCGTTCTCCAAGGAACCAGTCGTTCAACATTATAAGTGTAGGCCGCATAGGCTCGGCCATCTGTCATAATTCCAGACCAAAGGGGAGAGGTATTGTACCGCCTGGGTTGAGACTGAAGATCCGCATATTGGATATGAACATCTTTACTCCCCAGCGCAAGATCCTTCAGTTCTAAGCCAGATTTCTTCTCAATCGTTTCATACGCTCGAACTGCCAATTTTCCATTGGTAAGCGAAGACAAATGTAAAATCGCGTTGGCGGCTGACACAGCATCCTTGATAGACGGATAGCGAACTCCCTTGAGTGTCTCTACGGGAAAATGATTGGAATGGACCATCGCGTCATACTGATCCTCGCAATAATAGTGATTTCCATGAGCACCTAGTCCCGTTTTTTTGATCAATGAGCCCAGACAAATGAACTTGTCGTA
>CAYHOI010000010.1:0-33176 GCA_964358175.1 uncultured Candidatus Marinamargulisbacteria bacterium | reverse complement strand
AACAAAGATGTCAGCATCGGCCTCACTCAACATGCCGGAACGAATCAATACAGATTTGAGATTACCATAGGGTTTAGCATCTGCGTTGTCCGTATTTTCTTGCATAAACGCAAATGACCAACGTGCATAACGCGTTACAAGTTCCTGAAGACTTTTCGATTCCGACACTCTAGCTTTATCCCCGTCTTCGGCTTCATCTTCTGTCAATAATCTTTGTGCTGCCCTACGCTCGTAGTCGGTGAGTTGACTCCATTGACACAGGGTGTTCAGTGCTTCTTTTCTGACAGATCGGTCTTGATCGAAAAGAAATTCATTTAAAGTATAATAAGCACGAACAATAGCATCACTGTGTCTCTCACTCTCAGGGTTCTTGTCATCCATATCAATGGCTTCCAAAGCCTTCGCGCAGGCTATCTTCAACTGAGAAGGACCATCCTTCAGACTGATGATCGCGTCAATATCTCCGGGTGTGTGCCCCTCTATCAAGCTCAGACTCATTGATGCTAACTCACGCTCATCATTGCAGTTGGATTCACGACACATCCCTCGAATAGATTTCCGATCCTCTTTCAACGGAGGTCCAATCTTGAGAAGTGTCTCCTTCAGCGTCGTAAAATCGATTTCTGGTCCCCTGCTCCACCTCAGTAAACAAGGAATCAGTGATGCCGCTATGCCACGATCCATTCGACCAATAAGCGTAATCGCCTTGTTTCTAATGGGTGAGGGTTGTTCGCCTATACGGTTCTCGTAGTTACCTTTCGATATTTGGGTCAGACTGTACAGGTGTTCACTGGTCGGTTTAAAGGATTCATCCATTAATCGATCTAGAGTAGATTTAAATTGCTTATTCCAGATTTCAGAGTCTGCCATCCTGCTAAGAAGAAATGGAAGATGCTCCGGACTAGGCTCGCCGATTGCACGCATAAGCGTTTCCGCTTGTGGTACACTCCCGTAGGGATAGGTTGTGATTTTATCCATTATTACGGACATGCTATCCGGCCATTTGTTTTGTGCGTAAGATCCCATCTTACGAAATATTGTCGCGATTTGATTCACTTCTTCGTTCAGAGTTATCCCAATCTTCAGACGTCCACACAGAAGGGAAACAGCTATATCGGCGATCTTCTTCTGTTCCGCCTCTTTTGCTCCGGAAGCGTTCATGTCGAAACAAATATCCTTTCCATAAACGAATATCTGGCTTAATGTCTTCGCGCTCTCATCCGTGAGATAGCCGATCATTACAAGATCTTGAATAATCCTTTTAGCTTTTTCATTGCTCGAATATGCCAAAAAAAAGCCGATGTCACCCCGGTTTTTGTCAAGATTGTCGATGACCCTTAACCTAAAAGGATCACGATGAAGATCGATCACTAAACGCAACAGTGACCGAGTCTCACCTCCGCTTTTTGTGTAAGGCTGCCTGATCGGGTTAAAAAATATCCGAACACCTCCCCAACTATAGGCACTCTGCTCGAAAGCTATGAGTTTTTCTAAGAATTTCTCTCGAAAGAATCTCTCGGGAAGGCGGTAGTCTTCCGAGGGATCGATGTCCCGTATTCGATAAAAGTCTCTTACACCCGCATAAGGAGTCATAAGCTGCATCCATAGCCACCTCGTAACTACTCTCCATGAATTCTCCTTCGACTCACTATTCACCGCGATTATCTTGTTCATTCCGAATCACTCCTTTTTTTTATGCTTGGCTCTGATCGTTAATACATCACGCTGATGCCATCATAAAATGTGGCTTCATTCGTCCTTCTCAACGGAGTCCTAAACATATATCGTACAGATTCTTAAAAAATCCCAACTTTATTCATCGAATTTTTCTATTCCTTCGCTTTGACGCGGCACTAGTGTCCGGTCTATGTTGCCAAGCAAGATCTGTCCTCGCCCCAGCCCTGCTATGTCTGCGGGCGATCCCCCTTTCTGCCTTGCCATCCCACTTTTCGGTCATTTTTCGCTTAACAAGGCGATTGTGCAAAGGTCTCCTAAATCATTTCTCAGCGAACCCTAAATACTTTTTGTTTAATCTAAAAATAGACGCTAAAATAGAAAATCATGAAGGTATCAGAAAAAAAATCTAGAATGAAGGTTGTTATTCTCGCCGGAGGAATGGGGACTCGGATATCAGAAGAGTCTGATTTGAAACCAAAACCAATGATTGAAATTGGGGGCAAGCCTATTCTCTGGCATATCATGAAAACCTATTCTCATTATGGGTTTAACGATTTTGTTATTTGCTTGGGGTATAAGGGTTATGTTATCAAAGAGTATTTTGCCAATTATTTCCTTCATCAAAGCGATGTTACTTTTGACTTAAGTAAAAACCAAATGCAGGTTCATGGTAATTATAGCGAGCCGTGGAAGGTAACACTAGTTGAAACGGGGCTAAACACAATGACGGGTGGGCGTATTCGCAGAATACAGCCATTTATAGGCCAGCACCCCTTTATGCTAACCTACGGCGATGGCGTTGCTGATGTGAATATCAACGACCTTCTTTCTTTTCACAAAGCTCAAAAGAAGAAGCTCACGATAACGGCGGTTAAACCTGAAGGACGGTTCGGGATCCTTGATATTCGTGAGGATGGAAGTGTCGAGCGTTTCATCGAAAAACCTGAAGGTGATTTATCTAGGGTCAATGGGGGATTTTTTGTATGTGAGCCAGAAGTCTTTGATGCGATCCCCCAATCGGACGACGCTATCTTTGAGCGTATTCCTCTTGAGTCGTTGGCAAAAGAGAACAAAATTTCAGCCTATAAGCACCAAGGTTTTTGGAAGTGCATGGATACGCTCCGAGACAAGCAGCAATTGGAGTCCATGTGGCAGAACAATTCGGCGTCGTGGAAAGTTTGGAAATAGTTTTGTCTGATCTATTGCAGCAATCTAAGTGGACCCGTTCGAAAATACTGACATCTGCTCCATAATCTCAATCGCTTTAATCTCATCATCCGCATAGGTCGCCAGTTTATCAACAAAAGTTTTAGCCAGGGCTCCTGTAAAGGGGTTGACGCCCACGTCCAGCATATTCAGCTCAGCCCTTATAAAGTTATACGTACGCGTATCGGGATCGTCCCCCGACCAGAGATTGGGGAGTGTATTGACCCCTAGGATTACGCCTTTTCCTTCCACAAAACAATTCTCACAAAACAGCTTCATAAAACCTGGCAGATCCTCTTCGTCAAGACGAATGCCCATGTTCGCTAGAATTTCAAGATGCTGTCTCAGCGAAACGTTTTTGGGATCCGTATCGTAAATCTCTCGTATCCTTTCCACTGCTAGCTTTAGCCCCTCCGGCCCAAAGAGGGACAAATTCTTAAACCGTCTGAGTAAACGCGCTGAATCTCTAGGACTATCCCATGAGAACGGGTTTTTTCCCAGCAACTCTCGCACAGACACTGAAATCTCAGATATACCCGAGAGGGCTAGGTCTTCATCCGTCGCGAGTCCCATCCAAACTGGAACCTCCTCCTTCAAGATTACATCTAGGAACTTTACAGAGACGGTTGATTGATCCTTCTCAACGAAGTGCTAAACATATATCGGCAGAAAAAGTCATTTATCCCAAATTTATTCATCGCTTTTTTCTGTTCCTTCATTTTGGTAGAAGAACTTGTGTATAGAGGGTATACTGGAATTGAACCTATGCTCTTACGTCTTGAAGCGATTAATCTCAAAGCCATCCCTTACAGCGAAAGCAGTCAAATTGTCGTGGTGTTTACCCGAGAGATGGGACGCATGAGCTTTATGGCCAAGGGCGTTCGCAAGTCCAAACGCAGCGATAAAGGAAAGCTTCAGTCCTTCATGCACAATCGCTATATCATCAGCAAGAAATCCGGAATGGGTATCGTTTGCGCCATCGACAACCTCAACCCCTTCTACGAATTGGGGCAAAACCTTGATAAACTAAAAGCGGCTTATCTCTGTTTGAATCTGGTCTACCGAGTGATTCAAGACCATCATCCCAATGAGCCTCTCTTTGACCTCCTTTTGCACACCTTAACTGAGCTGGAGACTAGCCCCGAAATGGACTTTTCGATAATCCTTTCAGAATTCAAAATCCATTTGATCCGAATCGAAGGACTTCTTTGCCCAGAAGAAACAAGTATCCATGAAATCGATCAAACCTTACAAAACTATCTGAGTGAATATAGCGTTATGGAGGGATTTACCTAGTGACAAAACTATCCAATACGACCCAGCCCAACTCATGTTCCCAGCACATGAGCGTCGTTTCAATAACCTTGATTTTGTGATTCTCTACCTGATGCTCCATCAAGCCCCACGCGTTCATGATCTGCCAGATCAAGCCATGCTTCCTGGTGGGTTCAATTTTCAATATTTTAGATGCGATCTACTCTGCACTCCATAACCGTTGAAGAGGTCGATACTTGAGCCTGACAATAGGCCTCAGAGAATTCTGCGATGTTGGTCGGGTCAGCATACAGAAGCCCAAATCCCTCGGCAAACGATCTGAAGGTGAGGCCATGAGGTGCGACAAAATAGGGCTCAACGATGTCTACCCATTTAGAGATCGGCAACTGGGTAAAGATTCCACCGCCATCATTATTGACGATGATCAAAATAACAGGAATACTCGAACGAGCCATCAGCAGAAAAGAGTTCAGATCATACAAGGCGGAAAGGTCTCCGAGAAACACAGTGATTCGTCGGCCAGATCCCCTCGCGAAACCACAAGCAGTTGCCAGAAGTCCATCAATTCCACTCACCCCTCTGTTTACGACAATCCACGGAGATGCCTTCACAAAAGTGGCTACTCGCTGCATGTTTCGAATGGACATGCTGTTCCCAATAAAAAGTGTCTGATCGGAAGGAACCAGCTGGGAAAGCTGATAAGCAATCGCAAGCTCCGTTAAAGGCGCGTCCTTCTCTCCAAACTGATCAGACAGTTGAGCATCCATCTGACGTGATTCCGCACGAAGTCTCTTCAGATGGGGACTCGTCTCTTGGGAACTCAACAACTTCACAGCAGCTTCGCAAAAAGCAACAATTCCAGTAAATCTGTTTGACGCCCGATGGAACTCATCCTGTCGTTCAAGCGTATTTTGGACATGAATGTAGGGTGTATTCGACTGTTGCTCAATGATGTCTTTGAGTCGTTTCGAAAGGATCCTCCCACCCAGGTGAAGAATCACTTGAGGTTTTAGGTTTTCAACCACATCACCGAGCAAATCATAATGAGGGATTGTCCCCAATGTGCTTCCTTCATACTTAAGCTGAGAAGAAATATCCGCAAAAACTGGCCATTTAAGACATTTCGACAACGCTTGAATGGACTCAATTTCTTGAAGATCCGTTAATCCTCCAACAAAGATCGCTCCTGCAGAGACGTCTGAAAGCAAGCTGGGTAGCACTTCGTACTCTTCAGGGGAATGTTGTATTTGGAGCTTTCTGGTCTGCGTATACACAGACTCCTGACCAAACCACTCCCGCAGAGAACCAGGGAGTGCCTGACAAGTTACCAGGAAACTCGGGTCTGGCAAAAGTGGCTCTTGAAAACGGCAATTGAGATGTACAGGCCCCTGATTCGCGCTGAATATGGTCTGATGATAAGCCTGATCCACCGTTGTCAAGAGGAATGGCAACAGAATATCCCCCGATGGGCTTGGGATATCGAAGAACCACCGGACAAAAGAACCGAATATTTTCACTTGATCTAGGGTCTGATTCGAGGATGTATCGGAATGTTCCAGTGGCCGATCAGCGGTCAAAAGAATAAGCGGGATATGATCTTGAGAAGCCTCTACGACTGCGGGATACAGATTCGCAACTGCAGACCCAGAAGTCGTAATCACGACACTTGGCTTTCGAGTGGCCTTGGCATGTCCTAGTGCAAAGAAGCCAAGTCCACGCTCATCAAGATGCACCACCGATTTCACTCTCATCTGACGAGCGGCCGCTACCGCAAGCACACTGGATCGTGATCCTGGCGCGATCGCAAACAGCCCTATCGGCAATCGAGAGAGCTCCTCAATCAGAAGCTGTGCCCAAAGAAGATTACACTCGCCAACGCTAAGCATTCCATCGGCTCCTAAACGGCTGTGTTTTCTGGCACAATTCTCTCCACTCCATTTCAGCGTCTGATTGGGAAATAATCCCCGCTCCTGCGTATATATAAATCGACTTCTTTCGTGCCAGCATACTACGGATACCGACGGCCAATTCTGTAGTTTCCAAAGAAATTCGCCCAATGGTTCCTGCATACCAGCCACGCTTAAACGGCTCCAGACGCGCCAAAACTTTCCGGGTTACCTCTTTGGGGTATCCACCCACGGCTGGCGTGGGATGAAGACTATTCAATATTTGTTCATCGCACACAGTCGGCCGTAGCCTGCCTCGCAAACTTGAGTGCAAGTGGAGAAGTCCATTCTGAGGCATTGTGGTCACCCTGGAGGGCTCCGATACTTGAGAACAAAGATGCTTGAAGCCATGCAACAGGCAATTCATGACATAGGCATGTTCCTTTTGACTCTTCGAATCATCCAGAAACGTCCGAGATTGTTGTGTCAGCTCAGATTCATCTCCATCAATTGCATAACTTCCAGCAACCGCTTCACTGTATAAATCTCGGTTCGTCCGCCTGAAAAGAAGCTCTGGTGAACGACCCATGAAAACTGTGGATGTATCGAGCTGAAAGTAAAAATCATGGGAATTGCTTGGCCGTTCGAAGATATTGAGCATTTCCTCGGGACACAAACTCTGGGGCAACCAAAATCGACTTTCTCGGGCAAGCACTAATTTATGATACCGATGGTTGTCTATGTCCTTGAGCACATGAGCAACAAGTTGATTCCACTCCTCTCTTTGAGGTCGACTTTCTTCCAAAAAGGGAATCTGCTCACTTTGCATCGGCACTACCCTGTCAAAAGAAGGCTCCCTCGGCTGCTCATCGTCATGAAAGAAGGTTGTCAACGTGGTCTTCCCCGAGATCTTCTTAAGCGTATATCGAGGAACAAAATAATAGAATGTCCCAAACGCTTTCCAATGTGAGGGCATTTTTTTCCGGTCATCAAAGGCAGACCCGCCAAAGAAGAACAGTTCCGGATTCGAGTTCAGAATAGAATGCATTTTGGAATACACGTTTTGAAGCAAACAATGTGGGGAAGGACGCAAGGTCAGAACCGAGCCGGCACAAGCCCATACCTCTGAATGATCTCGGTTCGCCCAGAAGAATTTTGGATAATGGCTTTGACGTCTCATCCAGGCAAGAAGATCGATTTCACCAAAAGATATGTGATCACATCGGATAACCATGCAGTCGGCTACCTCTCTCCTGCCGCATGAATAATTTGATGAATCGACTCTTCAAGCCCTAGAAGTGTAGCTCTGGCGATAATGCTGTGCCCAATATTGAACTCCTCAATGCCCTCGATCTTCAGGAGGGGTTTCAGGTTGTCCGCCGTTAGTCCGTGACCTGCTTGCACCCGAAGCCCAAGACTCTGTGCATAATCCACCGCATCCCGGATACGACGCAGTTCCACGTCAACATCAGCTCCCGTTGAGGCAGCATATTTCCCGGTATGAATCTCAATGGAGGGAGCTCCGCTTTGGGAAGCTGCCAGAATCTGCCTGCGATCCGGCTCAATAAACAAACTCACATCCATTTTCGCCGACTTGAAAGTCTGGCAAACCCCTGCGATATGAGAAAGCTGTCCGGCCACATCAAGACCGCCTTCGGTTGTGATCTCCTCGCGTCGCTCAGGCACCAGCGTCACCTTATCGGGACGAACTCGCAATGCAATCTGCACCACCTCATCTACAGCAGCCATCTCCAGGTTCAGGGGGATGGTAATAGCCTCGCGAATTCGAATCACATCATCATCTTGAATATGGCGTCGATCTTCCCGCAAATGAATGGTAATTTGATCTGCACCAGCTTTTTGCGCAAGCAGTGCCGCAGTCAGGGGGTCTGGTTCACTTCCGCCCCTAGCCTGGCGAAGTGTCGCAATATGATCGATGTTTACCCCAAGACGGATTCTGGTCACTTGATCACTCGCCCGTTGAGGAGGGTTCATAAAATCGAACACAATTTGCAATACGTTGACAGACTTTTTCTCGCCCCAAAATATTTAACACCGCAAAAAGCGCAGAACCCTTTGTTTCACCGGTAATGGCATAGCGCAACGGATGAAAGAATAGGGCCTTCTTGAGTCCGTGAGAACTGATAAATTCGTCTGCCAAGGCCGTAAGAGCTTCGACCTCGAATGAATGATCCAAAGGCATTTCACTAAATTGCTTGAGAATATTGACAGCTTGCCCATCCAGACGACCTGGTTCATAATCAATCTTTTCTTTTAAGAAAACCTGTATCTGCGGGGTTACATCCGTTAGAAAAACCAACTTATCCTTCACAACATCCAGAATCTTCATCCATTCCTCATATGAAAAAACTGCCACAATATTCTCGCCGATAAATGGTCTGGCTAGCTCAAAAAGCTCAGACGGCGAAAGAGCTCGAATATACTGGCCATTCATCCAGTCAAGCTTTTCTAGATTAAAAATGGAGTTACTTTTGCTCACTCGTTCAATATCGTAAACCTGGAAAAGCTCTTCTATAGAGAGGATTTCCTTTCCTTCTGGATGAGACCAACCGAGCATCGCAAGAAAGTTGACAATGGCCGATGCAAGATAACCCTCCTTCATGAATTCAGTGATTGATTTTGCCCCATGCCGCTTACTGAGTTTGGATCGATCAGGCCCCAGGATCATTGAAATATGTCCGTACAGTGGCGGCTCCTTCCCCAAAGCCCTGAACAACTGAATCTGCTTGGGGGTATTGCTAATATGATCTTCACCTCGAATCACATGCGTAATGGCCATTTCCATATCATCAACTACCACCGCAAAGTTGTAAGTGGGCATCCCATCTGACCGCATAATCACCAAATCTCCATTTAACGCCATATCAAAAGAAATCTCTCCACGAACCAAATCTCGAAACTTCACCACTTCGTTCGCCACCTTAAACCGAATAGCAAATGGCAACCCCTTTGAAATATTCTCATTCACTTGTTCGACACTCAAATGACGACAAGTCCCATTGTAAACAAACCCCTCTTCCGAAGAGGAACAGAAGCATTGATATGCCTGATTGGATTCCATCAACTCTCGAACATAACGCTGATAAACCCCAGCGCGCCAACGTTCAAGCTGATAATAGGTGGACTGAAGTCCTGGTTTTCCGGGCCCCTCATCCCATTCGATTCCGAGCCAGCGGAGTCCACTCAAAATATCCGCTTCAAATTCTTTTTTGGATCTGAGGATGTCTGTATCTTCAATCCGAAGGATAAACGTTCCCTTCAGATAGCGTGTATAAAGGAAATTAAATAAAGCCGTTCTGGCACTGCCAATATGCAAATTGCCTGTCGGACTAGGCGCAAAGCGAAGACGAAAGGTCATAGAAACTGTGTTCGAATAGGACTACTGGCCTGAGCATTGACCCCGAGAGCCTGAATCGCCTTTCGAGGGATTCCTAAAACATTTCCCAGCCCCACATCCTCGTTGCGCACAATCTCAACCACCACACTCCAATCCTTTAACGGATTAATCACTCTGACTTTGGTTCCAATGGGTAAAAAGGCATGAACCGCTGGGAATACCTTCACATTTTCCTTAAAAGAGATCGCAATCTCCTTGATCTGATTAATCCCTTTAAAAACACTCCCTTTCACCGGCATCGCAATCGTCTCCCGACGTTCTCGTCCTCCTTTTACAAGATCTTTCATTTTGAGAAGAGTGTTCCCACGAATTCCGTTAAGTGAACGCTCCTGCTCAGTCACACTCACTAGCTTTTGATCAGCCCAATATATCCCATACTCAGAGGCTCGAACTTGTCGCAAAACCAGCTGTTCAGGATCATAATGGAGTTCATGACACTGCATTAACCTCGCGATAAAAGTATAGGCCTTTCTTAAAGCCTCTGTATCATTTCCTTTAAGGGATAACACTTCTTTGCTCCCTAGGTAAATGGTCACCATCTCACCCTGTTGATCGGTGTTTTTGATGACCTCGTAATCCCATCCAAAACCCAAACCCATTAAAAATGAAAAAATAATTAATACGCGCCACGCCATGTCAGAACCTCCAAAACTGTCTTAAACAGTATTTTAACATCAAAAGCCAAAGACCAGTTATTAATATAATACAAATCATACATCACCTTTTCATCAACTCGGGTCGATAATGCTGATCGACCATTGATTTGAGCCCACCCTGTTACACCAGGAAGCACTCGGTGTCTCATCTCATAGTCGGGAATTTCTTTCCTAAATTGCTCCACAAAAAAGGGACGTTCAGGGCGTGGCCCCACCAGACTCATGTCACCCTTCAGAATATTAAACAACTGAGGCATTTCATCCAACGAAGTTTTTCGTAATATTCGCCCAAGCCAGCTCAAACGATAACTCATTTCCTCCGTATGAATGACTGGCCCCGTTTGTGCTTCGACATCAGTCGCCATCGTTCTGAATTTATACATAATAAAAGACAAACCATTCAAACCAACTCGCTCTTGCTTGTAGATGATATCTCCTTTATTTTCTAGTCGCAGGATAGCCGAAATAAAAAGCAACAGTGGACTTGTAAAAATGAGGATGCAAAGTGACAAGGCTATATCCAACACTCTTTTCTGCATAATTTGAAAGGGGGCCAGCACGTTGGGTTTAATAGAAAACAAAGGTAAGCCAATTTCATCTGACGCCTCAACACGGTTGGAAACCACATCGTAAAAAGAAGGGATCATCCAAACCTCCAAGCCCTCCTCGATCATTCGATCAAGCATGGAAGAAAGCTGCTGACGTGTGAGCTGTTGGGTTGCGATAAAGACCTCCTTGATTTGATATTTCGCGAGCAGTGGCCAAATCAAATCGAACGAGCCCATATGTTGGAACACTTTCTCAACCGAATACATGAGCTTGGATGGGGCATCCCCTACAGCACCAATCACATTGTATCGATGCCTATTGTCTCTGAGTAGACGCTCATAAAGGCTTTGACTCACTTCATCTGTACCAATAATCAAGATATTCTTTAATTTTGACCGTCCTGAGTGCTGCCCCCACAAGAACATAAGGTGGTGAACCATGCCCATCAGTAGAATGTTAATCAAAAAAGCATAGAGTAAAACAAAGCGTGATCCTGGGATAAAGGGAAATATCATCGTACTGGCCATGACAAGACATGTCGCTAACATTCCCGCCTTACCCATATTTAAGAACTCTTCGATTCCAGATAAGATTCCCCGTCGTCGATCGTAGACCTTAAAGAGAATCAGCGAAATCCCCCAGAGGATCGTTAGGAGATATAAGGAAGAAAGATATGGCTCTATTTGGGCGGAGGGATAAAATCGTCCCAGCTTGAACTTGAGGGCATAGGCCAAAACGTATGAACCGTTGACAATCAGCAAATCAGAAACGGCGAGAACAACTATTCGAAACATCGTCTTATCGAGCTTTATATCGGCTCATCATAATCATTCTTTCAAGATCTGAACGCGCTTTCTCATCGCCTGGGTTCATCTGAGAATATTGCCTCAGATTTTCAATCGCACTGTTAAGAAGTCCCATATTGTAATACAAGTAAGCTTGGTATTTATTTACATCCTGCATATCGGGATTGAACATCGTCGCTTGCTTGTAAGCATATGCAGCAAGTTCAGACTGACCATCTTGATGATAAGCTACCCCGAGTCCTCGCCAAATTCGAGAATCCTCGGGATGCAATTCCAGCGCCCACTTAAATGTATCTATTGCAGATTTAAACTTGTGCTGAGAAAGATAGATTTCTGCAAGACGAGTTCGATATCCATTAAAGTCACCCCCCTTTACCCATGGAGAGTACGTCTTAGTCGAAGGATCATAATTCGCACGATCTGCAGAAACAATTTGTTCAAATTTTTCAACCGCAGAGTCCAGCTTTCCCCTGATAATATCAATTTCTGCCATGTTATAGAGTGCTTCTACAAAGTCCTTGTCCAATCGGATGCAGGATTCATAAAGCTTGTAGGCGTCATCCAACTTCCCAGACCGATGATCATAATAGGCCAGGGACATTTGAAATAATGGATTAAGCCTATCGATACGCGCTGCCTCGCTGTAAGCCTTTCCTGCAGCTTCAAAATGAGCTTTTCGCTCTTGGGGTGTCGGACTCATATTGAAAAGTCCCAGCTCAATGGAAGCGAGACCACTCCAATACCAGGGATTGGTAGGGTTAATTCTTAGCATATAGTCGTAAGTATTCTTTGCTTTCAAGAGCCACTTTCTCTGCTCATCAGGATTCTGGTTCTGCCGAGACAACTCCTCATAATTTCGAACCTGGGTTATCAGATAATAGGTTTCCCATGGCGCGTATTTCATCGCTCTGTCTAAAGAGCTGATGGATTCATTATATTTTCGATAGGTATTTTCAACGAACCCTTTTCGATAGTAATACTCCGCTCTCCAAGGCAAGACAGATTGCCACAAGCCATAGGCAACCAACGAAAGCATAACGATGACAAGAATGAGTCGGGTGTCTTTTGCGAGGCTCTTACTTGCTGTCATATCGATTCCCAAGTGAATAATATCCAATCGCGAGCCCCAACCCCATTAACATATAATTAAGGGAAGTTGTTGCAACAACACCAAAGTTAAAGAGCACCTGCCCCTGATAGAAAAAAACCCCGCACAGTGTACTCAGCAAAAGATAGAATGAGGGTTCCTCTCGATTCTTGTACAAATAATTTAACAATAAATACAAATACATTCCAATCACCAAACCATATCTTCCAACCACCCCCAAAAAGCCAGTGGTTGCAAAAGTATTTACATACTCATTGTGGAGTCGATCAGGCGTTAGATTGTACCCGCCCTCAAGTCGGGCATACTCAACGCGACGATAAAAAGGGTACATTTCCTTAATAGTATCGGGGCCGGTCCCAAAAACTGGATTATGGAGTCCCCAAGAAATTCCGCTCTTCCACATACTCATACGAGGAGAATGTCCGCCAATTGCTTCTGATTTGTAAGTTGAGGTTTTACCAGTCGCAGTTATCAAAACGTTTGAGCTCGATTTGCGTTCGTTATTAAATAGTTTTCCGGTGAAAGAATGTTGCGGTATTACCAATACAGCTAAAAAAATAAAAAGAAATCCACTCCCGACCATCACAAGCGACTTATCCTTCGCCCAAACATAAAGCTGACGTACACCATAGGCGACGGTTAGCACCAAAAGATACAGCAAAAAATCAATAATCGTTGGTGAAAAGAGGATGAAACCAAAGCTAAAAAGCACCACACTGATCAGCTTGTTTCTCATAAAGATGCTCTCGTCCCGATACACCCTGTTATGAATAACCATAAGAACCGTCAATAACGAGAAATATATGATCACATGACTGAGTCCAGAGGGAATAAGCTGTATTTGGTATATCATCAGGACAATCGCGACTCGTTCCACTACATTGAGCCATCCCTGGCTTCGAAACACCCAAATCCCATAACCTCCGAATAGGATGACCATCACGGGAACCATCACCAACGGTTTTAAGGCATACACTCGAAACAGTAACATCACATACATCAGACCCACCATGGCAATGGTCACGAGAAAATCAGCAAAATATTGCTTCTTGGATCTCTCATCAACTAGTCGTGAAATAAAAAGAAGAAAAATAGTTATCGCTCCCTGAAATCCCAGCCACGTCCCTCGTCCCC
The DNA here is from genome assembly GCA_964358175.1 of uncultured Candidatus Marinamargulisbacteria bacterium. GTDB lineage: Bacteria > Margulisbacteria > Riflemargulisbacteria > GWF2-35-9 > GWF2-35-9 > CAYHOI01. The sequence continues at coordinate 19,461 of CAYHOI010000010.1, read as the reverse complement.
AAGACGTGAACATTGCATAGTAAATCACCAGAGTGAGAATAAAGGAAAGAAAATATAGGCTATGGAACAAAACCTTTCCCATATCCGACTGAAACCGTTTAATCTGGATCATGTAGCCAAACGCAAGGGGAATCATCATTCCGACAAATGGCCCATAATGAACAGGGTTGTTAATACTGCCAAAGGCTCGGGATGTTGCATCAGAAGACCATTGCATAAAATCCAATCCATTACTCTGAAATATTCCGTATATCGCACTCATCGCAGCAGAGACGATAAATGAGAAAAATATCCAATAAAAAAAACGTAGAGAATCCACTTGTTTGGCAAAGATCAAGATCAGAACCGCATAGTTAACTACGGTTAATATCCCCTCCCATCGATCATATGCTCCAATAATCGACACAAAGAGATTCTGGCTTAAAGCCGTAGAGACCAAATTGACCACAAGCCAAATCAGAAGAGGAATCTCCAGTCCTGTTTTAAACCACTTCACGCCCCACCATTCATAAAAAGGTTTTCCACGGTACCCATCGGAAGTGTCCTTTTTATCATAATCGACCCACCAGGACTGAATAATCCAGAGCCCTACAATTAGCAAGGTCGTTACTCGAAGCAAGAGCAACTTGTTGACCTCAAAAACGCTTCTGGTAATCGAGGTGAAAAAAATAGGAATCCCGAAAATAAGCACCAAAAGCAAGCCATTGATCGCACGTTTAACGAGAGGAACCTTTGTCTCAGTAAGAAGATAGGTGAAAAATAATGAAGAAACGATGATAATTTCGACCAGCAACAAGTGGTCTCTGATAAACTGAATGAGTGTCATAGCTTGCTTTTGATTATAGGATAAAAAAGACCCGCTGTCAGCGGGTCTTTTTTATTAAAACACAAACCAATTCCAAGACAAATTCCTGTGGAACTACATCATCCCCATACCGCCGCCCATGCCAGGATTCATCCCTTGTGGAGCCGCTTTATCTTCTTCCGGTTCCTCAGCAATGAGCACCGATGTCGTAAGCAACATTGAGGCAATGCTTGCTGCATTTTGCAGGGAGGATCGAGTCACTTTGACCGGATCAACCACACCTGCTTTAAAGAGATCCTCGTAGATGAACGTTAAGGCATTAAATCCTTCATTCCCTTTCAACTCTTTTACTTTCTCAACCACAACAGCTCCTTCTAAACCAGCATTGCTGGCAATAGTCTTCAAAGGAGCCTCAAGAGCCTTCTTTACGATAAGAAGTCCGTTTCGCTCATCAGGATCCGTGACATCCTTCTCAATTTTCTCAACAGCTTGAATCGCACGAATCAACGTCGTTCCACCCCCAGCAACGATACCTTCCTCTACGGCTGCCCGTGTTGCAGACAACGCATCTTCAATACGATGTTTCTTCTCCTTAAGCTCTGTTTCAGTCGCTGCTCCAGCTTTGATAACCGCTACACCGCCAGACAGCTTTGCAAGTCGCTCCTGAAGCTTCTCCTTGTCATAAGAAGAATCCGTCAATTCAAGTTCCTTTTTAATCTGGTTGATTCGGGATTCGATATCGGCATGCTTACCAGCCCCTTCAACAATCGTCGTGAGCTCTTTGCCAACCTTCACCTTTTTGGCGCGGCCCAACATTTCCATTCCCGCATTTTCAAGCGTTAATCCTGTTTCCTCGGAAATGACGGTTCCACCTGTAAGAATGGCAATATCTTGTTGCATCGACTTACGGCGGTCTCCAAAACCAGGAGCCTTCACCCCTACCACATTCAATGTCCCACGAAGCTTGTTGACAACAATCGTAGCAAGAGCCTCTCCCTCAAGATCTTCAGCAATAATGAGGAGTGGTCGTCCCATGTTCACCACTTTTTCCAAAATGGGGAGCATATCTTTTATTGAAGAAATTTTCTTGTCCGTGATCAGGATATACGGATCATCCAAAACAGCTTCCATACGATCACTGTCGGTGATCATGTAGGGAGACACATATCCTTTATCAAATTGCATTCCTTCAACAACTTCAAGAGTGGTTTGGATTCCTTTGGACTCTTCCACAGTGATAACGCCATCTTTGCCGACCTTGTCCATTGCATCAGCAATCAAATTCCCGATTTCACTGTCATTGTTAGCAGAGATAGATGCAACCTGTGCAATCGCCTCTTTTTTGTCTACCTTTTTAGCGCGTCCCATAATATCCTTTACAACTGCTTCAACGGCTCGGTCAATTCCCTTTTTCACTGCGGAGGGATTCATTCCACGGTTAACACTCTTGAGTCCTTCTTTGAAAATCTCATAGCCTAACACGGTTGCTGTGGTCGTTCCATCTCCAGCGATGTCATTTGTCTTGGAAGCGATTTCCTTAACCAGCTGTGCACCCATATTCTCAAACGGATCCTTGATCTCAATTTCTTTGGCAACCGTCACGCCATCTTTGGTAATAGTTGGTGATCCCCATTTCTTTTCGATGACAACGTTATGCCCTCGTGGCCCCAGAGTCACCTTTACTGCGTCATAAACTGTCTTCGCACCTGAACTAAGATGCTTCCATGCCTCTTCGTTATATGATAATTGTTTTCCACCCATGCTACGTACCTCCTTTTTTATTTTTTTGCCAGAATATCATTCTCAGAAATAATCAGATATTCTTCTTCATTCACTTTAACTTTAGTCCCAGAATAGCTTGCGTAGATCACCACATCGCCCGCCTTGACATCAATAGTGATCACTTTGCCTTCGTCATTTTTACGGCCTGGGCCTACTGCAACAACCTCTCCCTCATTTGGCTTATCCTTTGCTGTATCTGGAAGAACAATTCCACTCTTCGTTTTCTCCTCCCCTTTGCTGGGCTTTACCAATACTTTATCTCCTAATGGCTTCATCATCCTACTACCTCCTTCTTCTATTTTTACTATTAGCACTCGTGGCGGGTGAGTGCTAACTCTAGGCAATCATATTATATGCGTATAGGTTTTGCAAGAGCTTTTTTCGCAATCCAAATTTCGTGACATTACGTACTCATTCCTTTATGATGTAAAAGCATTCACTTATGTACTACACTTTAATCATCTTCCAGAAAATCGGCGACATGATCTATTTGGGACATCTAGATTTCCAGAATCTCTGGGAACGGCTCATTCGCATATTAGAGTTGCCTATTTGTTACTCTGAGGGTTTTCATAAAACGATGAAATATAACCTGGTTCAACCCCTAGGACTTGGCATCGAAGGCAATCATGAGTATCTGCATCTTACGCTACAACAACCGATTGAATCATCCGACCTTATGCGCAATCTTACCCGAATCCTTCCTGAAGGCTTGGTTGTGAAGAAGATTGTCGCCACTCGCTTTAATGCCAAATGGTTCCATCGACACAAACACTCGGCAGTTTATCAGATTGATCTCAACAAACCCCTTCCCGAGAATTTTATATCGGCCATCCCCTCCATTCTTTCCCAGCAATACCTTTCACCAAAACAATTGGAGATCCATGTGGTCAACTCGCCGACTCAACAAACCAATGTTCGCAATCTATTCTCGGGACAGCCCACCCTTGATATAATGAAACTAAAGAGGGTTCGGCTTCTTTATTCTAGATAGACTGGATGGACAATATGAGCCACGCCACACCTGTGTTTCTTCTTGTAACTGCCAGTATTTTTGCAGTTTGGATGGTTCTACAACGAATACATGCCCTAAAATTGCTTTACTTTATTGATCATTTGCTTTCTGGAGACACACTTACAAGGTACCCCGTCAGCTCCCGCTCAATCTTCGGGAAAATCGGCCAAAAGATCAACTTGCTCCTTACCAGTCTAACGTCTCACACTGAACTTATCGAAAATAAACTTCAAGACAAGAATATGCTCATGTATCAGTATACTCAACTGTTTCTTTCTCTTCCGACGGTCTATACACAAGAAGAACTCATCCGGTTAACGCTAGAATACTCTTCCAAAATATTTCGCGTTGAAACTGCCTTATACATCCGCCAAACTTCTCAACTCCCTGAAGCAACTGTCTACCAGAGTATCCTTAGTGATCGACCTCGACTCTACGTCACGACTCTTGACACAAATATCAACTTGCAAGAGTGTGTGAACCCTACCCTAAAAAATGTCTGCCCTCCTGAAGAAGATGAACCGGTGTTACTCGACGAACTGCCACCTACCAGAAATTTTCTGCGAATTCCTATCTTGCTTGAAAATTCTGTAACAGCCATTCTTCAGCTCCAAAACAAGGAAGATCATTACGACTTTGATGAAACAGATGTTGAACTAGGTAAAACTATTTCCATGGCACTTTCGAACCAAATTAAAATCATCGATATCATTCAGGAAGAAAAAGAGAGCACAAAGAAACTGGGAGCTCTCATTAACAACATCTCAGATGCCATTATACTGGCTGATCGCTCACAAAAAATAATCCTAGAAAACCCAGCAGCTCGGGATCTTTTCTCACTGAATCCCATCAAAAAGAGTTTGCTCCTCAACGAAATCCTCATGTCCTCCAGCAACCCCACTGTCAACTTGGTCCTATTTAAGCCTGAGAGAGTGGTTCTTTTGGGAAAAATCTCAACTATCCTTAATTCTGAGGGGCTTGTAGATCAGTACATCCTTGCATTTCGAAATGCAACAGACTCCAAACAGAAGGAGCGAGAAAAATCCGAGATTCTCTTTCTTACAGCAACCAAAATGTATCACCCCCTCCTGTTTATCAAAAAAACAAAGGAACTCTTCACCTTTTCCAGTGACCCCACCATCGAAACCCAGTTGTCCAATCATATTAATTTAGCATTCGATCTGATCAATAAGCTCATCTTCTATACAGAAATCGACGCTGGACCCATGCGTCTTGCCAAACGTCCAACCAATATTAATCACATTTTCGACCGCGTACTGGATTCCCTAGGAACAACCCTTAAGGAAAAAAAATTCAACATTATTCTCCACCCTGACAAATCCATGGGGAGTTATTTATTTGATGCCGACCGCATTGAGCAGTCCATTAGCACCATTCTCAGTTTTATTCTCAAAATCTCCGATGATCACTTCTCCTTAAAGACCATCACGCTCACTTCATCAACTTCATCAAAAGAAACGTTTGTTGTCACTATTCTTCACAGCAATTACCAGTTCGATGTTACAGAACTTTTCGAGCTCACCAGCAAAGCTACACAATTGGAAAAATTCATGCAAAGTGACCAGGCGTTGGAAGATCTAAATCTTCAATTCGCCTTTGTAAATCACGTCGTTCATTCTCATGGCGGAAATTTTGTCGTCTCTAGTCAACCCTCGATTGGTACCACGTACCTTATCGAACTACCTATTTTGTAAGGAGTCTATTCATGCCAGATCGATCATTACATATCCAAATCCCCTGCGAAGCCAAACAGGCACGAGAAGTTCGGAAACTTTTTCGAGACTTCAGCGAGCCTCTTTCCCTTTCGGAGGAGGATAGTTCTAATGTAGAACTGGCAATCAATGAGGGTGTAAGTAATGCCATTGAACACGGCTCAAGCGCAAATAAACACATGCACGTTGACATCGATTTTATGACACGGGGAACATACTTAATAATTCTTATCAAGGATTATGGCGGGAAAGAATTTAATCCTGAATTCTATGAACGAATTACCCTCAAAAAGGATTGGGGGCGAGGTGGACGTGGCATATATTTAATGAAAACAATCATGGATGAATTATCTTACATCTTTTCCCCTCATCAATTCACTCTTCTGTACATGAGCAAACGCATGAAATAATGGAAACATGTACGGCTTGCCGACATTTCTATATCACGTGGGACGCAACATTTCCCTACGGTTGTCGTGCTTTAGGGTTTAAGTCCAAACATGTTCCCTATCACGAAGTTCGGACGGCCTCTGATCTTGCATGCCAGTTTTTCAAAGAGAAAACCTCCTCAAATAAAGAAACGACCTAACCTCTCTGTCTCTTCAAGTGGGTATAGATAAAGAATAGAACCGCCATCCCCAATAAGACAACGATAACCTTGTCAATGGTATGGCCGTAATGTAGGATTCTAGACCAGTTATCCCTCAGAACCATCCCGACCACGACCAGAAAAGTATTCCAAAGGGTGGATCCAATGATCGTAAAAATACAAAAAACCCAGAGATTCATCCGCCCCGCACCCGCAGGAATAGAAATAAGATGCCGAACAACGGGAATAAAACGACTCGCCAAAACTGTCCATTGGCCATACCGACTAAAAAACTGCTTAGTGGCCTCAAGATCATGCTTGCTCAGCAAGAACCATTTTCCATACCTTGCAACAAAAATATCTCCGCCAAACCGCCCCATCGCATAGGACAAAAGGGATCCGATCAGGCTTCCCAGCGAACTTGCAAGAATAACTCCCATCAGTGAAAACCGCCCTGATGCTACCAAAAACCCAGCAAATGGCATAACTGCCTCGCTGGGAATAGGGAACACCATACTCTCCATTGTCATGAGAAGAACCACACTGATATAGCCTGTATGGTCAATAAAGGCGGTAATGGTCGTTGCGATGAACTCTGAAATTCCCATGTTCTAGCTAAAAATACCAGAATTTAAGAATTCCTCATTGCTTTCAGTCTGGCGAAACAGGCGAATCAATTCCTCCACCGCACTTTCAGAGTCAATATTTTTTCGCAACATATAGATCTTTCTGATATTATCTTCAGACAAGAGTAGCTCCTCTTTTCGGGTCCCAGAGGCGACAATATCAATAGCAGGAAAAATTCGACGATTGGCCAGCTTGCGATCCAAGTGCAACTCCATGTTGCCGGTTCCCTTAAACTCTTCATAGATCACATCGTCCATACGTGATCCTGTATCAACCAATGCCGTTGCTAGAATAGTCAAACTTCCTCCATGTTCAATCTGCCTCGCTCCTCCGAAAAACCGTTTAGGTTTATGTAGAGAGCTCGGATCAAGTCCACCAGACAAGGTTCTTCCGCTAGGTGGAACAACAAGGTTGTAGGCACGAGCAAGTCTGGTGATACTGTCTAGCAACACCACGACATCCTCTCCACCTTCCACTAAACGACGGGCACTTTCCAAAACAAGCTCAGCTATTCTAACATGACGTTCAGGTGGCTCATCAAAAGTTGAACTAACCACTTCTCCATGAATACTACGTGCCATATCGGTGACTTCCTCGGGACGCTCATCAATGAGCAGAACCTTAATGATGACTTCAGGATTATTCTCTGCAATGCTGTTGGCAATATCCTTCAATATCGTCGTTTTCCCAGCCTTTGGGGGCGAAACGATCAGACCTCGCTGCCCCTTCCCAATGGGAGCGATGAGATCAATCAACCGACCGGTGATATTCGTTTGTCTATTCTCCATTTTCAGGAGTTTATGGGGATAAATCGGTGTCAGGTTATTAAACAATGATCGTTGACGTGCCTTGTCTGGATCCTTGTTGTTAATGGCCTCCACTCGAACCAAACTATAATAGCGTTCCCCTTCCTTAGGGGGGCGGACTTGCCCACTGACGTAATCACCCGTGTTGAGTCCAAACCGTTTTATTTGCGTCTGTGACACATAGATATCATCCTCACCCGGAAGGTAGTTATTAATTCGCAAAAAACCATATCCTTCTGAAAGAATTTCAAGAATACCGGCTGCAAATACAAATCCGTTCTTTGCCGTGTTGGCTTCCATGATTTTAAAGATAAGGTCATTACGTTTGAGCATCCGGTAGTTTTCAAGTTTTATTTCATCTGCAAACTTGTAGAGTTCCTCTAGCTCAAGATGTTGCAAATGAACGATATTAACCGTCTGATCAGCCCTTTCAGCCTCCGCCACGGTTATGGGGGAAGGTTTTTCTATTTTGGGATTCACATACGGTCTTCTTCTATCAGCCATAAACTTCCTCCTCATTCCTATTTGGTCTTATAACCTCATACCCTTTGCTCCTGATCTTTCAAAAGCATAGGGTATGGAGATCACACTATCGATTGGTGCCGAAGGCCGGACTTGAACCGGCACAGGCGTGAAGCCTATTGGTGTTTGAGACCAACGCGTCTACCAATTCCGCCACTTCGGCTCATATATACTCTACTAAAATTGGTTTTCGGCGTTGTCATTCGTTGCTCATTTACGCACAGTAAACTTCGCTCCTCATTCCTAGCCGAAAAACCATTTTCACTAAGAGTAGCAAAAAAACCAATTTAGTTTTAGCACATCCAACCTGCAAGCAATTATAACGCTTACGTTTTGTCTTGGTTTAAGATTGCCCTTAGTTCCTCTGGAAATTTAACTGGTTTTCCCTTTTTGTCTATACAAACTAACTGTGTAGATGCCTCTATGAAAAGCCTTCCGGTAATATTATGTGTGATCTCATAGTAAAAGTCAACCTCCTGAAAAACGTCCTAAATCTCGAAAACGCTTATACCGTTCATCCAGCACCTTCTCTACCGAATATCCCTGATAACGTTTCAGTTCCTTACGAACAAAAACTTTCATTTTGCGATATACTTTTTCCCTATCAGAATGGGCTCCTCCAATGGGTTCATCGATGACCTCATCAATAGCCCCCAATGCAAGAAGTCTCTCGCTAACCAGCCCTAGGTTCTCTGCTGCGATGGAAGCCATTGACGCATTACGCCAAAGGATTGAAGCACACCCCTCCGGACTGATAACTGAGTAAATAGAGTATTTCAACATTGCAACTTTGTTGCCCACGGCAATCCCCAATGCACCCCCACTTCCACCCTCACCAATCACCACCACAATAACAGGAACCCTCAACCCCATCATCTCTCGCAGATTTCGAGCAATGGCCTCTGCCACACCCCGCTCTTCACTGCTGAGTCCTGGGTAGGCACCCATGGTATCCACAAACGCAATAATCGGCACTCTGAATTTGTCAGCCAACTGCATCAGCCTCAGAGCCTTTCGATAACCCTCTGGCTGAGGCATTCCAAAATTTCGAAAAATATTCATCTTCGCATTATGCCCACGTTGATGGCCGATGATCAGCACAGGCTCATCCTCGAATTTCGCAAATCCTCCGACCAGTGCCTTGTCATCCCCAAAGGATCGATCTCCATGAAGCTCCATGAAATCGCTAAAAACATGTTCTATATAGTCAAGCGTTGTGGGGCGATCTGGATGGCGGGCAATCTGAACAATCTGTATAGGTTCAAGGTTTGCATAGATTCGTTCGCGGAGTTTTTCAGCTTTCCCTTTCAGCTTTTCTATATCCTCCTGCATGTCATTCTTGCCTTCTTCTTCGGAAAGCTGCTTAAGCTCTTCTATCTTATTGTAAAGATCTACTATCGGCTTTTCAAAATCAAGTAAACTTTTATTCATCATGACGAACCCTCTGATGCCGAGTCATCTCAAGAAGACCCGAAAGCGTTTTTTTCATATCCTTTCGCTCAACAACCCTATCCAACATCCCATGCTCCAAAAGATACTGACTTCTCTGAAAGCCTTTGGGAAGTTTTTGTCTGATGGTTTGTTCAATAACTCTTGGGCCGGCAAAACCTATAAGTGCATTAGGCTCTGATAGATTGAAATCCCCCAACATCGCAAAAGAAGCTGTCGTACCCCCTGTCGTTGGATCACAGAGTATAGAAACAAAAAGTAACTCTTTTTCAGACAATCGATAAAGTGCTCCCGAGGTCTTGGCCATCTGCATTAAAGACAAAATTCCTTCCTGCATTCGTGCTCCGCCTGATGAGGAAAAAATAATCAAAGGAAGCCCCTTTTCGATAGCATGCTCAGCCAATCGGGTTATCTTCTCTCCAACGACAGAACCCATGCTTCCACCCATGTAGCTAAAATCCATACAACCCACACAAACCGCAAAACCATCCAATAACCCGGTTCCTGTTATAATCGCCTCATTTAAGCCCGTCTTCTTTTTGGCCTGTTTAATACGATCATCATAAGAAAGTGTATCTGTGAAAGAAAGCGAATTAATCGGTTCTAATCCTGCATCCATCTCTTCAAATGTGTTGGGATCCATCGTGAGGGATAGCCGTTCGGTAGAAGTGAGCCGAAAATGGTGCTGGCAATGGGGGCAAACTTTCAGCTTCTCTTCTAGGTCTTTACTATAAAGAACACCGCCACATGAAACGCACTTCACCCATAAATTACCAGGGATGTCGAGCCGCTCTTGTCCAACCACTCGGCCACGGTTCTTCTTGGCAAACCAATCCAAAATCGACATGCGCAGAATCATATCATGGAATATCCAAGAGGGCTATTGCGAACAAATTACGGCTGACGACGCTGGGACCAGCCTTGACGGATGACATAATTTGCCACAATTATAGTCAACGAAGTGACTGAATTATATATAAAACAAAAACAATTACTTCTGGAGAACCTATACCCAGAAGGAAATTGATCTGATCGAAGAACGAAACGGGCGGCTGTTTGGCTATGAAATGAAGTGGGGGAATAAGCGAGGCTCATCTCCATCAGAAGAGATGAAGAAGTATCTTTTTATTCTGACAGGCTCCAGTGCCCGCAAGTTAGTCTTTATGATTTCAAGGATTATGAATCCTTGAAATTTGACAATTATTAGCATATACAGATAGAATGATGAGGTGAATTATCCTCACCCCTACGTCGATATTGAAAGTCTCGCTCTTCCGAACAGGGTGCTACTGATTTATGGGCCTCGCCAAGTCGGAAAAACAACGCTACTTAAACAGTTCTTAAGCAAAACATCCTTAAAGTTTCGTCTGGACACAGGGGACAATATTAAAATGCATCATATTTTGGGTTCAGGTGATCTTGACCAGATTCTTGAATATTCCCTTGGCTATGAGTTAATTGCTATCGATGAAGCTCAGCGAATTCCTGGTATTGGACTGGCATTAAAAATATTGGTCGATAACAGGCCGGATCTTCGTTTGATCGCTACGGGTTCTTCGTCCTTTGAGCTGGCAGGTCAAGTTGGAGAGCCATTAACAGGCAGAAAGAAAACCGTTACCCTTTTTCCCCTGGCTCAATGCGAGTTAATATCGATGTATACTCCTCATGAAATAAAGGGGCAGCTGACGGAGAGATTAGTTTTTGGATCCTATCCCGCCGTGATGAAGGCAGAAGGGAAGGCTTCAAAGGCAATACTCCTGAGTGAGTTGGTTGAGTCCTATCTTCTGAAGGATATTCTGGAGCTTGAAAGAGTGAAGAGTTCAAAAGTGTTACTGGATTTGCTTCGACTTATCGCTTTTCAGGTTGGTTCAGAAGTATCACTTTCGGAGCTTGGTCAACAGATAGGACTTGATTACAAAACGGTTGCCAGGTATCTCGATTTATTTGAAAAAGCCTTTGTACTATACAACCTGCGGGGGTTTAGTCGCAATCTCAGGAGTGAAATAACGCAAAAAGGGAAGTATTATTTTTTTGACAATGGGATTCGAAATGCGGTTATTTCTAATTTTAATGATATTGGGATTCGAAACGATGTTGGAGTTCTGTGGGAAAATTTCATATTTATGGAGAGGATGAAAATGAGGAACTATAAACATATTTTGTCCAATATTTTTTTCTGGCGAACATGGGAGCAAAAAGAAATCGACCTTATAGAAGAGAGGGAAGGTCGCTTGTTCGGATATGAATTTAAGTGGAGCAGTAAAAAATATAGTATTCCGAAACAATTTAAAGACGCCTATCCTGATGCTGACTGTGTGGTCGTCACTGCTGAGAATTTCTTGCAATTTGTTACATAGAGCCTGTCCCAAAATCGTGGCGGAAGTTAAGGAACGATTTGTCTAAAAATCCTATAATGTTCAGGTTAACGTGATGAGCCACTCAAAATAATCGCGCCAGGGCATCACAATTAAATCGCCAGAGATTCGTTTGCGTGGAGCGAGGCAAACACATAGTTGTGTAACCGACGTGGCATCACCCAATAAGGTCATCGCCTGTTTAATCCGTCCGAGGCTAGGCTCTTCCTGGCTTTTTATCTCGACGGCAATGGTGAGTTGATTCGGAGTTTCGATAACAAGGTCAACCTCTAATCCACTTTCAGTACGAATATAGGAGAAGATAAAGTCCTTTTGATAATATTCACTGATACGAACGGTCTCGGAGATAACCCATTGTTCAAATAGATTCCCAAACTCAGGCGTGTGTGGCAGGAGTTCTGCGTTGAGGCGTTTTGTGATGGCTCGCTGAACGCCGGTATCAAAATAATAAAACTTGGGATGTTGCGAAAGTCGCTTACGCGTGGAACGATGATAGGGAAAGAGAAAATATCCGAGGAGTGTATCTTCTAATATCTTATAATATTCTTTTATGGTCGTGTGGGATGTGCCCGTCTCGCGTGCGATGGAAGAATAATTAATCAGGTTTCCATTTTCAAATCCTGATTGAGTAAGAAAACGCAGAAAAGGCCCCGTTGACCGCAGAACGGCTTCCGCTTCTATTTCTTCCTTTATATAGGTTTCGACATAACTTTTTAGCAGTTGATCAGCAACGATAGCGGTGGGTTCAAGCCATATTTTTGGTAGGGTGCCTTTTGCTAAGGCTTTTTGCAAATGAAAGGAATCTGAAATCTCCTGATGCGTGAAGGGGAATAATTTATAGGTCAATGCGCGTCCGCCCAACATATTGGCGTGTGATCGCTTGAGTTTTCGCGCACTTGACCCCGTCAGCACAAAGAATGGCGGGTTGGGTGATTCCAGAATATGATGAACCTCGTTGAGCAATTCTGGAATTCGCTGAACTTCGTCAATAATGATATGCGTGATCTCGGGAAGGCGAGCCAACACTTCTTCCCTGAAAAGGGTGGGGGAAGCCTTGAGTCGCATATACTCATCGGTTCTCAGCAGATTATACGTCATAGATGATTCTTCTGGGAACGTGGCACGAATCAGGGTGCTTTTCCCAACCTGACGAGGCCCGAAGAGAAAGAATGATTGTTGCGCAGGCAATTTAAGCGTTCTTGATATCATTGCTTTCAGATTACGTCGGAAAATGAAAGCTGTCAAATGGAGACGGAAAGCCCCAGACATAGTTTATCAAATTGCTGAGACTGATCTTCCAAAATCAAAGAATATTGTGGATAATCATTTGTGATGTTCTATTTTAAAGTTGACCATGACGTTGCTCTTCAAATAAATGCATCCTCATCCGATTTGCTTGCCGGACAAATCTACATCGCTCCAGAGGGGTTCAAGGATATCCTCATCTGCTCATTATCCAACGAAGTAAACATAGTCTATCTGACGGATGACGACGTCAAAGGCAGCATTCAACAACAGCCCCTCGATCTGCATCAATTCAGCACCTTGCCACAAGGGCAAGCCATGGAACTGATGGTCGAATGGAGCAATCGCCGTGCGGTCTACATTGCGTTGATGCAAATGAAGGGTGCTTCCGAGGATGGATATGGCAATGCATTTATCCGGCAGATGGTTGACGTACTTAACCCACTGATAGAGCTTATTCAGAAACTTGAGCTGGGGATTAACGTTCATGTCGACTTTTACACCGACGACGAGTCGCTGGGCCAGTCTCAGGTTGAAAATCTGTTTCCCAACGTGATCATACGTTCTCAAGCCCTACCCGTTCCTCAAGATATGTGGGAAAAGTACAATTTGGTGGCATGCAGGGAAGGAGCTGTCTCTACGCCAAAAAGTCGAAGTATCCCAAGTTTTGACGAATGTTTTGAAGCTATTCGGGAACGCAACATATTACCATTACAAGACGCCCATGATTTGTATAATATGTTACTCCGAACAAACAATATTGTTGGAGATGTAGCTGAAATCGGCGTTTACCGAGGCGCTTCTTCTCACATGATCGCTAATTTGCTGAAAAATACAGGAAAGCAGATATTCTTGTTTGATACCTTTGACGGAATGCCAGAAACAAGTCCAGGGATCGATATGATTCAAAAGGGCGGATTTAATGATACCTCACTCGGACAAGTACAACAATTCTTGGCATCGTTTGCTAATGTCCATTTTCACCCCGGTCTATTTCCAAAAACACTCACCTCAGAGCATGAAAAGTTATACAGTTTTGTTCACATCGATTGTGATATCTATCAATCAACACTGGATGCATGTCATTTTTTTTATCCCCTGATGAATCGCGGCGGAATAATGTTGTTTCATGATTATTTAACATATGATTGTCCCGGGGTAAAAAAAGCAGTAGATGAATTTTTTTGTGATAAGGACGAAAACCCTCAAGTATTGGGTAAGTTATATTGCTGTGTCGTTAAGCAGGATATAAATAACCCAAACGTTATTATCTCTGAACCTCACATTGAAAGTGTCTCAATCCAAAAAACATCATCACCAAAAATATTATTACTTTCTGCGTATACCTATAATATCAAAGGGTTTGGTGAAATTTCAGAAAAGTCCATTGCTGCCTATGCTATGTATTGGAGCTATGATTACAAAATCTATCATGATGGATTTGATGGTTCCCGACATCCCGTATGGAGTAAGATGCGGTTTGCATTAAATCATATCAATGAATATGACTATATTTTATGGATTGATGCCGATGCGATGATCGTCAATTATGGATTTGATTTACAATCTGTGATTGAAGAGGGTACAGAATTGTATTTGTGTAATGATCGTATGGGAATCAATTTTGGCGTGTTTATGATTCATTGCTCGGCATATTCAAAAGATTTGATGGATAAAATTGATGCACAACGCCATTTTATTGGGATTGCATGGCAAGAGCAATCAGCACTCACTTACCTCTACACAACGAACTGGAATGATTTACAAAGCAAAACGAAATTCATCAAACAAAGCCTGTTTAATAGTTATGTTCATCAATTATATAACTTTTCATATCCTGATGGCGAATTCGAACTGGGATATAGTTTTATTGTTCATTTTCCAGCTATTAAAGCCGAGTTTCGACAGAAGATGATGGGAGAGTTGCTTGAAAAGACAAACAGTAATGATTCAGAAATTCATTCGATTCAACTCAAGCAGTTCAAGTTACGCATGAAGGATCAGGGAACGGGACAAAATGTTAACCAAGTTGCAAAGGAATTGGCTCATGGAGCATATCATTTAGACCGAATTCCTTTTCAAGCGGGTGATGTTGTCCTAGATATCGGAGGGAATGTAGGGCTCACTGCCATTTATCTTGCAAAGATGCACCCAGAAGTTATCATCCATACTTTTGAGCCATCCCCCATTAACTTCCAGTATATTTGTGAAAATATTCAGCTCAACAATATTTCGAATATCATCCCCCACAATAATCCTGTGATGGACGTTAATGGTAAGGAGTTGATATTACATCGGCCTCTAGATTGTCCTGGAGGCGGTTGGATGTCAGATACGGGAGTAAATCACTTCGAAGATGGCAAGTTTATTGAGGAGAAGTCTATTTCCGTCTCATTTGACTATATCATCGAACATATTATTCATTTTAAAAGGGTTCGCTTTCTAAAACTGGATTGTGAAGGATCAGAGCATGCCATTATTTCAAAGTCAAAATACTTTACGGCAGACTACATCGATTATATGGGAGTTGAGCTTCATGATAATCAAAATCTGCGAAGTCAGAGAATTACAAATGAGAAAACCTATGAGGAATTATTAAGACGGTTTCCGAAGGATCGCATTGATATTGCAGGGATCATTAGGATACCGGATCAGAAAAATACAAATGAGATTGAACCGGCTATTAAGACGACCATTAATCCAATCCTGAAGGACTCGAAAATTCCTAAGATTATCCATTATGTATGGCTATCACGGCGAAAAAAAACAGCAATCGTTATTAAATGCCTTGAAAGTTGGAGACGATACGCCCCTGACTACGAGATTAAGGAGTGGAATGAGGAGACATTTAATATTTCATGTCACGAATTTTTGAAAAAGGCTTATGACGAAAAACTGTATGCATTTGCTTCCGACTATATTCGTTTGCGTTGTCTAATGGACTATGGAGGAATTTACATGGATTCGGACTATGAACTTTTAATGTCAATAGATGAATTTCTTACCCATCGAGCATTCTCATCGTGGGAGCTCAATAATGATTTATTATCGACAGCCATAATGGGGGCTGAAAAAGGACACCCTTGGATTCAGTATTTATTGGACTATTATGATACTGATGACGCCTATACTGAACAACTTTCAAGGTTCACACCTAATACTCAAATCATCACGAGAATGAGTAAAAATTGGACACTTTCTTCAGATAATCATCGTACTATGTTGAGCGATGACGTTGTGATTTATCCTCAAGAATATTTCCAACCCTACATTCTGAAGGACAGACAATTGAAAATCACAGAGAACACATGTGGAATACACCATTTCGCTGGAAGCTGGCTTCCAAATAAAAATACAATGTCACATATCAATAATATTCATTTTCAAACTGGCATGGAATTTTTAGTAAAAGAAATTATCGAGGACAAAGAATATGATATATCTGGGCTTATCGATCTCTCAAAGTTATCTGAACAACCAGTTATTGTTGATGTAGGTGCCAATATTGGCCTAACGTCCTGTTTTTATCAGATGCAATTTCAAAAAGCTCATATTTTTGCTTTTGAACCAGAGATTAATAATTACAAATTACTTCTTGAAAACACCAGGGATTGCAAAGGCGTGGTCGCATTTAATTATGGGCTCTGGAATGAAGATTGCAGAAAAGATCTATTCCTGGATTTAAAGAATTTTGGGAGTCATTCTTTGATTGAGAGAAAACACGACACCCATCAAACGGTATTGTTAAGAGATGCTAAAACTATGTTCAATAAATTAGGCATTTCCGATATTGATATTCTAAAAATAGATACAGAGGGCGCAGAAAAAGAAATCCTCAGTTCCGTGCATTCGTTATTGGACAATATTAAGATTATAATTCTTGAATATCATCAATGGGCTGGTGGCCTTAAACCCATATTTAACCTCATCAAAGATAAGTTTATTTGTGTGAAAGAAAAACACTATAAAGAAACAGGTGTTTGCTATTATGTGCATCACTCATTGATGACGCAACGGCAACTAACAGAAAATCGCAGGGATTGGGAGCTTGGTTTCAAGTTTAACCCAACAGATATTCTTACTTGCAACTCGGAAATTTCGGAAATGACTCCAAGGGAGCGATTGTTACTCTATACATTAATTATTACTTTAGAGCCGAAAACAGTAGTAGAAATAGGGATTTATAAAGGTGCTTCTACCTATGTGATAGCTCACGCACTTGCTACGCTTGGTCAAAGTAGTGAGCTATATGCCATCGACCCAGATGCTGATAAGATTGCAGTAAATTTGACTGCATTTGAAAATGTTCATGTTGTGAGAGGTTATTCCCCGAATATTTTTGAATCGATTCCGGGTATTAACTCTGTTGATTTTGTATTTATCGATGGAATGCATACGGCAGAGGGTGTTAGTTCTGATATAATTGGTATAAAAAAATTATTAAACAACGAAGCATATATTCTATGCCACGATGCTTATTATCCAGGGGTTCAGAAGGGAATAGCTGTTATCTTGGCAGATAATCCTGAATTTATTGATTGTGGATATGTGTGTTCGTCATTGAATGACTGGAGTATTGGGGGGCCATGGGGAGGACTTAGATTATTGAAATATACGAAAACTGATAATGCACCGCTTCAAGGTTCCTGGCTCCTATAGACTTGAGATTCTTAAAAACAAGAACCAGAAATACTTATAAATTTTCAAATTTCATCTTCCCCCATTTATTACTCTTTTTCTCCCCTTGTGATACTCATCAACACAAGCGGAGGCCACTACCAAGTTGCTTGCGAATGAAGTTTATTTTCTGAGACGACGACTTCTTTTTGATGAATTTTATTTGCCACCAAGTCAATATCAATCTGGAAGGCGACATTGTCGTAATGTCTCAGCGCAAATTGTAGTTCTTGTTCCGAAATCTGATTCTTCTTTATTTTTGATGCCCAGGGTTCATCAAATCGAAATTGAACATTTGTTGTTTCAAAGTCAATATCCCAGTAGATCGCTAAGGGTGAATTTTCTGCTCCTATTTTCGTCCAATGTTCGCGATTTTTCTTTGAAAATAATGACAGCAACGCCGGAGTGATTACACGGCAATGAGTCGGATCCCCAGAAAAATGATCATGTCTCGGATGCGGCACCCTGATTTGGATCACTGCGCCAGGTTTACTAACCCGATAAAGCTCCTGAATGATCTGTTTAAAAGTCTCTGTTTTTTCACCCAAATGTTCCAGAACATGATCAAGCAGGATGTGCGAGACTGAATTATCCTCCCACGGCCATGGGAAAGTTTCCAGGTCATGGAGAACATCCGGTGTCCCATGCTTGTCGACATTAACATATCCCGACAAAACCTTATTTCCGCAACCGAGATTGAGCCTAAGGGTTCCATTCGTTCGTTCCTTCGGCTGAGCGTGTCTGGTTGACCGTGATGGGTTCATTTGTTGATTCTGCTCCCGTTTTTGAGGAGTTGTGCTTTTAACAGGAGGATTGTTATCAACCATTTCTTTCGAATTTCCTGACTTTTTATTTTCTGCCTGATTCACAAGTTGACCTGCCTCCTCAACCGTATTCAGGATGCTGTTAATGAGGTCTGGGAACCGAAGAGGTTCAGGTTGTTTTTTTCGTTTACTTAATTTTTTTAAAATCGGCAAGTAGGCCTGAATATCGAATCCACACCATAACTTGCCAATATAAGCTCTACATTCTTCAGAAGTGGCCGGATCTTCTTTGTGTTTACCCAAAAGAATGTTTTCCTTAATCTCGCCCAGAATAACTCCCTCGGAAAACGGATAATATTGATTTCTAAAACGAGGTTCGATAGAGGTAAAAAAAATCAATGCTGGAATATCAAAAGCATCTGCCAGGTGATTCATCACCGTATCAACAGAAATCAGTGCATCCACTTGAGAAATAATATAAGCTAAGTGATCCACGCTAGCCGACAAGTAGGAGATGTCCTTGAACCGGGGATGGGTGAACTTAATTGGCTGAGCTGAAATAACCATATAATCCGTATATTTCAGGATGTCATTCAGAATGACAGGAATTTTATCATCTGGGATTGAACGTAGGGCTGATGAGGCTTGGGGATGGAACAGAAGAATCTTTTCGTGATCCGCCCTCAGTAGAGAGATCGGTTTTTCCAACATTTTTGCCACGATCGGATTAAGATAAATATGATTTCGCTTGCCTTCGGGCGGGATGCTGTTTCTTGGAATGGACAATGCCTCCAGATAAAAATCGATCATGGGCTGGTTGTTAAACTCCTCTCGAACGATAAATCCACTAAAATCGATATATGCGTTGTATCCAAAAAAACGATCTACTGGCAGTGGCAACTGAAACACCTTCCTGATAATGGGGTCTTTGTCGTAGAGTTTAATCGTGGTTACCGGCTCCAACTGAAAAACATCGATAATGATGTCTTCAAAATACTGTGACAAAATATCATGGAAAATACTGAGGGCTCGAAGACCTACCACAGAATCGCCCAGGCTGGTACTCATCCCA
>CAYHOI010000009.1:14754-33302 GCA_964358175.1 uncultured Candidatus Marinamargulisbacteria bacterium | reverse complement strand
AAAAATAGTATCAAATCAGGGTGTCGTTTGTAAAGGTTATTTCATGACACTGCCTTAGTGTAGATATATTCTAAATAGCGTACTTAGTCCACGCTTCGGCTCCTGTTCTTTTCTTCCAGTCTTCATCGGTAATGCTGTTGAGGCTGGTTGCTGCACTATGCAAAGGGATCTTTCCGCTGCATGCTGAACAAAGTGCCATTGCTTGACCGCCAAATTTTGGGGATTCGAATTTTTGCGCCATAATTTATCTCACCTCCTTTCTGCCCGCTTAAGCGTGTCTAAGAAGAATATCAATATCAGATAATATATTACAACAAAAAGCAGTTTGTCAATACAAAATACCAAAAATGTATATAAAAGATTGTGGTTGCGAAATTTTGGATTCTTATGTATATGTATGCGGTGTAATGGTTTACGTTTTGTCGAGCATGTAGTATAAGTATACTAAGACTTAATTGATTTTCGGATCAATTTTTCTTGTAGTGAGCGGTTCGACTCGCTCACCGTGACACCTGTCGAACTAGTCTTAGTTATACTGAGCGGTCACTGAGCTTGTCGAAGTGCTATTGGTTTTCAGGTTTTGGAAAAACCGAAAACCAATTCGGTCGAAGTATATACTAAAACCAAATTGGTTTCTGGTTTCTGGGACAGGGCTGGATCCTTAACGACAAGGAGTGCATGATGGTAAGACGATTTGTGACATTAGAGGAGTTTAGAGATCGAATCAAGGAGAGACGAAAAAGTCTTGGATATTCTTTACAAGATTTAGGCGGAAGAGTGGGCATAGACCGCAATACCATTAAATTAATGGAAGATGGCAAAATCAATGATCCTGGGTTATCCAAAGCCTTAAAGATTCTCGGTGAGCTGGGTCTTGATGCCAGCGCATTGATGACCAATCCGGATGAGACCAGTCAAGTTGAGCGAATCATTCTCTTGATCCAGGAAGAAAGACTATTTTCTGATCGACAGAAACATGTTTTGGTAGATCTTATTGACCATATGGCAGGGAAGCGAAGGAAGAAAATTAAGAGAATTCTTATTGTGGATGACCAAGAAATCTTTTTGCGAGGTGCAAAAGGACTCTTTGAAAAACGAGGATACCAGGTTGAGACTGCTCCGAGTTTCGCTGATGCGATTGAGAAGCTTAGTCCCGAGGTTGACCTTGCCCTCATTGATATTGATTTAAAAGAGGATAAAAACGGAATTGATGTTTTGAATTATATCCAAACGGAACGCCTCAATGTGCCGGGAATAATGTTGTCAGGGCTTCGCAATCAAGATCTGGCTAGAAAGGCTATGGAGGCGGGTGCATTCGACTATATCGACAAAGAAGAGGATATGGAAAAGATTTTCCTGATTATCCGCAGGATTGAGGAATTTAACAATCTTCAAGACTCTTACAATTTTATTGAGACCTTGATCAGCGTGTAGGATGTGTTGTTAATCATTGAATAAATGGATATCCAGTTGGTCATTTCCCGTGTTTTGATCTATGGTATCGTCGGAACACTTCTGGGGTTGTCCACCAGTATGGTGTATGAGCTATCCAGATTTAGTCCCTTTTTTCAAATGGTTTCAACTCTTGGCGTTAGCTCCTTCTGGATTGTTTTTGCTTTTCGTCTGCGAAAGAATATTCAATTAACCCTTGAAAGGAAATGGATTTCTGATAGTTATGATCCGGATCAGCTTATTGGAGAAATTTCCAGCACACTTGCGCTAAGTGTGAGCCGAGAAGAAGTATTTCAAGGAGTTTCTCAATTGATCTGTGATGCGCTTAAGCTCAGTGCGTTTAATTATGTATTTTTTCAATCAAAAAAACTTAAGACAGATCGGGGGTATATAGAACAAATACGGCTTGATCCAGAGGAGGAACAGCTTCTTGCTCAATATTTAGCTACTCACCGTGATGTTGCTCTAGAATTTTCTATTCAGTTTCGTGAGTTGAGCAATTTTTTGGGGAGTCCTCCGGCTAAGGTGATTTTGCCCATCTACTCTTCTTCAAAGCCTGAGGGGATCCTCTTGTTTAACAGGAAAATATCGGGAGCTGCTTATTCTCACAGGGAGATACAGTTATTGGACGTGATTTCGAGGCAATGTAGTCTGACCCTTGATCGAATCTTGCTCTATGAGAAGGTTGCCTGGGAGTACGAAGAGGCTAAAACGAGAAGCTCAGAATTGGAGGAGACATTCGTTTCAACTCAGGGAGAGCTGGAAGTTGCGATTCAATGGGTATCGAGTACACTCAAAAGGGAGCTCGGAGCTATCAAGAATCTGATTGATCGAAGTATCAATAAGCCAACACGAAGAAGCGACAATTACGATCTTCTTCGACTTGCTTTCGAAACGATTAATGGGCGAATCGATATGCTCAAGGGGTTTCAGCCAAATCAAATCGAGGCTCCAATTAACGAGATTATTGTGGATATTTTGCGAGATATCCTGCCAATGACCCTAGAAAAAAAGCTCGTTTTTATGCTGGATTTTCCACAAAACAAAGTTTTTGTCAGAGAAGCAAACAAACTAAAAATCTGCATTAGGAATCTGATAGAGAATGCCGTATTCCACTCTCCGCTCCATTCAACCATTGGCATCTCGACGACCCAGAACGGGGATTTTCTGGCCGTTACGATAGCAGATCAGGGGGCGGGCATGGGCAAAAGCCCTGAGCATGAATACAGCACGGGACAAGGGCTATCTATATGCAGAGCCATCATGGATCAAATCGGAGGAGAGTTTCGTTTTTTTAGAAATGTTGACGGTGGAACGTCGATTTATTTGAAAGTAATGGCAGCGGGAAAGGAAGGCTAAACGGGTGATTGGCTCCCAATTGGTTTCATCTGTAGTAGCCGCAATCACCATATTCGCTGTGGGATTATTAGTATTCTTGAGCGGTCATGAAAAGCGGGGTCGCAAATATTTTTTCTATTTTTGCACCCTTCTTTCAGTGGGTTTTTTGGTTGGAGTTCTCAATCAAATCCTAAAGGCTCGTCTCAGGCTGGAGTACTACTTCGTGATTTTGTTTCTTTTAACCATTACGTATTCCATTCTCAAACACGAACTCATGGGGATAAAGCTTGTCGTTACTCGTGCGGCGGCTTATATCTGTACATCTTTGATTGTGGCGGGAAGCCTTTTTTCGGTTTATATAGGCTTTGAGGATCTTCGATTATTTCAAGTGCTCTCTGTGCTGATTCTTACGTTGTTCTGGTCTATATTTGCCTATCGGCTGAGGGTGCTGATTCAAACACCACTTGAGGAAAAATGGATCACAGACGGGTATGACACGAAACGGCTCATGGACAATGTGGCGAGTCGCTTGTTGCCGGTTCTGGATAAGGCATCGGTTTGTCGCATTGTTCGTGAGGAGATCGCTCACTTTATGCATATTAAGGGGATCTATTCCTTCCTGGTGAAGGAGGGTGACTCAGGAGAGGCTCTTGATCCAAGTATAACAGTGCTAAAATCTGATGATCCTTTATGTAGGTTTTTGACTTGGAAAATGCATGTTCTGAAAATTCAGGAGGTGGATTCGTCGCTTTTGGAGAAGCTTGTAGAGGTCAAAGTCAATCGTAAGGGACTCTTATTGCCGTTTTGTTCGGCGAGTGGATTGGAGGGCTTCATGATCATCGGTTCAAAAATATCTGAGGATCCTTACACCCCGCAAGATTTGCGTGTGCTTCAGGTGATTTTGCAACAGGCCAATTGTGTGTTTGATCGCATACAGCCCTACGACATCATCAAGCGTCAGTATGAGAGTGAACGAAATTGGGTCAATTTGCTTGAAAGAGATGTGTCTGAGAGCCAGCAAGAACTGAAAACCATGCACTACTGGATTGCTCATGATATTAAGAATGATTTAACAGGGCTGAAGCTTTTTATCGAAAATACGTTTGGAGAGTCCATACCAGACGAGGATTCACGAAGTCAGATTCTGAGAAAACTCACTGCGCTCATCCTGCAAATGAAGGAGATTTTGAGGCCTCTCAAGCAGGAGGGATGATATCCAAAAATACAATATCCTTATAAAATAAAGCTGTCTTTGCGCTCATCTGGTATAATGATCGTCACATAAATGTTTCATGATGAGTTAAAACTAATAGAAGGGGCG
Source organism: uncultured Candidatus Marinamargulisbacteria bacterium (assembly GCA_964358175.1). Classification (GTDB taxonomy): domain Bacteria; phylum Margulisbacteria; class Riflemargulisbacteria; order GWF2-35-9; family GWF2-35-9; genus CAYHOI01. Next base: position 29,191 of record CAYHOI010000009.1, on the reverse strand, counting down.
TAAGTCATATGGACTCAGTTGGGGCTGGATCAGGCGGGGGAATGCATCCTGGAGCACCTATTATATGGCCTACGATTAAACCAACGACCCAAATCGTTACAGAGTCGGAATCTGTCACGGAGTCACAGAGCCAGTCTACTTCATCCTCCACGTCTTCTCCAACAACATCAAGGCCAACATCTACTTCCTCTCCTCAAACGTCTTCGACCCTATCATCCTCTTCAACCACGTCAGCAGCCACTATTTCATCAAGCTCTGCCACAGTCGCTCGCACGCTCTCCTCTCAAGATATTTCTGCTCAATTAATGAGTGTTGGTTTGGCTGATACGACAGAGAATCAGCAATTAGCGTCTAAGATGTTGGAATATGGCCTGGAGTTAAGTGAGGAGAATTTTCAGCAGCTGTTTAAAGCCCTGCAAAATAAAGGATCGAATGCTTCTGTATTGGCCTCGGCTTTTACCGCGCTTGCGAAAGGTGTGGCTACCAATCAGGCGGCTGTGAGGTCTCTTACACAGTTCTTTGCGAATGAAAACAATCTTGCTGCTCAGTTTGAGAATCTGCAGGCAAGCATTTCTCATGCCAACCAAACTCTTTCTGGCCAAGCAGTCCTGAATCCATCACTGGCCAATCGCCTCGCAGCGCTTCTCTCTGAATTTGATCTGTCCCTCCGCAAGGCCCAGAATAAGGATTTTTCTTCCAAGCCTGCGGTTGCCTCAAAATCCGAGCAGATTGTTCTTGGGAGTGCTCTTACCCGTGGAGTGAGCATGAATCAGCCCCAACAAGCGGCCCTTAAGAGTTTAATGTCTCCGAATAGCGAGTTGTCTAAAGAAGAGCTGGAATTGCTTCAAAAAATGGTTGATGAAAATTCGTCAGGTTTTTTGAACGAAGAGGAATCTGGCGTGCTTAAGAGTTTGCTGGGTCGTGGGAACTTGGCTCAGTTTGATGGATCACGAGCCTTGCTGGGAGACATGAATGCTTTGAAGGCACTCCTTGCGGGGCTTCTGCAATCGATGAAGGCAAAACCCAATTCAAAGCAGGATGAGCTCATGGGAGTTTTGGAAGAGCTCCAGACTCAGCTGGGAGATACGATGGACAATCTAACGGGGCAGGCGGTGCTCAGTAAGCTTTCCAAATATTATGATCCCGGGATGCCAGATAAGTACCACTATTGGATGATTCCGAATCCTTTTAGCGAATTACCTAAAAATATTGAAATACTGATTAAACGTGATGCCACGAAGAAAAATGCCCCAATAAATCCTCTTAAAACACAGATTATTATGAAGGTTGAAACAGAAACCCTTGGAGATGTTGCGGTGATCGTAGATATCAGTGGTCAGGATATTTGGTATGTGTTTAATGCGGCGAATGATGATGCACGTCGTTTGATTACAGCCAACTCCGCGATATTAAGAGAGCGCATGTCCAGTCTGGATTTCAATGTGAAAGGTTTTAATGCACAAGTTAAACGTATTGAGATTATCAAAATTCTCAGTCCCACCATCGACCTGGATAACTTGAGACGAATTCGGGCTGAGGCGTAGGGGCTAAAAGTGGAAGAAAAAAAGAATCCAATTAAATTAGCCGCAGCGATCAAATATGATGCGGAAAAGAATGTTGCCCCGATGATCGTGGCCAAAGGGAAAGGAAGTATTGCCGAAGAGATTATTCGTTTGGCAGAGGAGCATGAAATCCCTCTTTACCAGGATCCTACCCTGGCCAAGCTATTGTCGTCGCTTGATCTTGAAACAGAAATCCCCCCTGATTTGTATACACTTGTGGCGGAGGTGTTGGCCTTTGTTTATCGATTGGAACAAAAGAAAAAAGGCTCTTCCAGTAAATTTGAGAAACTCAAAGCAAAGCCGACCAAATGAGGAAATTCCGTCACCCTTTTTCTCTGGTTTTCGCGAGCCTATTTTTGTTTTCATTGGGATGGGGTGTAGATAAAACTTTGGATATTGCCGCGAATGCGATGGATGTGAGCGAAATGGGCAGCGAGATTACCATGGAAAATGTGGTGAACGCCAAAACGCCTGGGTATAAAGAAGTCACTCAATATGCTCGCTTTAATCCTAAAACTGGGTTTCAAGAGCGGTCTCGGTTCAATAAAATGTCTATCGGTGCATTCGTGAATACCGGGCGGGCTCTCGATTTCGCATTAGAAAATGAGGGGTTTTTTGTTTTAAAAGATCCGAGGGGGCGGATTTTTCTGACACGTGATGGTCGGTTTGAGATTAACGAAAAAAGACAGTTGATTTATATGGCCGGTGGGTTTTTGGTTCTGGGGGCAGATTTGAGCCCAATCGATCTTCCTCCATTCACAAGTTTCAAGGTGGATAAACGAGGGCAAATTTATGATCAAGAAAATAATCTTTTGGCGCGCATTGGTGTGGTGAAGGTGGCGGACACAAAATTGCTAAAAACACCTAACAACGTTTTGTTCTATCGTGACGATAAAGACAAAATGCAACTCGAGGAGGTCGAGCAGGCTTCTATCAAACAGGGCTTTTATGAGGCTTCCAATGTGGATTACTCCAAAACGCTTACCAAAATGGCCGCGACAGGGGGATATGGTGCGAACGTGAACATGATTCAGACGCGACTCAAGATGCTGGATACGATGATCGAGATGGTGAATAAAAACTAGGAGTTAGAGTGAAAAAGAACGATATCGGCATGGTCTATCAGATTGGCTTTACGCTTGCTCTCAATTTGCTCGTTTTCTATTTTATCGGGACTTTTCTGGATAAACTATTTCATACGCATAGTATCTTTTTGGTGCTGGGTATTGTGTTTAGCTTTTTCGCGGGGTTGTACTTTGTTTTTAAAATGATTTCGGATTAACTTAGACATTGAATCCCATCAGATAGTGAAATTTAGTGAATTTTTTGAACAACGATGCCGATAACTTTAATATGAGAGCGCATTTTAAAATAATTGCTTGCGAAAATGATGTGGGAATAGATTGGGAAACAGGTCTTCTCAAAAGTTATTTTAGTCTTCCTGTTTTAAGTGCCAATCAGGTAAACGATTATTTTGAAAAGTTAAGAACCTCTGAAAATCAAGCAATAAAGGCTTGCGAAGCCCTTGCAAAAGACAATCAAGAATGGCTAATGAAGATCGTGAAGGAATATGGTCACCGAGGTGTACCCGAAGAAAAGTTGCTAAAAGCTGGGAAAAGTGCGCTGATAGAAGCTTTTTCAGAACATAACTTCAAGAATGCAGAAAAACGATTGATTATTCAAAAGATTCGGCAGGCTATAGCCTTTTGCATCGGGAAAGCCAACAATTCCAAGTTTAAGCTTTCACGCAATGAGTTATATATCGATAGAATCCTTGACGAAGTGAAACAACATACGCCGAATGCTAAAACAAGTGTTGTGGAATTAGCAGAGTTTATCCGAAAGCGAGAGCCTAAGAAATTTTCTAAATATTTTTCTGCTAATTTCATTCCAGATGTTCTTGGCATGAGCGAAAAAGAAGAGTTTGTCCCTGATAAGTATAAGCAAGAAGAAGAAAAAAATTGCACGGAACTCCATTTTTCGGATGAGAAAATTGCCAATCTTGAAGGGCTTAAGAAGGACTCTTTAGAAATAAGAAACATTCTGCTTATACACAATGTGAGATGGGTGAAAAGTAATGCACTAAAATATAGAGATCAGGGAGTGGATTTGCCGGACTTGGTTCAAGCAGGACTCAGGGGATTAGATCGGGCTATTTCAAGCTATAATCACACTCTCGGAACAACATTATTATCGTACGCTACAGTAGCGATATGTCAATGTATTACGGATGCAATCGTGATTGAAAATGGTTCCATTAGCATAGCAGGGAAAGCTCTTAAATGCAGAGCATTGTTCATTGAACAAGCTGGGAACTACGTTAAGGAACATCGTAAAGAACCTACACTTGAGAGATTGACCAAGTATATCAACCTTAAATGTGAGAATCAATATAACTATTCAATGGTATATGTCGCAGAACTTCTTGCCCTAGATTCTCATTTACCTAAGCAGGTGATAAATCTTACAGCCATCAAACAAAATCATCCGGCAGAAAAGATTCAATCCCTCAGTATACCCGTGTTTGAGGATAAATGTCTTGGCGATTGCATTCCGGCCCAACCAGAAGGGGCTGAATCCTTGGATGAAGCGGATTCCCGTAAATTTTTTAAAGCCGCAGTGCGAGCGGGTCTTATGGCTCTTGAGAAGAGTCCAGGAAGGGTTGATATGAGTCGGCTAATATTTTTGATCGAAAATCTATATGGGCTAAAGGATGGGAACCCGTTAACCCTTGATGAAGTGGGGGAAAAATTGAATATCACGAAGGAACGAGTTCGGCAACTTAAGGGTGATGCCATTGAAAAGTTGAGGCCTATACTGGGTCATATGGATGTTTTTAAAAAACGTTTTGATAAGTATAAAGAATTGCTTGCGACTGGGTCGTTCATTTAACGTAATCAGGAGCTGACTTCATCACTATTTATGGTGTTCCACCACTAGTTATCTTAGCTAACCACACAATTCTTGGTGGAACTCGTAAAAGTGTTGTAATGTTGAAGCGTTGAAATGGGTGCCTTCAATTTGACAAGGGTCTATTTCTAGCGTAGTGTTAGAGAACAACATTTGAACAAAATGTTGCGTTGACAGGGGGATTGCACAGGGGGGAAACTGAGGGCAGGTGTTCAGAATATGGATACCTGCCGGATAGTTTTTGGTTTTTTGTTGCTCTTAGCGAAAATGGTTTTTCGGCTAGGAATGAGGAGCGACGTTTACTGTGCGTAAATGAGCGACGAATGACAACGGCGAAACCCATTTTCGCAAGAGTATAGATAATGTCAAAAAAAGAATCTGAACGGCTTGCAATTAATGTAACGGTTTCGACCGAGGAATATGAATTTGTTCGCTTGCAGGCCTATTTAAGCAAGACTTCCATGTCAGGTTATGTAAAAAGGCTGATTCAAAATGAACGTGGCAGTGTCGGAACCAAGGGCTTGCGTCTTAAGTGAAAATACGTATAATTAATTTTGCGGGTGTAGTGGGTAGGGGGAAATCATGTCAGAGTTGATTAGTTCTATCGGGGGGTTGAGTTCAGGTCTTGGGCTGAAGGGGCTTGGGGGAAAGTCCGATTTTGTTTCGGAGTTTTCTTCAATTCTCAAAGATAATTTTGAATCTACCAATGCATTGCTTAACCGCTCTGACAGCATGACCCAGAATTTCGCCGTGGATAAGTCTGCGGATTTGCATGATGTGATGATCGCTGTAGAAGAGGCGGGCATGTCGCTCAACTATATGATGCAGATTCGCAACAAGCTCGTGGAGGGTTATCAGGAGCTGATGCGTACTCAGGTCTAGCGCATGGAGAAACTGGAAGCCTCATTCCTGACTAAATTACTGGATGTTCTTCTTTCCAAAGGTGGAAATTACGCAGAGATTTATTACGAGGAGGAGGATCTATTCTCCTTCGTTCTAGAGAATAATCTTCTAAAATCTATCAAGACTGGCGAAGACAGAGGCCTTCACCTCAGACTTGTCCGTGGAGATAAAACTTTCAGTGTGGTCTCTAGTGACTTGAATCATGAGAAGTTGGTTGCACAGGCGCAGAATATCATTGAATCCATTCCTGAAGGGGATCCTATTCGAAGCAAGGTTTCTCATGAGACACTCTACACAGGAAAGGTGTTGCCTATTGCGCTGGCTTCCTATGAGCCATTGGTTGAGGGGTTCTTTAAAACAGGACGCCGGATGATAGAGGCCTCTTCATTGATTGCTCAGGCGACCCTGAGCTACTATCAGGCTCGAAAGCGTGTTTGGATCGTCAATAGTGAGGGATTTGTTGCCCAGGATGATCGTGATTATGAGCGATATACAGTTCATGCGGTAGCCAAAGAAGGCTCAGAAGTTCAGACGGCCTACGAAGGCCCAGGGGTGACGGGCGGGGCAGAATTGTTTAAGAAATTCCCATTAGAAGAAATGTCTGATCAAGTGGTGAAACGTGCACTTCTTATGTTAGGAGCCAAACCCGCCCCAACGGGGAAAATGCCTGTGGTCTAACGAGGGATTTCAGGGGGGACGATGATTCACGAAGCCTGCGGACATGCTTTGGAGGCCGATTTCATCTACAAAGATACCTCCATTTTCAAAAATCGTGTGGGACAGCGGGTGGGATCAGAGTGTGTGACGGTCGTGGATGATGGCTCCATACCAGGGCTTTTTGGAAGCTATGGGTTCGATGATGAAGGGATTCGGCCCAGTCGGACGGTTCTTATTGAAAATGGTGTACTTCGAGGCTATATGACAGATCGTGTATATGGGGGGCTTTTGGGCCTTCCTCTCACAGGTAATGGTCGGAGAGAGTCCTATCATAGTAAACCGGTTCCGCGAATGAGCAATACCTTTATCGAGGATACGATGGATGACCCCGTGGTGATTATCGATTCTGTGGAGGAGGGGATTCTTGTGAACAAAATGGGCGGGGGTCAGGTGAATATAACAAACGGCGAGTTTATCTTTGAAGTGGCGGAAGGCTATTTGATTAAGAAAGGCAAAATTGGGTCTGCCATCAAAGGAGCCAGCCTCATCGGGAACGGTCCTGCCGTACTCATGGACATTGAGCGAGTGGGGAATGATAAATCGTTTATCCCTGGCATATGCGGGAAATATGACTGTGTACCGGTGGGTGATGCTCAGCCGACGCTAAAAATACGGGAGCTGGTTATCGGTGGAAAATAGAGAAGAAACTTTCTTAGACGATGTAAGCTCTCGCTTGGAGAAGCAGGCGTTGGACAATTGGGATATTTATTTCGAGGGGAGCGAGGATCGGCATATTGCTGTTCGTGGCGGAGAAGTCGAAGACTTGAAAGAAAGCGTTGAAGTTGGATATGCAATCCGGTTAATGAAAGGCCAGCGAATTAGCCTGGTTTATGGTAATCGACTGGATTTAGACAATGCAGATCGCCTGATAGAGAAGGCATTATTCGTCTTGAAGTACATGCCTCCCGATGAATATTTTCGCATGGGAGATAGCGTGGTTCCTGCATTACTTGAGGTGCCATGTGATTCCTCCTTTGAGACGGTTCCGATTTCAGATAAAGTGCAAAAACTTCTTGATCTCGAGTCTGGTATTTTTGCAAAGCATCCTGCGATTAAGCTTGTCGAACATTTAGGGTACTCTGAATCAAGAAATCGATTGGCTTATCGAACCAAGTTTAGTAAAACAATGTTTCAGGAGTCTGTTTATTATGGGTTTGGCGGGGAGGTGATTGCTCAGGATGGGGATTGTATGGAGGCCGGATCAGCTTCCCAATACAGGCCTAGATACCAGCAGTTGGATATGGACTGGCTGGCTCGAGAGATTGCCCATGAAGCCTACTCGATGCTCAATGCCGCACCCCTAAGAACAGGACTCTACCCTGTGGTGATGCGCAATGATGTGCTTGCACAGTTCCTAGGGACTTTTGGGGGGCTGTTTTCTGCGGATAAGGTTCAAAATCATAAGTCGGTTCTTGCTGGCCGAAAAGGTGAGCAGATTGCTCCGCCGATCTTTACTTTAACCGATGATGCTATTCTTCCTGATGGCCTGGGGACACAGACATTCGATGGGGAAGGCAGTACCGCACAACGAACTGTTCTAATTGAGAATGGCCAGCTCAAAGAATTCCTGTATGATCGTAAAACTGCGGCGAGAGAAGGACGAGCCTCGACTGGGAATGCTTTGCGACATGGCTTTGGTGCAGGCCCCGTCATTGGGTCGACCAATTTGGTGGTTCGACCGGGAACCGTTTCTCGTGAGACGCTATTGTCTCGCTCACAAGGAGAATCTCTCTATTTGACCAATGTGATGGGGATGCATACTGCGAATGCAGTCAATGGCGAATTCAGTGTGGGGGCAACGGGGTATTTGGTTCGTGCTGGCGTGATTCAGGGGCCGGTAAAGCAGTTTACCATCGCAGGAGATATCCTTTCTGTTTTGGGACGGATCCAGGAAATTGCCAATGATGTGGATCAATTTCCGACCAGTGGAAATATGATTTGCCCCTCGATTCTTATTTCGGAGTTGTCTGTTTCGGGGGCATGAGCCCGATTAAAACCACCGCCATTTGCGCCTTCAGCGCAATCATTCTCCTTATGCTTATACAGGTTGGCTTCTGGACTCTCCAAAATACGGGACATGAATTGGAGCCAAAATTTGCAGATGCTAGACCCGCATTTGAGCTGAGGGGGTTGATGTTGAGAGGATGGGAGAAGGATTCCCCCCGTTGGCAGTTGGGGGTTCGCCAAGCCCAATCGGATGGAGATGATCGCTATCGCCTCAAGGGTATTCATCAGGGACAACTTTGGGATCGCCAGCAGAGACTCCTGTTGAGGCAGTTGAACGCACAGTCGGGAGAGATGCATTTCAAGGAGAGACGACTAAGGCTCATGAAGGTATCGGTTCAATTACGCTCCTCAGTAGATATGACGGTGGATGAGTTAAGTATTAATGAAAAAAGTAAACAGGTTCTTCTGTCAGGCAATATCATCATCCGCAAGGGGACAACTGTTTTGCGAAGTCCTCAGGGTGTGGTCGATGACCAGACTGGACAAGCCATATTCGGAGCAGGATTTATCCTTGAGGATCGACAATTGAACGCAAGTGGGGCTGAATGCCGAATGAATGAGAGTGGAGAATTCCGCTTTACGAATACTCGTTTGATCCAGCGTGAGCAGAAGATGCAGGCACAAGCGATGACGCTTAATTTCAATCAGAGTCTGCTTTCAATGGGGGGAGCTGTTTCGTTCTCAAAGCCAGATTTCAAAGCTACCGCAGGCCAGGGAACTCTGGATTTGACGAGGCATGTGCTGATGCTGCGGGGGCACGTGAGCGTTACGCACAAGACTCGAACTTTCAGCTGTGACTTGGTGGAAGTGGATCTTGATGCGTCCACTTTTTCGGCCGAAGGGCATGTAAGATCTGAAATAAGGATTTAACGTAAGCGGATATCCATGATAACATCATTACGAAGAGGAGCGTGAGGAAGACATGTCAGAGATCGTTCGTATTAAAGAGTTGGCTGAAAAGTATAAGCTGACCACGCGAACCTTGAGATTTTGGGAAGAGAAGGGGCTTTTGGAATCTGCATTTCGTACGGCAGGGAAACGTAGAAATTTCGGTGCGGATGTAGAGAAAACGATAGAGGATATTCTCCACTACAAAAGCAAAGGACTGTCGTTAGAATTGATCAAGGAGATGATGAGCAAAAAGAAGAAATCTCCCGCCCACAAGTCGAACCCTATACGGATCGTGATAGACAGCACTTCGTCCATTGATCCGGATTTGGCGAACAGCAATGAAATAAATGTGATCCCCCTTTATGTACATTTGGATCGTAAAGTTTTCTTGGACGGTGTCAATATTCATGAAGAGGACTTTTATGAACGATTGGCTCAAAAGAAGAAACAACCCGTGGCAATTGCCACGGCTCCTCCGACGGTGGAAGACTTTTTCTCGCTTTACTCCACTTTGGTTCAAGAAGGAGCCCGCGTTATCTGCTCCATTCATTTGGGAGAGGCTTTCAGTCCGACGGTAAGGCATGCACAAGAGGCAGCCCAGAAATTTCAGGATGTTTCCATTCGTGTTTTTGACTCCCGAACGGCGGGCCAGGCGTTAACAATGCTGGCGATTGCTTTACGCGAGAAGGTCAGGTCGGGTGCGTCGCAGGAGGAGTGTGAGTCCTACCTCAACGCGCTCATTCTTAGGAATTGGCTTGTGCTAACCATGACATCCCTGAATAATCTTGCCATGCTTGGGATGCTTCAGGTGAACATGGAGTCGGCCTTTGGTTCACTGATCAGGGAAGCCTTGGATTTTAGACCGGTACTGATGATCGAGAAAGGAGAGGCGACTTTTAAAATCCTGTCTCGTTCAAAGGACTTGTTAGATGCCATCAATACGATGTCTTCTCGCTTGAAAATGGAGGTTGAACCCTGTAAACTGAAAATAAAGATGCTTGGAATATCTCACTCACGTCTCAAAGATCAATCGGAAGCTTTGCGTATAACGCTCGAAAAGGCTTATAAGATCCCCGTTCTTGTTCAAAAGGGAAGTGTTGTGCTGTGTGCGCATCTCGGCCCTGCCTCTTTGGCGGTGAACGCTCTCTTCGATGTATAGAGTTTACGTAAGAATTGGACTGGTAACGGGTGCGTTGTGCCTGTTTTCCTTTGGAGGAAGTTCGGAGGCTTTGCGACTGTCCCTGGGTGAACGGGGGATGGTGCAACACCTAAAGCTACTGAGTCAGTCACCATTATTTGGGAGCCACGCCGGTCATGCTCAAGCATTTACGCTTAAAGAGCAATTTCTCTTAAAGGACTACGCCTCCTACGCCCAAGGGTTTGCTGAGGCGTATCCTTCGCCAAACCTTGCTGACAGTGAAATGCTTTATTCGGCGATCTTGAGCCATTATCAGCTTGGACATTGGGCAGAGGTTCACAGGCTTTTGCCCTTTCTGGATGCCAGGAAGCTTCGTTCTGAACAGCAGATCAATCTTTCACTTTTCCAGGCGGTCGATTATTACCGTCAAGGCCAATTCCAAACTTTGGATAAGATGTCTATGGAGGAAGGTTCAGCGGCTATTCAGGAACTCAGAGACGCACTGTACCTCAAGCAGTCAGGAGCCGTGAAATTTTCGGTGGGGGATCCCTATCTTACAGCCCTTTTGGGGTGGAACAACCTCGTGACCGGAAACTATGATGCTGCCTTGGATCACTTCTCGAAGGCCGGTCTGGTCAGCTCGGATGTTTGGGTATCGTATGCCCGTGCGCTCAAATCCCTTAAAGCTGGCCAGTATGAATACTCGCAGGAAGCCTTTGAGGCCTTGCCGGCAGTGCCGGAGTTCATGGCAGAAAAGGCTTTTCGGTTGTTAGAAGTTAAATTTTTCCTCAAGGATTATCCCTCTGTGCTTGAACGAGCAGCCCAGTTTCGATCCACCCATGCTACCAAGGTCTATGAGCCATTGCTTAAGCTCTATGAGGGGCTGTCTGCGTACAAACTTGGCCAATCCGAGTACGCCATGGAGAAGCTCTCCTCTGTTCAGCAGACTTACTCTGTTGCTGCCCTGGCTATTGGGAATTTATACGATGCTCGCGGGCTTTATGCAAAAGCGGTTGAGAGTTATCAGACAGTTTTACGATATGCAAAGCCAGGGTCTGCCCTTGAACAATCGGCTATCTACGCTCTGGCATGGAGCCAGTATAACCAGAAAAATTATATCGTAGCGAAAGATCAATTTGCCCGATTGAGCCGTTCAAATGATGAGTCCCTTCGCCTGACATCCCTCATCAAAATGGGGGATGCCCACTTCAATCTGCACGCTTATAAGGATGCTGCAATGGACTATACGACGGTGCTTAATGCCTTAGAATCGCGCAAGAGCACTTATCCAATATTGTATTCGCAGGTATTATTCAGTTTGGCGTGGGTACAAAGCAAGCTGAGACAGTATGACGCCTCCAATATTTTTTTGATGGCCTATTTGTCTCAAACTTCCGATTTAACCGAACAGCGTCAAGCTGAGAAGATGATGATTGAAAATAACTTGGCCTTGGAGCGGTATGATCGTGTGATCGATGCGCTTGAAAGGTTGATTTTGAGAAAGGCTGAAGAGCCTTCGATGATTCTTCTCGCAGATACTTACTTCAATATGAAACAGTATGATAAGGCGCTTGAGACCTATCGTCTGTGTCTGACAACTTTCCCGAAGGGAAATCAATCTGTGGATGCTCATTATGGAGCTGTTCAGAGTTTATTTGCCCTGAAGCGTTATGATGAGGCACTGTTGGGAGCAAAGCAGGCTGATGTGTTGTTTGGGACACAGTTAGAAATGGAAATGTCAAAGAAAATACAATTGGATCGGGAGCAGAAGCGATGAAAAAAGTCCTGGGAATATTTTTGCTCTTTATTGGAATTTCCTTTTCACAGGATTCTGCGTTTACCCTGCCGGATCTCTTTGTGACCGCAAAAAGCGAAACACTGATGGATAATGCGTATCGAGCAACGTCAGATCTCACCCTTTCATGGGAAATGAAGTGGTTCTTGCCGATGAACCTGTCATCGGATGAGTTAGAAGTCGCCTATTTGCAGAAATTTACATGTCAGGAAAGCACCTCATCCCTTCTGTATAATGAGGCTGACTTGTCGTTTGGTCTTCCCTCTTATCTGAAGTTTAACCTCTACCATGGATATCAATGGGAGAAGAAGCCCTACATGCTTATTTTGGAACGTTCAGGGGGTGAACCTTCTTATCAAAACAATCTTGAAGAAACGGGTTATTTTTTGGGAGCCATTGCTTTGGATGATCAGACGGTTCTCAATCTTACCAGCCTGGAACATAATATGGGGGCTTCGCGTCTGAGTTCATGGCAACTTGGTCTTTCCGGATTCTGGAATCTTCCCTATGTTTATCAAGGAAAGATGTACTTTGTCAATGCTTACGCTGGGAATGTGGGCGGTACATGGTTTCAGAACGGTCTCGATCTGAATGTCGGGAAAATTGATCTTTTGGAGATGTCTTTCCCCTCCCATGTGAAGCTTAATCTGCTTTCATCTCGCGTGAATAACTACGTGGATGTTCGAGTGCTGTCTACGAAGACCTATGACTTCATGGATGCGAAGCATCAGGTAGAATTAGGCGTAGGTGCCTGGATGAATGGCTCCCTGGGTAAGCTGAGTTTGTTTTGTCAGGATGAGTTTTATACAGTAGTGACTCAAGGGGTCAAGGTACGCTGGGAGACGAAGTTGGGGATACAGATTCCAGATTTGGATTCTGCCTTGAAGTATGACTTTTCAGAATGGAATGATGCGCTTCTTCAACCTGAGGAGGAGCTGTCTATCGGGGGAACGGTGTCCAACTTTTTTGGCCACCAGGAAGATAGTTTTATTCGTTTGGAGAATTATGCCAACCGTAAGGTTTGGGATGATCCCGATGGGGATGGCTATTTTAGTCAGGAGAATGTGAAGAATTTGCTGGTTATTCGAGGTGGAGTTCACTGGATTGCCCTGCGAACCTCCGTGGATATGTTCCAGGTAAACTCTGAAGTGGTCTGGTATCCGAGCGATATCCCGAATCCCGAAGATCATCTTCTGGATCTCAACTATGAGAGAACCCTATGGGGCGGGAAATTGGGAGTCAATGGATATCTGGTGCCAAGGGAGCGAAGCACCTCGACAGGACTTTATAAGAGTGCATACGCGGATGTCGCAGTTCGCTACGAGCAGGCGATGAGTCCAGATTTGTTTTGGGGGGGAGAGATTATCCATTTACTCTCCGGGGGTAACGAGCGATTTTCGGGACATGTGATTGCAGACCCATCCCTAAGTTTTTCTCTACGAATGTTATTTTAATCGGTTTGTTCAGACGTCCATTTTCGGTTACAATGTTTTCACAATGAAGTGGAAATCCTTTGGTTCTGTTGCGCTGTCATTAGGTCTACACTTGGTGCTACTTTTTCTTTTTCTCTTCCTTACCTGGAGAACAAATCAGATCGCCACCGCTAAGGCAGACTCTTTTTGGGAGGTCTCTTTCGTGTATGATCAGGAACAAAAAAATCCTCCTACCGAGAAAAAGACGGTTTTAGCCCGTAAACAGGTTCTTGCGAAGCAAAGCCCTCCCTTGGTAGAGCCGAAAGATATTCCCAAGTCTTCCGGCAAAGCCCAGGAAAAGGTCAATTTGCCCGAGGTGGAAGCTCCGCTAGCGGGTGAAAGGGAATTGGTGCATGATGAGATCAAGTCGGCTCTTGGGGTAGACAACGAGACGGTCGGAGCCAAGACAAAACCGGCCATGGGTAGTGCGGAAGGAGTTCAGGCTGTGGATCTGAATCCGTCTGGAAATGTAGTGCTTTTCGGGCCGATATTTAATCGCAATATTCTTTACTCGGAAGTGCCGGAGTATCCAAACTGGGCGCGAGCACGAGGAATTGAGTCGGATGTTCGTATGCGTATATGGGTGGCTCCAGATGGGAGTGTATCGCAGACGACCATCTTAAAGAAGTCAGGTTATTTGAAAATGGATCTTCTGGTAGAGGAAGCCCTCCAAAGATGGAAATTCACACCCCTGAGTGCTGATGTCCCCCAGGTGAAGCAATGGGGAGAGATCCTCATTCGATTCTTGTTGTATTAGGTGTGACTGTGATACACTTCTTGCTATGTTAGACAAGGAATCTCTCCAAACTATCCGCGAAGTTTTGAAAGAAGAACTGAGTACGGCCTTTGACAGCAGGCTGGGAACGTTTAAAGAAGAGCTGAACGTGACCATGGATAACAAGCTGGGAGCCTTGGAAGGCAAGCTGAACGTGACCATGGATAACAAGCTGGGAGCCTTGGAAGGCAAGCTGAACGTGACCATGGATAACAAGCTGGGAGCCTTGGAAGGCAAGCTGAACGTGACCATGGATAACAAGCTGGG
>CAYHOI010000009.1:0-14654 GCA_964358175.1 uncultured Candidatus Marinamargulisbacteria bacterium | reverse complement strand
AAGCTGGGAGCCTTGGAAGGCAAGCTGAACGTGACCATGGATAACAAGCTGGGAGTGTTGAAAGGGGAGCTCAATGCCACCCTGGACGACAGACTTGAGTCGCTGGAAGGCAAGTTGAACACGACCATGGATAATAAGCTGGGTGCCCTGCGTGACGAACTGAGCACCGATATACGAAAGCAGGGAGTTTTACTGGAGACCCATATCTCCGAGCAGCGTGATCTTGGCCCCTATATCAGGAGCATCTATGAGGATATTAAAGTCATGAAGACAGATATTCAGGAGCTGAAATCCACGACAGCCCTGCACGAATTGGCGATTAAGAAGCAGTTTAACTAACTCACCTTGTGGTTGACGAGAAAACGAGTATTGTTTGCTATTCTCTGCAAGTTTCTTATGCGAGCTTGGGTGTCCCACCCGATCCAAGAATCACGATCTGAGCACGTCCAAGCCGCAGACCCAAAGCTCAGTAGCGCAACCCATGTGGTCTCGTCGCGAACAAGATATCGAATTTCGGCGGCATGATGTTTTGGCTCAATAGCGAGGTCATTCTCCACTTGCCGGATGTCCTCACTGCAATCCGCAACACAATTCTGGAAACGCAGAAGAGCCCCCTCCGAGGAGGGGAGTCGGGGAGAGGGTGGGCGGTAGGGGAGGAGGTTTTCTTTCTCCGTAAACGGAGAGAGATGTCGCAAAGCGACAGAGAGGGGCGGAATTTGAATGGAATTTAAGTCACTGCGTAAGGTGAGTTGCTAAGTAATCCCCGAAACTAAATCATGACGAGCATACGGCTCCCCAACCCCCTCCATGAATATATTCAAAAAAAGCGATACATATTATGTCTGAAAGATGGCGATATTAGTACATGTAACGGTCGTAACAACAGCAAATTTAAAAATTGAAAAAAAGGGGGGATGAAAAAAAACGTCAGGGAAGTTTCAAAAATTAAAAAGGGGGGATTAACATGGGAGGATTTTCACTTACAGAAGCTATTAATAATATCGCAACAGCGCAAAATTTAAAATTCGAGGATATTCTAGGGGTCGCAACGGTCATGGCGGGCGGGGGTAGCATGCATGGTATTGATGCTTTAGCCGACATGGACGCTTCGATTGACGGCAAGAAGATTTCGAAAATGATAGAGGATGCAGGAGGTGAATTTGGGGAATTGAGGGGGCTTTTAGATGCTATTGCCGCGGGGAAGAACGTAAATGTTACCTATAATAAGACAACCAATACCCTGGGATATTCTGTTTTTGGTGCTGACGGTAAAACGGTGGTCGCGAAAGCAGCCGTTAACCTCGATTCAATGGAGGATTTTGATGTGCAAGGGTTAGATGAGCTGGTGGGGGAGGGTGCCACACTGACGATTGGCGATGGAAGTGACACGACAACCAAGATCCCAAAGGGACTCACTTGGACGGCAGCTGTATCAGGAAATGTAGTCACGCTAGAGGCAACAGACCCCCTAACGGGTAACGTGTATTCCTTGAAGACTTCTCAATCTGCTACCGACCCCAAGTATGTCGGTGGCGCAACGTACATCAACAAAGACTCTGAAATTATCTCGGATACACAGAAAGACATCTTATTTACTGCAGCAGATCAGAGTAAAGCTAAAGATATGACCTCTACACTAACGAGTGCCATCGGCACATCCGGCACAGTCCAGCTGACTCAGACGGAAATCGAGGGTCTTGACGTGGGATTGACCAACGCGGATGGGATTATGCAGAATCCTGGTACGCTCTACTTGATTTCCACGACGCTTCAGCAGATGAATCAGGGTATCAGCGGTCAGGGTGCAACCGGTACCACGGCATCTAATGTTCTGAAAGAGGCCGCTCAAACGTATCAGCGAGGGCTGAACCAGTAAAGACTGACTAACAGAAAATACCAATAGCAGGGTATTTCGGGACTGCGCGGATTCCGCGCAGTCCCTTTTGTGTTGATACTCGTTACGAATAAATTTTAGTAGAGTAGAGAAAGGATCGTCATGGGAGAAACGTATTCAAAAGCAGAGCCGATGAAAACGCCGAAGCTCGCGATGGCGGAACACAAGTATTTAAACTGGAACGCACCGTCTTTTACGATGCAGTCCAAGTCGGAAACCGCAGAGCAATGGCTCGATACCAAAATTAACTTTCTCAACGAAGTGATGAAGTTCCTGCCCCGTGGTGTGACGGATGCTTTGACGGGGCACAAGTACGGCAAGTCCGGCGTCACAGATCAAAAGAAAGGGGATCAGTTCGCGGAGTCTGTATACAATCGTAAGCTTTTCAGGGAGGACGATTTGTGGAAAGGATCGCAATCAGCCGTTCAGGATAAGATTTTCTCGGGCTCAGGAGATCAAATTGACCTCAACGCAGATGGAACGAATGACCAGTCTCTCAGCCGATTCACGGGGTTAGCGGGTATTCCTTATGACGGGTACCTCGGGATTGGGACGCTTTCTGGCCGAGATCTTGGTTTCGTCATGGATGGAACCACTCAGGCAAAACTTCAATATAAAGACGAGAAAAGCAAAGAAAAAGACTATCAGGGCGAGGGTGCGTCTGTTGTTCCACTTTTCAGTTATTTGTCTGGAAAAGACTACTCCAAGGGGTTTAAAGAAGGGGTCAATTTCCATCCGACGGTGGTGGATATGCAGCACACGATCGCGAACTTCAATGGATCCACCTTCGGAGCCGACTATAATGGTGACGGAATCGCGGATGGAAGTATCGATTTGACCACGACGACGGTCGCCTCGGCTCAGTATGAGGCCTATTTGCGAAAGAGTGGGATAACCTCTCCTGTGGTGGACTATAGTCGTCTATATTCCTCTCTGATGTCGGGTTCTTTGTTCACAGCTTCAAACATGAAAGGATTCTCAACCGAAGGGAATAAGGTTTATACGTATAATAATCTATTGGATAAGCTTGGAGAGGGTACGGCTTCCGGCGATCTTGAGAGTTTCCTCAATAAATTGCAGGAGGAATGGAGTGGAACGGCCAATGGGACAAACGCGATGGATTATATCCCCAATGTTTACGAGATTGCCAGAAAGGGAATTGACCTGAGCGATACGTCACGCTGGACAGATAAAGATATTTTTTATCTCTCCATGCTGATGATGGAATCTCGGCGCCGGTATCAGACGGCGATGTCCACGATTTTTGGAGCGAATGCGGGCAACCCGGATTTGAAAGCCATTCTGAAAAACTTCGCGAATCCGGAAATCTGGCAATATGATGCGGATAAGAAGCAGCTTTATGTAGACGTGAAAACGGCAGGTGGCTCTATGAAAATGTATAACTTTTTTATCCCGCAAGAAGTGGGCGAAGATATCGATGGAACAGGACTAACGGATGAACAGCTTGGTGAAATCAAGAAAAGTGCCAAGCTGAACTGGCTGAAGCGACGGGCGATCGAGCTGCAAGCTTTCGAGATCGCAAAGGATGAGTACACGAAGGGCGCGATAACCAGCATCAAAAGGAATCCGGAGTTTGTAGGCAGGGTGAGTGAAATAATGAATGGAGCGAATGGGTCTGGCGGTATAATCGGCAAAATAAATGGATCCCGTGGAGATGGCGGAGATGAGGATGTGCGGCTGGTGTCGACTTTTGGGAGTCGGTTTGATGGGAGTAGATCAGACTCCCTCATGAACCAGGATGAAATATCTTCGGAAATGATTCGCTATTATTTTGAGGTGGGAAAGATCGTTAAGCGAAGGCTGCAATGGGAAATCCTTCAGGACGAGAAAGCGACTTATGCTTCTGTAGAGACAATATCTGGAGCGCTGAACTTTCTGAGCGGGACAGGACTTGAGAGTCTCCAGCAGTTTATCTCAGATAACGGAACAAAATATAGTGATATCAGTGATGGTTCCGATGGCGGAAAGTTACTCGTTAGGGGTAGTGTAACTTCCTCTGAGCTCACCAGATTAAAGTCTATCTATGATACGAATGGAACGGACAATGGCTCGACAGATCGGGATAACAGAAACCTTGGTATCTTTCAAGAATTATCAGGAGCCAATCAGTTAGACTCAACATCTGAAACCTTGGCGGCACTGAGCGGAACCGGGCTGACTGAGCTCCAGAGCTTTATTACAAATAGCGCTGGGAGATATCTCCAAAACGGAAGCAATGGAACTCAATTAGTCGTTAGGGGGGTGATGACTGTTGAGGATCTCGACACCCTGGAAAGAATATACGATACGAATGGAACAGACAATGGTTCAACGGATCGAGATAGATATCGTTTAGAAAAGCTTAAGAGTGCCGCTGAATCGCTGAATGCGTTTGACCCTTTAAATTACTTTAAAGCTGATGACCTTGAGGATATTTCTTACGAAGAGTTTATGGCGCTGTCCAGTCTCGAATTTAAGCCGATCAACGAAACAGATTTTAAGGATGGTTCTCACAGTGTTGATTTGTGGAAAGCCGCCACTGAAATTGATCAGTTGAATTCCATGATCGATAATGATGCCACTTTCGCGATGTCTGTCGCTTTGGATGATAGTGACGGTAGCTATTGGAGCAACCTTAATGAGGATAGTCTTGCCGGTGGCAGTAGCGGCGATCCCGCCTGGCTGGGGACTGGCGAGGGAGTATTTGCTTTGGAGAGCAGGGAGACGATCTTACGTCAGGTCAAGGATGCTATTCAAAGCTTGATCCCGATGTATAAACGAAATTCAACGGACGACGCGGGAGACTCGGTTGACAGTATTTTCGGTGATCTTTCGCCGGGTTCTGATTTGATGTCGGTGCTGGATCTCATTGTCGATAAAAAGAGCCGGATTTTCAAAGATATCTTTCAGGTGAATGAGTTTAACCGTCTCAACTATGGCGATGTGAACTGGATTAACGGCACGGATGGTTCGGCAAGAAATGTAAATACCCTAGCCATAGGGGGGCTGGGGTATTTTCCCGAAAACTTTAAAACAACCATGAATACGAGCTTTGTCCATCCAACCAAACGTCCAGTCGTCGATGAGAAGGGCGGGCTGACGGATCAGAGAGTACTTTCAACGCAAGTCAGTCAGCTGGACAAGGAATACCTGGATATGATTCTTGAGATGCAGAAGATGAATAGCTTCTATATGATGATGCCGTTTTCATCGCCGACGAATGGTACCTGGGACGGAACATCCGTCTCGGCGATTTCTGACAGGGATGGCGACGGGACGGTGACAGGCGCGGATCTGCGCTACAATTTCCTCACACCGCTGGAGACCTTGTACGGGCAGGTGAGCGGTACGGGAAGAAAAGAGTTTACAGACTCGGATATGGCGAGTTCATTAGTGGATACAAAGCTACAGCTTACCGGAGAGTATCTGAAGACGCTGAATCGTGATGACGGGACATCTGTCTTTGACGGCTCCTATTATGCGGATGGGCCAATGATGCCGGCAATATCCCCATTTAACATCACAGATGATAATGATGTCAAATATGCGGTAAAAAAAGTGTTTCCTGCCCTCCTGGATGAGGACTTCTCGGATTCTGGGACGAATTTAACGCTAACTACGGCGGGACTTGCGAAAATAACCGATTTTAATCATGATCCCCTTGGTCGCGCTGGGACATCCTGGCCTGCTGGTGAGCCTAAAAACTGGATTCCGAAGGTAAATATAAATATCGGAGGGACAGACGCGCAAGTGGCGATACCCATCCTTAACACGGATACGGGAGAAATTAACCTCGCGGATCATGAGGGATCAGGCCAGAAAGCCCAGGTTCTGTGTTTCCCGCTCAATCCCTATATCATTTCGAATCCACAGTTCTTCACTGAGGGAGTCCGGGGATTGCTCCCTGGAATGCTAAAGACCTTTGGCGCGGATGAATTGCTTGGCCTGCTTTCGGATTTATATGATGAGACTTCCGGATCGTTTGTAGGGAAGGTGAATATCGATGGGACTAAATTGTATACGATTTATCCCTTCCGTGGAAACTATAACAGCTATTTTAAGAAGTACGACACCAATATATTTTCAGCAACATCTATTATCGAAGATTTACAAAACCACATGCGGTATGCGAACGGGACGTCTGTGGTAGACGGAACGTCGACTTTTCAGTTCAGCCAAACCGCGGATGACGAATTCAGGAAAAAAGGAATTGAGTTTTCAGCGGTGACAGATGGATCTTCCGACACATTGCCACAGAAGGACGGTTCCGATAGTTTTTCTTTGAATGAGCCATTTTGGAAACCCCTGGCGGCAATGCTCAAGTATTTCGCGATCACGAAGCTCTCGTATACGAGCCAGGGTATCTTGTCGGGGATAAATGAGCTTATAGCGAATGATAAAACAATCTTGTATAAGGATGAGACGTATGAACATATGTCCCTGCCGGTGGACGATTGGAGTGAGGCGGTTAGAACCATGGTGCTAACGGTCGAATCCTCCATTGTGAAAGATTATGAACATATCAGTCAGTTTACGAAGAAACTGTACGAACGGATGCGAAAGATTGACCTGAGCAATGTGCTGGATGGCACAACGCTTTCCGGCGGATATTCAGGATCCGTGAATGATTTGTTTGAAGGAAGCGGGCTTCTCCCGGATTTGACGCGGGAAATCGATGGAACCAGATTCTATGATTTCAAAGATGCGCAAGATCTTCTGGAAGCCGCTAGCCTGGACGGCGCGACTCTCCTGGGTTCAACAAGAAGAACCATCACGGCCGCAGAGTTGGGCTTTGGCGTGACGGGCATCTCTGGGACGGCACTTTTTGATATTTTTCGGGACTACGGTTTTATTGATGGAACAGCTGACGGAACAGGAAGACCCCAAAAGAATATGACATTAGATACATTCCCCCCAGTTTACGCCAATGGGACGAATATTTCATTGCCGTCCAGTGACAAAGAAACGATTATTGCTAATTTTCGGGAAAAGTATATTGGAGACGCGCTGAATAAGCTGTACGATAAGACCCTTGACTTAATGCAGGGAACAGGATCCCAGTCTCTTTTACTCCATCTGAAGTCGGCTCTCATGAATGTGCTGTTGAATGATGACTTTATTCGTACCCTGGAGGATTTATCGACGTTTACGGATGGCAGTTTCACCAAACAATGGACACCTATTCAGCTATCCGGGTTAACCTTTGATGGAAGTCGGCTTAGTGATGAGGTTAGCCAAGACATTGGGATTCATATACAGGGAACGGCCACAGACGGATCGTATATGTATGGCCGGCTTGAGAGTCCCTCTCTTTTGTTGCGACAGCTGGTGAATGATAAGTGGAAAATGGACACGGCAGCCAGCTTTTCCGGTTCGGGAATTGATGCGTCCTATACCTCAGCGATGTTGGATATCCGGGATCGGATCTTTCAGTATGATAAAGAAAACAGCTTTTCTGTTCCCAAGACAACGGACATGGAAGAGTACGATCATTTTCTGAATTATTTGGTCTCTGTGATTAAGAAAGACGGTTTGATTCAGGATGTTTACACGGATACTATTGTGAAGAAGATCCTTAAGGGGTTAAGCAGTACGTTAGCCAGCACCCCGATCATCAATGGTACAAACGGCACATCATTTCTTCAACGATTTAACGTCTCAGGGACAACAGACATCACGGCCAGCATCAAATTTGACGGGACAACGATGGATGGTGGGCAGAGTGTCCGGTTTGGCTCTCTGATGAATAACGGGTTTACGAAGGGGTTTAATATTTCCTCGTCGTATAAAAGGCAGGAGGGATCAGCAACCTCCACTTATGCAGACTATACGGAGTATTGGAGGAGTGCCGCGATGAGTTTTGATTCTACCGGTGGGTGGCCTTTTGCACAGAAGGGCACAACCATTACGCATGAGGGTAGGGATACAAATAATGATGGGACCAGAGATATGTACGTAGATTCCACTAGCTTTGACATTTACTCGGGTGGCACGTGCAATTACACTGACGCGAGCGGAATATCGTTCGTTGATGGTCTCGGAACAATATTTGCCGTCAGGAGCGGGACGTCCGGGAATGACTCCTACGAGCTCATGGCCGTCCTTGATGCTGGAAGCCATGCGGCCTGGGGAGTTCCAACATTTACGCTATCCTATGATGAAGCGAGTGCCGCTGTGATGGTCTCAGAGACGGATGGCCTCACCGATGACGGACTTGCCAAAGCCTGGTCTAAGGGTTTGCTGGATGGATTATCGGTGGACTTGCTTGATGGTGATTCAGGAAGTGCTGCCACCAGAGTGCGAACCCTTCATTTGTCTAAGGTGGATGGAAGCTCCATTTGCGGAACGCTTGATGGGACAATCCAAGTCATCGCTGGAACCAGCAATGGTACGATGAGTGGCAATCTTATGAAGGAATTTGAGCGTGATTTCTCCGGTGGATCCGCCTCGCTCTATGACGGGGGAACGTCTGGTGTCTACTACAATACCATCAACGGTACGGATGGCGTCAGAGCCGCGTTGACTCAGACGGGGATGTGGAACGGGAGCCAGGATGTTCCCTCCCTCTATATGCTTCTTGCTTTGTCGATGGAACGAGCAGATAGGGTGACGAGCCATTTTGAGACGACCTTTGATGCCTATATGACGTATCGCCGGCAAATCAAGGAGATTCTGACATCGGACGAGTCTTCGATAAAAGAAAAGTATCTCAGCGAGTTTTATATGACTGACAATTTTTCGCGATTGATGATGAGCTCAGACAACCAGAACCGCTTTAACGAGGCTGCAAAGTACTTCGGCTATACCGAGGGGAAGGTTCGGAATCCTGATTTGCCAAGGGGATGGTACGAGGCTCAGGGGCGTTATGTTTCGAGCAACGGAAAAGAGAATTCGTCAGACTATCAGATGGATTATTCTCAAACGAATTATTCGCAAACGACCGATTTGGCTATGCAAAAACAGTATTCAGCGACCACATATAAGAACGATACCTATGTGTCCAAAAGCACCAATAAGGGGCTGCGAACCCAAAGTGAGCGCAGGGTGGCGGATTATTATGGCCAATTATCAGCCCTGGACGGTACCCTGTGGGGATCCCTTGGCGACCCGAACTATTCCGAAATTGTCATCAATAAAGCGACCTTGCAGTGGCTGGATTATATCCGGGATTTGGGGGGAACCGCCAAAACGTCGAAGATTACGGAGCTGTGGAATGCCCTGATCAAGGATCCGGATAAAATAGACGGTTCAAGTGGTACGGACGGTCCGTTGACCCCCATCGTCAATGGAGTGACGGGCAAAGTGAGCGTCAGCGACATCCACTTGGCAAGTTTCGCTGATTTTTCAGCATGGCTGGATGATAGTGGTATCCGTGACGGGAGCAACGGAACCGTAGACGAAACGTCAACCTATCAGCTTTATCACCTGCTCAAATCCTCTGATTGGGCGAGCACCCCTGTTGCGCCGAATATGCCCCTGATTCACGAGTCGCAGGAGATGCTCTCCTATGAGTATAGTGCTGTTATGGCTCGCCAGATGTCGTCTCAGTTTAATGATCTTAACGAAAACAATGATAAGCGAAATGCCGAAGAGTACCAGGATCTGAAGGAGCGCGAGGATAATGACCGGTATCATGAGCAGGTGACCCAGAGTGCCGCGCAAGCCAGAGCCGCAAGACTGAAGGCACTGGGGCGACGCCGACGATAGGGATGACAATAGAACACAATTTTTGGATACAATAGATAGTTCATGGTTTACGATAATAAGTGTAGATCACAACACAAAAGGAGGGTAGTAGCGGGGGACGTTTGAAAAGAAAAATAATGGGGGGGGCTATCATGACAAGCATAAATATTACAGCGCAGCAGTATACAGAGTATTGTTCTGACAAGACGTTAAGTTTGGAGGATTTGGCGGCGATTTCGGGAATGTCGAGAAGCGACTTGGAGACGGCACTTTCGGGAGGCACTCTCACGATCAGTTTTGACAAGGGTGTTGGGGCTATTGATACGGATGACCAGACCGATTTAACGATTGACTTGGGGAATGCCAGCGTGAAATACCTGACCATTAATGACAATGGGCTGGATTTGGCGATCAATGAGAATAGTAGCAGTACGATGTATGTTTTTCGAAACGCAAATGCGGGAACAATTGAATCCAGTGACGAGACCTATTCCGCTCAGCTGACGATCAATGGTGCGGGGGGGGGGAGCGATTATATTTATAACGCCACGGCGTTTAAGCTGGGTTCGGTGGATACGGATGGTTCTTCGTCCGACAGTTATTACATCAAGAATTTTAATATAAAGTCTGACGTGAATGTCTCTGGCGGAGCGATTGCGGCGGCGTCTCAGATGTCCATTGATGGGTCTCAGGAGATTACGCAGTCGGATGAAGAAGGAAATATTGATGGGATTATCAAGGTCAATATTAACGCGATGTCCAATGTGGCGACCGATTTGAATTACGACGTTCAGCTGGTGGATACCATTAACGCCGGGCTGGATAGTTTGGGGGAGCTGGCAGCTGGGCTGGAGGTCCATATCAACAACAGCGATACCATGAAAGTGGTCGCGGGCTCCAGGGTGTCGGTAAAGGTAAATTCTACCCTAGGAGATACGCAGAGCGAGTCGTTTGCCAATCAGTTAAGGGCATGGGGGGAGAAGAATCCTATTGAGAAATTTACCTATGGTACTGGCGAGTATACAGCTATTCAACTGGCAGATATTTTGGATGCGGGGTCGGCTTCGGGTGCCACCCAGGCGCAAAAGGATGCTGCTGAGGCATTGAGAGCGGATCTGGCAACGGGTAAGGTGAAGCTGGTTGGGGGTGGGACAGGCACTGTGACCTATCAGGCTAAAGAAGGGTCATGGAAAGCGGGTACACCGCCTCAGAACGGCTGGGGAGCCTGGCATGGGGACTTTACTTTTACGACGAAGCTGTCAGGTCAGAATCAGCCGCCCAACTTTGCGTCTACGACCCAGAATGGTGGCGGGAACTTTTTCTTGGCACCAGAGGCCGTGGAAGCACTCAATAACCTTGGAAAACATAAGTGGTCAATCGACACCGATGGAACCGTTATGATAGACGGGAAGGCTATCTTGGATGGCTATAGCTTTACCGATGAGGAGAAAGCGATCATCGGGGGCACCTATACCGAGCAGACAATCACCTCGGATAATACCCTTCATCTGGTCGACGGCGACAGCTTTAGTTTACATCTTGGCGCGGATACACTGACCGATGGGGGTACGATTGGGGATGAAACTTGTCGCTTCTGTGACCCGGTGGCGATGATTTATATTGATGATATCGGGAACAGCAGTGGATCACTGTTCGCAGAAACGATCAATACGGCTAAGATTCTCAGCCTGGGAACCCGGGAACTGGATGGGGATGAGTTCGTCTTGAGTGGTGCGGCGGCAAGGGGTATTCAGTTTCAGACAGGAATAAAAGTAGCACATAGCGATCAAGCGGATGCGATCACGGGTAATGTGACGCAGGACATTCAACTGGACGGGACACAGGATCGAAGTGGGGCGAAAATTATCGGGATACTGGTAAATGAAGCGGGTAAAAAGACTACGACCAGCATCTCGAACATCGGTGCCATAGGGAACAGCCAGACAGGAACGCTTGAGGATACGCAGACGATGGACGGACTCAATGAGCTGCTTCAGAGGAAAGGATGTTCGCTCAGCGATGTGGATACCTGGCTGATGGATGCTGAGATTGTTTCGTACCTTGTAACGAATAAGATCCCGCTACCGGATTCCGCCGCGAATAAATTGATAAAAAAGCTGGTCATTGACGGGACGTTGCGGGGAACTGGTGCTGGGCAGCTCAGTGATGATCAAATCGCGCAACTGCTGTCGGCGCAGCTCACGATGACCCACTCGGATCCCCTTCTGGTAGCGTGGCTGACGGAGCAGGTGACCGATTCGGATACGTCGACTGACAGTCTCATCCTGGCTTTCCTTAATAACAGCACGACCTGCGCCAAGATGTCGGACATCATTCTGCAGAATCTGGATGATTCTGATGCGGAGACATTTGTCCTGAGTCATTGGGAGGCCAGCGACGCGGTGTATAACATTATCGTGAGCGATGTCGCGATGGGTGATGGCAGCAAATTGATTGACGGACTTATGGCAGGGCTGGGAGCCGCGAGTAATCCGACCGACGATTTGATGCTGGAGTTGCTGGAGGAGTCATCGCTGGATGATGTGGATGGCGGGAATCCTTTATTTAACCGGTTGGCGGCCGCCCTGAGCTTTAACGACGCCGTGGATGCGTTTGTGCTCGGGCACTTGAGTGGAGCGGGAAAGAGTGAGGGGCTTCAGGTGATGATGATACAGCACATTGCGGATGGAAATGTCTCGACATTTGTGGCGGACAAGATAAGAGATGAAGCGACGTATCATCTTGGGGCTGGTCCGATGATCAGCTTTGTGCTGGATGTGACGACCAATAGGGCTGATTGGCTCGGGACTGGCGGTAGTCGAATTGGTTCAACGGAGGCCGCTCGATTGGAGGCGCTACAAGGTTTGACCGCGTTGGTATTCAGTGTTTTCTCGACACTCATGACTGACGCAGCGGAGGCAGGGGCTCTTGGTACGGGTGTCTGTAGAGAGAACTTACAAGGAAAGGTGTTAGATGAAACCCTGGATGTTTTTGTGAGAAACGCAGCTGCTGGAGCCCTGAATATGATTGATCTGATGAACACGATCCTGGCATCGGGATTGGCGAAGTGGGAGATCAAGTACACTTAATCCCAATGAATGACTTGGCGTGCGTGACGAGAAAGCCCCGGCGAGATCCGGGGTTTTCTCATTGAATAGACTCCTAGTGTTGACTAGAAAAAATGAAACAGAAAAAGTAGATGCAAGAAAGATGAAACGGGCAACGATATAGACAGTGGAAGCGTTGATCGGCAAGAAGAAAAAAGGGGGGATTCAGATGACAGTTATTATTGGAGATGTTAGTAATAATATTACCACGGGCACAGAAATCACCAGTACCTTGGCAGAGGTGCTTGACGGGGCTTTATGGGGAGGGCTTTCAGGAACAACGGCTGTGACTCAGGTAGACTACACCAGAGACATGAACGGGGATGGGATCATTCAAGACGATGAGCGGTTAAGTGCGTGGGTCGTCGATGGCAACACCTATGTAGACGCAGATGGCGATGGCAAGCTGGATGCCACGGATTTGGTGATTTCCAGTGATGGAAAGGTCACCTTATGGGACAACAAGACGACTACCACATCGGATGATGTTGCCGTGAAAGCGTCAGACTATATCAACTATAAGCTGGGTGTCGTGGATCCGGACATCAGTACAGCCCTGATGAATCTGAACAAGATTGCGGATGCGGATGCCTCACGAAAGGCAGGCATGAAGATCGATGTTCAACCGATTATCTCCTATAC
This sequence comes from uncultured Candidatus Marinamargulisbacteria bacterium, assembly GCA_964358175.1. GTDB lineage: Bacteria > Margulisbacteria > Riflemargulisbacteria > GWF2-35-9 > GWF2-35-9 > CAYHOI01. The sequence goes on along the minus strand of CAYHOI010000009.1, from coordinate 1,325 downwards.
CAATGGTAAAATATCCATTCAGTTTGGCGAAAATGGATCGATTCAGACTTACGATCTGACCAGCAAGAACGCGGATGAGTTCAAAGATGCGGGGCTGGATATGCAAGTGTACAACGTGCTTAAAGCAACCGGTGGCCTGACAGCAGCTAACAGTGACTTCCTAGCCGAATTGGTGAGGATAGAGTCCGCCAGTAATGCGGGACTCATTCTGGGAGATATTCTATCGGCGGGCAATGTTCCCACGTTCAATATGATTATTGATGCCCTAGTCAATGAAGGCAAATATCAAATGCTAGCAAATATCATGGTAACTCGATCTCCGATTAATGAGATTATAGACAGGCTGGAGACGAAAGGTTCACCGACCCTGAATTCAGTTATCTCGTTGATCTCCGCCGACACCTTGTCAGGATTCTTTTCATATAGCGATGTATCGGACGCGAACAAACTAGCCCTTATCAGCAACATAGTGTCAAATGGACGAGCAGAGACGGTTCTGGCCGCTATGGCCGATAAATCCCAGCCCTTTACAGATCTTTTAGCACTTTTTATAAATACGATTGCTGGAGATGATAAGGATAAACTTCAGTTCTTTTTGGAGAGACTGATTAGATCCCAGCTTCAGGATGCCAATGGCAATCGGGGTGTTGGCGTGGAGGAGTTTAACGCGCTGGTCGCGGCGAATGACGGAAGCCTGAACATGATTGTTGACAGTCTTTCGACAGCGGGGGCCATTACGCTTGTGAGCGACTGGGACTTGACCGCCGCGAATCTTAACTTGGTGATAGACCGTCTTGAGACGACGGCGGGTTCATCGGGGGGACTCCAAACGGTCGTTTCGGCGATGAGCGAGACCCAGTGGTTTAATCTTCTGGACAGAGAAGCTTTAACAGATGAGAATTATGATCAGTTCCTCAATAAGATGGTGGCTTCCGGCAACTATTCGAATATTGCATCCTTTTTTCTCAAGGCACTTGCTGACAACATCAAAACTCACTCCGATATTCGCGATGTCCTGATTAATAAGCTCAAGACAGCCGGAACACTGGATGATGTGCTGAAAACGTATTCATCCGTGAATGGAGCCAAACTGGTGGGTTTGTTAAGCGGGAACGCACTTATGACGGTTGGAGCGGAACTCGCGGTGGACGGATTTCGGTTCGCTGATGGGAAAAGCGGGTTTTCGGTTCTTGACAGCCTGAATACCGTTGATATGGAACGGGCGATCAGCACATGGGGGGCCACCGGTTCAACGGTTCTAAGAGATGTGATCGACACCGCGACTCAGACGGATATCAATAACTGGCTGAGTAAGCTGTCCTATA
>CAYHOI010000008.1:0-36954 GCA_964358175.1 uncultured Candidatus Marinamargulisbacteria bacterium | reverse complement strand
GGCTTTTTCGATATGAGGATGATTTCGTAGGACGAAATGAATTTTTAAAATGACCGCTTCGCTTAATCCAAACAATACCTTCATCTCTCTTCCTTTTTAGCAAGACGGCTGAACTGATCCGTAAATTCTAAAAACACAGGATAGAATTCATTGACAATCTGAAAATAAACATCATCAGCGATTTCTTCGTCATAGGTGTGAGAGGTCAGGTTTCGTGACTTGATCATCTCCATCCAGACCTCGCCAAAAGTGATAAGTCCCACCTGAAAAGCTTGCCGAGTGCAGTCTTTAGAACCAACCAGATCCGTATATCCTTTATTCGATAAATAATCCTTTATAACCTTCCAAGCCAGCTCATGGGTGTATTCAAATCCCTGAATAACCCCCTGTCGTTCCAATCGGCTCAGATCACGTTTCTGCGTCAAATCAATGGCCTCTTTTAGTTCGTTAAATGCTTTTAGGTAATTATCAAATCGCTGTATCCATCGGATATCTTTGTCCATAACTTCTCCTCACCACAAATTACTTTGGACTCACACAAAGCAACAATATCATATCATCGAAAACAGGGATTCAACAAATATTATTGGAATACTATCCCCCCTTGCAAAACACTTTAGCATGTCTTACAGTACTGGCTGATGGAAACCAAACGTCGAACATTGGGCAGTCTGCACGCACCCAGCTTTAATGCCCATCTTGATGAAATTCAACGACAGGATGGACAAATCGGCCAAAGAATATGGATTGATCACCCAGCCGCCATTGCCATTATTCCCTTCCTTACAGATTCAACGATCCTGCTGGTCAAGCAATACCGGTACGCCATCGGCAAGGAAACACTTGAGATTCCCGCGGGCAAGGTTGATCCCGGAGAAACACCAGACGAAGCCGTCTATCGGGAATTACTGGAAGAAACGGGATATGATGCAGACCACATTGAACAGGTCCGATCCTACTATCCCGCCATTGGCTACTCCAACGAGATTATTCATCTGTATAAAGCACGTGGGCTTCATCAGCAATCTGGGATCGTTGATACCGCGGAAATATCATCCCTGGAAGTCGTCACCCTCGAGTCTTTGCGATCCAGAGTACGATCAGGTCAGATCATGGACGGCAAAACAATGTTGGCGCTTGGACTAGTCCTTGAAAATAAGGTATAATGTCCCGAGTTTATCATCGGGTGATAATCCTGCTCTCGCAAGTAGTTCATCATCTTTTCTTTCTCAGGGTTGCTAAGGATTTCAGCCTCATTGATCACAACGTTCAGTGTGCTCGAAGCTGGTACAAGGTTTTTAAATTGCGAGAATGTCATGTCTGAGAGAATAAACTCTTCATCTCTTTGCTTTTTCCAATCGTCCAGATAAAAGATAATATGCTTTCGGGCTAGAATCAACTTTGAGGAATATCCCTGTTCTTTCAAATAGGCAATGAGCTGCTCAGCCCCTCTTTCTCCGTATGAATATCGCGTACTGTAATCAGCGCTACGTTGGTGCAGATTAAGATTGAGGGCGTAGAGAATTCCAAAGACAAACAGCCACTCCGGAAATCTGAATTGCTTAAACAACAAAGCTGAACCCACGAATAAGACTGTCCAGAATAAGTACTGGTGAACATAGAAATGAACGAGTTGCGCAATCATCCTGGGATCGGACAGTGTCAGGCTTTTAATAATAACCGGGGTTAGCAGAGGATCTCGCACGACGACATACATAGCCAAAAATATCACTACTATTGCGCCTGGCAAAATAGTGGATCGCCTCAGAATCGAGAATTTTGCGAAATCAATGCTCACCGTCAACAAAATGACCAATAAGCTAATCGCCAGGAAGGTATATTTTGGGAATCCTCCAGCCGTTCCTCGGATAAGAAAATAAGGCACGGTAGTCAGAAACAGAATCAGATAAAGTGTTTTTTCGGACTCAGTCATATCGCCCCTAAATCTTTGGGCTGCCTTGATTAGGAGCAATGCAACCCAGAAAAGAGAAATCCAAACGATCAAAGCATGAGCATTGTAGGCTATTTTGAAATAGGTTATCGGGGAAGCCAAACCAGATAGAATCTCGCTGACTTTCACATGGTTATGGGCCAGAGTATCCACATAAAAATTAAGATGACTCCATACGGATAGCTCATAGAGAGTCACATGAAACAAGGCGCCAACCATTAAAAAAGCGACAAGAAACGACAATGCGGATTGCCAACGCCGATATATGACGCCTTCGGCAACAATCAAGCCAAACATCACCGCGTAAATAGTGGTCGTTTTAGCCATAAGGGCAACAAAGCAGAAAAGGGACACCATCAATAGTCTTTTCCAGGTTCTTGGCATTCTTAAAAAAGTATATAAAATTCCAAGAATAATCATGGGTAAAATCGTGTTATCTATGTCCGGAATCAGTCCGCCCTGAATCACCAATGGGCTCATGACATACAAAACGACTGCAACCCATCCATATTGGGGTCTCAAATATTGGGTGATCAGATAAATGAAAAGCGCTGCACCATAGCCACAAACCATACCGAAAGCCCTAAACACCCACTCGTGAGCCCCAAACAAGTGTTTGAGCATCCAGATACATGATACATACAGTGGAGGGTGAAGGGTGAGAATCGGACTAAAATTTACAAACTCAATTTCATCATAAATGAAAGGTTTCCCAAGATGGGGGAAGCTGAATAAAAGATTTACTATAACGGCTAACCCTACAAAAATATAGGGATTTACTCCACTAAACCTCATTCTTCGCCCTTCGTTTGAACTTGAAAAAGGTGTTTAGTCGATACCAAATGATAAAGACAATCATGACCAGTCCAAGGGAAACCGTTTTCTTGAAACTACCGGTAACCTTTGACTCACCGACACGCTCATAATAGTTAATCGGAACCTCGATCACCTTGCGGGAATGCAGCATGGACAACATCATGAACTCAGGTTGAAAGTGGGATTTCTTGACCGTAAAGTGAGGCTGAATCTGATCCAACACCTTGCGTTTAATAAGTTTCAGGGTGCATCCGGCATCCGTCAGGCAGGGGCCATTGAAAAAATACTCCATCATCTTAGCCACAAGAACGTTCCCCATACGAAGCAACCAATACATATTGGCCCCATCCCAAATACAAACTTTTGCCGTTCGGGTTCCGAACACAACATCAAAGTCATCAGAATACGCCAACAGTTTCAGAATATCATGGGCAGAAAATGTTCCGTCCGGCTCACATGTAATAACGATATCTGCCGTGGTCTTTTTAAGCCCGCGAGTTAAAGCAGAACCATAACCTGATCCGGTCACCAGTTTGTCTTCATATTCATAGATCGCTTTTGTTTTTTTTATTTCGCTGGCAGTATTGTCCGTAGATCGATTATCAATAACAATGACTTCATCCACGTATTCGCTGACCAAAAAATCTTCGATGGCAACACGGACATTTTTATCCTCATTATACGCGGGGAGAACAACCTGAACGCTTTGGGTTTTCCACATAATATTTACTTATCCTCCTTGTATTTCGATTCTAAAATCTCACGAATACCGGCTTCTATGGATTGCTTTGGTTCCCACCCTGGCAAGGGAATCCCTTTCTGCCAAGGAATCATAACCTCCCGACTCTGATAGGGTTTGGCTCCCCACTGAATGTGAAGAGGCTTGCCAATTTCCTTTTCAAATACACCTGCCAGCTGTTTGAGTGAAATGGAGACTCCACTCGACAAAACATAACACTTTCCATTATAAATCGTGGCGTTTTCATTGAGAAGTTTAAGCAGATGAACAAAGGCATCGGTAACATCATCGATATAGACCATGTCCAAGAGTTGTTCCCCACCGGACATCTGAAGATTTTCGTTGGAATCCGTTAACTGTTTCCAAATATTGATAATTTTTGGACGCGTATCTTTGGGTCCGTAGGTATCATTAATTTTCAATGTAACCACTATGATGAGCTGTGTCTCAGCGTAGTACTGAGCGATGTCCTCAAAAGCTTGCTTGGTTGCGGCATAGAGATTGACAGGAGAATACTCTCGGTTTTGATAATGCTGCCAAAATGTTCCCGTATTGATAAACCAGTTAACCTTTGCCTGAGATGCTGCTTGCAGAACTCTTGTTCCAAACTCAATATTGCATTCAATTAAATCATGAACCTGATCTGGTTGATGTGTTTTCAGAAAAAGCGTCGCTAAATGAATAACTCCCTTCACCCGATTTTCCAGAAAAAATGTTTTAAGTGCTTCGATAGAACCATGATCAACAAAAACAGAAACCCCCTTCTCCGTAAGTACAAAAACATCCGTTTTCGGTCGGACAATAGCAACAAACGAATACCCTTCGCGCTGTAAATGCGCTAGGAGATGCATGCCTATAAAGCCCGTTGAACCGGTAATTGCGATAGTCATTTCCAAGAATGATCAAAGGGGGTATTAAAGGACTTATAATCGATAAAATTTTTATCTCTAACTGACAAAACCGGATTCTCGGTTGGCCACGTATACCCAAAGCTATTAAACAGAATCCCTTGGTCCACCTGAGGTTCATAGACGGTTGTCGTCATATAAAACGCTATCGCCATCTCGCTGAGGACACAAAATCCATGAGCACACCCTCGGGGAATGTAGATAGATTTACGATTCTCACGAGATAGTTCAAGCGCTATATACTGACCATAGGTCGGAGAGTTTTGACGAATGTCTAGAATAACATCCAGAATAGTTCCTTGAATAACAGTAACGAGCTTGGAATGATCATGCGGAGGAGCTTGGAAATGCATACCCCGGATAACATCTTCTTTGGATTTTGTGTAATAACTTTCAGAAAAGTCTACCTCCAAACCAACTTGTTCAAAGGTATCTTTATGGAAATTTTTAACAAAAGATCCCCGTTCATCTTTTGTAACGGATTGTTCAATTACATAAACTTTCGGTAGTTCTGTTTCGGTTAAGAGCATCTATGTATGTTCTATCTCATCCCTCCGGAATGGTCAATATGGATCCTACCTTCTCATATACAGTTTTGACGGAAAGTTGCTTCATACATTGATTGTCGGCACAACTGTAGGAGCTTGATTGGAGAGCCTGATTTGCATCATAGCAAGGTGAACAATCCGCTGAACTTTGAATAAAATAATCTCTTGCTCCCAATGGAGACAGCAACGTACCTTTGGTAGGCCCGAACAACCCCAGCGTTGAAACATTGGTCGTGGATGCAAAGTGAAGCAAGAAAGAGTCATTGCCAAGATAGAGCTTTGATCCCTTGATCAGATAAAATAATTCATCAAAATCGAGCTGATTCGTAAAATCATGGACAGTCCTTGGGGAAAGTGTTCGTATACTTTCTTGATGCAGAGCCAAATCCTGTGATCCGCCAATCAGAACCACCTGAACGGTTTCACCTAACATTCGAATGAGTTCCACAAAGTTTTCCTTCGGCCACACCTTATTCGACATACTCGCCCATTTATTTTTGCCCCCGCCGGCGCAGAGAACCATGTATGGTGCCTGCACAGGTAAGATCATTTTTCTCTGACAGGGCACATACTCCATCGCTGTCCCTCTGGGAGCAGTTTTACACAACTCAGCGAACTTCAGGTGCTGGAGAATATGATGTTCCTTCTGATTGAAAACGATTCCGTCCGAAAGACCTGCTTCGCTGGAATCATCACCTTCCTTCAATAATCCAAATCGGTTTTTAATCCCGATCCCCTTCATGAGCTTGTTGAGAATGTATTTCTTGTGCAGGTTGATACTGATATCGATACGTGCGAAACAAAGCCGGAGGATAACCAGCGCATTCAACACTAAACGCCACGGCAAAACCATCCAAGAATCCATCTGATGCAACGTAAAAACACGTTTGAGGTGAGGGTTATTCATTAAGAGCTTTTCATGCCCCTTAAACGTTAGAAAATAAACCTCGTGGCTTGAAGCTAAGCTTCTCACCAAGGGAGTCGCATGGAGTACATCGCCCAGAGATGCAAGTTTGATGATGAGGATCTTCATCCAATCAGGATAACTTGATTTTGCCCTGATTAAAGTTATGTATCAGGCTTTGAATGATATTTTGATAGGGGATACCAATTTCAATGCTTTTTCGCTTAATCTCGTATAAGTCATTCTCTGGAACTCTTACAGAGATTGATTTCTTTGATTTTCGTGTGAAGGTCAGATACTCTTTCATTTTTTTGTTAATTTCTTTAATGCTCCCCGTGCTCACCCATTCACCCAGTTCGTAACTATCTAATATTTCTTTCTCATATGCATCCAATCTCATGGTCTGTTTCATTTTAGTTCGCCTCCTTGTACTTCTTGCTCATTTTTCTGCTTGGTATGATCGTTTTTAAAAATATCTCATCCTCCGTCTCCACATAAGGAACAAGATAAATGTAGTTTTTTATCTCGATCACAAATATCTTTTGCCCACTATACTTCAATTGATTGGGGTGGAGAAAATTATCTAATAATTTCATTTCGCTTATACACAGTAAAACATCTTCAAATCCTACCCCCCTTGATTCCTTTAATATTTCGTTTTTATCGTTATTGTATTTTATTAATTTCATTGTCTTTTTTGATTTACTTTGTATATACATAGTATACCCTTATTTCATTAAACTAAACATAATATACTTCGACCGAATTGGTTTTGACGCTTCGCTAGATCTTGCGATGGCGGTTTTTCCAAAACCTGAAAACCAATAGCACTTCGACAAGCTCAGTGACCGCTCAGTATAACTAAGACTAGTTCGACAGGCTCACTACAAGGAAAATTGATCCGAAAATCAATTAAGTCTTAGTATATTTATTAGCCTGTTTTAGGTCGTGACCCCGTCCACGCATTCTAACACCTGTGCGGTAGTGATCGCACTCATCCTGCCCTCTTTCGCTCGAAGAACACGATGTCGGTTCGCATCGTAAGGGTGCCAGATGGCGGGATCCTCTAGGCTGTACAATGCGATTGACGGCACCCTTGCCGCCACCGCAACATGAATCACCGCAGAGTCTGGCGCGATAACCAGCTTTACCGAAGAAACCAATGCCATCCATGAACCAAGTTGATCTGGCTGGAACAGTTTTACCTCCCATTTGGTATCCACCAAAAGTTCAAGCTCTTTTTCCCGACTTTTCTCCCCGCAAAAAAGAAAGGATTTACCCAGCTTTTGAAGTTCTGATGCGAGTTCCCTAAAGCGAGAAATCCCCCAATCCTTTTCAGCTCGCGAGGAGAATGGACTGATGAGGACAAATTCAGAATATTTCATATGGGATGCCTTTAAGTCTGCAGGGACATTGAGAACCGGAATTTCTACAAGGTATTTAATCCGTAATGTTTCACATATGGCTCTATTTTTCGTCATGGAGTTTTGGTCGCCTTGAAATAAACATACATCAAAAAACGCTCCGCCCCCAGCGTCACCAAACCCAATCGAGTACTGTGGCTTTAGTTGGTGAACAAGTAGCGCATAATCCAATCGTCCCTTGGGTTCGATTACCAGATCATACTGTTTCAAGGCACGCCTTTCCTTCTTTGAATCAAATAGCACCTTATCCACAAAGGCATCGAATCTCAGGACATTGCAGGCCGGTGTTTTCATCAACACGTCAATCTGTGCCTCAGGGTACGCCTGCCTCAGCGAAAACAATAGCGGGCGGGTGAGCAGAATGTCCCCAAGATTATCGAGTCGAAGGATTAGAATGCGACGAATAACTTTCGGGAATGGATGTGTTCTTCGAAAGAGGATACTGAGCACCCCATCCAGAAGAGTTATCGCGCCTTTTTTTAACGGATCTTGGATTTTGTACTTCTTCATAATATACTCGTTACGAATACACTATTTTTTCAATGGGTGTGTAACAACCTTGTTGGAGATTGTTTTCTGATACTCCATCATATATTCATAAAACTTATTCAGATCATTGCCAAACTGAGATTCAATTTTCTTTCTGACTTTTCGAACTTCGGCCACAATAGGATCTTTATACATGATTATCCCTCCATTAATTCTTCCGGCGTACAAATGACCGGGGTTTGGATGTTTGATGAGACATTAATCTTCTGGAGTTGCTTGATAATATGACCATTTGCAATGTGAGTGCAATTCCAAGAGATTAAATAGTCGATACCATAAAATGCAGCAATGGCCAGGTGATAGGCGTCTGTTATAGCATGTTCTGGTGGCTGAACAACTTTCAAATAGACTTTTGCCAAGGCATCAACTTCCTTATTCAACGCAAGAGATTGGAAGGACTCTACGGCTTTTATTCTCCTAGTGACCATTTCTGGATTTCCTTTGCTAATCTCTTGCATCACATAAGGTGAAATGTAGCATTCATGTTTAGGCTGTGCCTTTTCCCACCAATCAAGCGTGATGATCTGGTGTCCCGCCGTAATCAGATCTTTGCTCAATTTTGACACGTAATAGCTAATAACACTGGTTTCAATATAGACACTTGGTTTCATCGGCACTCCCTTTTCCGATTATAGCATATTCTACGTGTATTGAGGTCTGTGGTCAGATATGCGAATTTTCTGTAGCACCCCATCCAAAAGAGCTACCGCGCCTTTTTTTAACGGATTTCGGATTTTGTACTTCTTCATAACATACTCGTTACGAATACACTATTTTTTCAATGGGTGTGTGACACACTTTGCGACTTCCTTATTCAATATGCAATTAAGTAAGTTTCACTTAGTGGATAATTAAATGGTAGTGGGGCTAATTGCCTAATTAAAAAACAATAATCACTTCTAATTTTTTCTATTTCACTTTTAATTTCAAAAAAATCTCTTGCATTATGGTAAATTGATATGAGTAAAATCGGCTTTTCTTTCAATATCGTAAGCTTAGCTCCTTGAATAGCATCATGCTCACCACCTTCGATATCCATCTTTATTAAACCGATTACATCCGCATTGCCTTCCAAATAATTGTCAATTGTCGTTGACCTGAGAACATCAGAAATAACGTTTGAAACAAAAAGGTTGATCGGGATAGCCACTTTCAATTGGCAGTGCTTTATCACAGCGATCAATTCATTATACAAGTTTGTATCTGCTTCAAAACATAAAACCGATTTCGGAGCATATTGGCAAAAAACATAAGCAGAGTCACCGCGAGAAGCTCCACAATCAATAAATATAGAATTACTTAACCTTTTCTTAATTTTCTCGGGAAGAAAATATAACCCATTATGGTAATGAAAAACCTCCCCTAATAATTCTTTAAATGGCACTTTCTTTTCATTTTTAATTTTTCTAAGTGTTTTCTTTATTTTTATATATTCGGCAAAATCACTTGAATTACAAACCTCGTTTCGTTCTAAGAAATTTGAGTGTATCCAGCACTTTAACCGTTGCAATAACTTATTAAGTGTTTCGATACTTTCCTGATCTTTTATATTGGCCATTAATGTCTCAAGTTGTTTGGGGAAGTTTTCGGAATATATTCGTCTCTCGAAATCTTCTTTCAATTTGAGTGAGCTACTTGGCACTACCCATCCTTTCAGTAGATGCTTAACAAAAACAAAGGTTGCTTTTTGAGAATAAAGCCACTTATGGAGAGTTTCATGTAATTTTTCAAAAATGTTAATGCCTGTCCCTCCATAAATTATTTATCATTCATGCACACAAACTGTTTATGACGAAGTATATCACCGAAACAAAGTTTCATTGCAAGAGATTAAATTCTAATTCTAGAAACCCCCTCAGACTCTAACAAAACGTTTAATCGTTAACCTGTACAACGTCTTTATCCATACCAGTAATGGTTGAGGTATTAGAAAAACTGGCAATAGCCAAATATAGAAATTCTTTCGACTCCCCAAGTGCCTAAAAGCAAGATTCAGGAATTTCAAGCTCACTGCTCCTTGCATCTTGAATTCAAACAACATAGGAGACATATTGTTTCGAATAATAAAATTTGCAACAAACCGAGACTCGGGGCTTCTTTTCTTAAAGAGAGTCTCTGTGATCAAGCAGTAATTGATCTCGATCTGGAACCTACCAAATGCCTTTTGTTCCTGTAAAATAGAGTCATTCTCGGATCGCCAATGAATGAATACGTCTTTTAAACAGAACACAGTAGAACCTCGCCTGATCATTCGTTGAATCGCGTAAACGTGAACATAGGCCGACCCGACAAAACGCAAATACTCCTGATCAGACACAGCGTCAATCCATATCGTTCGCTTAAATGCCAATGCGCCAATGTATCCCAAGGCAGAAAGAACAGCACAACAATCTTTGTTATGATCATTGATATTTATCAGAGAATCTGGAACGTTCTGAACTGGATCAGGCGTGAGTCGTTTTGACTTCATCAATACATCGTAATTCTGTTTTCTAACAATATAAATATCAGCATGATAATGATCAACAGCTTCCAAAAAACTCCGCACTGCACCTGGGGCGATATGATCGTCGCTTCCCACAAACCAACAGTACTCGCCAGAGGCAATCTCAATCACTTTGAGGAAATTAATATCTGCTCCCATGTTTTTGTCATGACGATAATAGGTGATTTTAAGAGTTCCTCTCCTTTTCCACTTCTCGACAACACGTTCGGTATCATCCTCTGAATGATTATCTGAAACACAAATTTCAATACTATCCGCCAGCATTTCATTCTCTTGCGAAAAAAGAGATGCCAGACATTCATCAAGGAAGTGAGAACGATTATAGGTTGGGATACATAGCGAAAGCAAGGTCATGTTAAAGACTCTCCTTTTCGCAAACTTTCCATCCTTTAATAGACTCATACACTTTAAAGTATTTCACAAAACCATAAAAGGATGCCAGCAAAGATAATAAAAATCCTCTTAGGCCATCTAAAAATCCCAATGAACGAATATATCGACGAAAAAAAATAACACAGGGAGCCACAAACATTCTTAGAAAAATCAAACGAGGCGGATCTTTTAGAATTTCAGAAGCCTCTAAATCGGTATAATGATTCAATTTATTAATAAAATGAACTAACCCTCCTTGATCACGATGAATCAGATACCCGCTCAACACCCCAACCGTCCGTCCCATGACATCGAGTTTTTCATGAATTTCCTGCTCACAATAACGAAATCCTGTATGGTTTTTAAACAGACGAATTTGATAGTCTTTTCCACAGCTGTATTTTAACCACTTATTCCAGATGATATTTTTTCGATCAAGTTTAAAAACCGTTTCCTTCGGCAAATCATTCAGCAAATTCTGAATCGATCGGATCAACTCTTCATCCAGTCTCTCATCCGCGTCTATCATCAGGATCCAATCCCCTTCACAATGTTCACGTGCGGCATTTCGCTGGGAAGCAAATCCTGAAAATGGCTGATGAACCACACGGCAACGCAACGATTCCGCGATGGCTACCGTTCGATCCTGGCTTCCTGAATCGAATACGAGAATATCGGTTGCGACAGGCCGAACAGACTCTACACATTGTCGGATATTTTTTTCTTCATTCATGGTCAGGATCACAACGGTTAATGTTGAGCTAAGCATGGTTTATCGGTATTCTTTTTCGTTTAAGCAGAAAATATATGCCAGACAAAAACCACATTGGCATCACATACAGAAGAATTATATTAATAAGGGCTGGTGTGACTCCAAAGGTTTTAATAACTTCCGACATCTTCGTCCAATTCAATGTTCCGACTCGTTTTTCATGTTTAATCCATGGTTCGATATTACTTTTAATAAAGTCTTTTTTTAAGTACTTTACGGGTGGCATACCTTCTTCATAAAGCTTTACATAAACATCTCTGAAAATCTTATACGGTTCTAGTGCTAGCATCATCATGGAGGCTGGTGGAACTGATGATGATGCAGATGAACGAAATCTAATTAATGACTTTTCATAAAAATAATATCCATATTTTAGTGCTAGGAAAATGACTATAGTGTAGGAATAATAGTACGTACCTAAGTATCGATCAAAATATTGCAACAGAGATTGTTCAGCCATTAATAACTCACGATTCATAATCGTAATTGAAATAAGGGTTGATCTTGCTAACACAGAGGAGCAGTTATCTTGCTTTTCTTTCACAACCGAGTCAATCAGGCGGGTTTGCAATTGGCTATCGTAGACATCATAATTAACGATAATACAGCCATTATCCCGATCAGATAATATATTCATTACATGGTCAATGGCATTGGGGACAATAAGATCATCATCACTAATTAACCACATATATTTTCCTCGACTATTTTTCACGCAACATTTAAAATTTCCATCCATTCCAAGATTCTCTTGATTCTGAAGAAACTTTACCTGAAAACCTTCAGCATTGAATTTAATACTAAATTCGGTAAAGCTATAATTAGTCGAAGCATTATCTACGACTAGGATTTCGATGATGTCTTGATTCGGCTGATGACTAATTTCGACCTTTAGCGTACTTAGAAGCTGTCTCAAGGTATCCTCTCTGTTAAACGTCGGGATAGCAATGGTCAAAAGAGGGGACGTGGTCACTTCGTCATTTATATCTCACTTCTCGCTAATCTTCAAGGATCCTCAATACCACCTTTTTGGTTTTGGGTAGGATGGGTATTCCAGACATCCAGATTCGATCAAGAATTCGATTTATCAATCCATATCGAATTGGTCTAAGCCTATATCGCTGAAAGGCTTTCTCTTCCTGCTTCGAAATTTCATCCAAAACCATCAAAATCCCACCCTTCCTTAACGTTCCAATGAAAGGCAGAATTTCTGACGAATTATCTAGTTTTTGACAAATCAGCACATCCCATAAAACTGACTCGGATTGCTGATCGGGAAATCCAGAACATGAGATTGTTCCCAACTTAAGTCGCGGAAGATCTAATGTGTCGAAGACTAATGTAGACTGATCCATTTGAACGAATAATACCCGTACCACCTCAAAATAACGATGTAGCGTTTGAAGAATCTGATAGACTTCAAGCCTCAACTCTACATCTATACCCAGTTCTTTTTCGGACAACTGAACCCTCTTATCAAACGTCTCTGCGCGACCTTTAATCATTTCGAAAGACTCAGATTTCATGCGTTCAAAAAAAGCAAGCTGATGAAATACCTTAAAGCACTCCAACGCCTGTTTCTGACCTGACTGCGCTATCTGCTTCACCTGATCGGGATAAGCCATAAGATAGTCTATTTTTTTGAGTAACTCCTCAAAATCACCCCATCCTATATAGTGGACATCTTCCTGAAAGTAGTGATGTATACTTGAGAATTGCGAAGGACGATCCATGAGACATAATGCCCCGCTTTGCATAATCAGATAAATCTGTGGGGTAAACTGACTGTTGGCGGTACAGCATATCGCTATACGAGACTCTGCCAAATGCAGAATATAGGGTTCAAAGGAACAATGTTGAATGAAAGTAAATCGACCGCTCGATCTTCTCAACTTCTTCTCAATATAGGCAATCATCCGGTTGGCCCTGCGATTCATTTGACCGTGCCGATGCCCGATATAACAAATATCTTGTTTTTTGGGGATATTTTGTATTTTCATCCGCAAACTTTCACTTATTGGCATCACTGGATAATGACAAACCTTTATTCCTCTCTCCAGGAAGAAATGGCAGTGTTCGGGGCGGGAGGTAACGAGCACCCCATCATAGTACTCTGTCTGCAAATAGGGAATGGCCCTGCTAATGAGATCCGCGTGAAAGTGTGAATCAGGGATAATAAAATATTTGAGAGCATCCATGGCATCTACCCCGACCACACACGGATGTCCCGTCACAAACATATCAATAGGTTCGCCAACTTTTTCGAGAACTTCCTGAGCATCGACTGAATCGCAGGGCACGGTTCGCAACGTTTCTGAGGTATAGGACACCAAAGCAGGTCCAACGAAAATCCGTCTCTCGAAGAAAGGAAAAAAGAAAGCCAAGCTCTCTTCATTCGGATCAATTTTCTCAAGGCAGAAAGCAAGTAACGTCGCCATTAGGGCAAGCTCTCACACCACTTTATCTGCCTCTCTATCCCATGCGAAGGGGCAACCTTCGGTTCCCACCCTATGGCAGATCGGATTTTGGCAAGATCTGCGACAAACACTTTCTGATCACTCTCCCTGAAAGGAAGATTCGTATAGTGAAGATGTGTCCCAACTTTCTCCTCCAAAACAGAAAACAACTCTAATAAGGATAAGCTGTTTTCCATCCCACCGCCGATATTAAAGGCTTGCCCTGTTAACCGATCCCTTTGTTGAGCAGCTAATAAATACAACGCCACCATATCGTCAGCATGGAGAACATCCCGAACTTGTTTTCCTGTTCCGGAGATTGTAAAGGGAGGAGCGCCCGTCTTCGCCTCAAGAGCCTTCTGACAAAACCAGCCAATCCAACCTTGATCGTAAGAAGAAAACTGCCGACCGCCATACATGGAGGAATGACGGAAGACAATAGTCTTTAACCCAAAAACTCGGGCATAGTCGAGCATATACTGATCCGCTGCCCCCTTTGAACAACCATACGGAGAATGAAAATCAAGATGAATGGCTTCAGAAAATCCTAACGGAAAACCCTCTGCGATATATCGTGTATCTTGCTCATGATAAACAACCCACTCCAAATCACCATAAACTTTATTGGTCGATGAATAAACGATCGTAGACTCTGCGGAAGTCAACCGCACCGCTTCAAGGACATTCAGTGTCCCCAGAGTGTTCACGTCGAAGTCAACTCGAGGATTCTGAATAGAAGTGGTCATGGCCACCTGTCCCGCCAAATGAAATATCGTCTTTGGACGATATGCGCGTACGACGTCCAGAACGTCATCGGCAGAACGTATGTCTTTTTGAACAAAAATAAAGTCACCCAAAGCTCTTAACCAGGAAAGATTCTGATCCGCACCTAAACGAATTAGATTATCATAAATAATAACCTTCTCACCACTTTTCAGTAGTTGAGACGCTATATTTGTCCCTAAAAAACCACAACCCCCGGTAATTAATACGGCCATCTATTTCCTCCCCTCATCAGTCTTCTTTCCTCTTCGATGGTTTGGCGAAGTCCATCGTGTAAGGCTATGTTGGGGCGCCAGCCCAGTTTCATTAATGGCGACACATCCAGATCAGCAAACATCACTTCATTCTTTCGGTACTCCAGAGCCCCGAACAGAAGGGTAGTTTTCGTATCCGCGACTAACAACTTCAGCGTCTCACAGAAGTTGCGAATTGTTGTTGGAGTACCGGTTCCCACATGAAAATCATTAACGCCAGGTGCCATTTCGTGAAGATGTCCAAGTACTGCTAGAAAAGCGGAAACCACATCATCCACATGAATAAAATCTCGGGTCTGGGCTCCTTTAGTCAATCGTATTTCCGGCATATTCATTAACAACTCTTTAATCATGTGGGTCACAAACTTCGTCGGATCATCTCCAGGTCCATAAAAATGTTCCAATTTCAAATTTGCTATTTTCATGGAGCCAGAATTTAAGGTTAACCAATCATAAAAATGTCTTTTCGATAACGAATAATAATTAACCCCTTTATCCAAAATAGTATCGGTATTGATAAAATATGGAACATTATATTTCCTGGAAAGGATCAGTAGCTCTAGGGGAAGTGTGAGATTGGCCTCAATGACCGACCGTGGATCCGAATCATTTCTCCCATAATGGGTAGCACAATGAATCACACAATGGATATCCCGGGCAGAAAATATAGCATCCATATCATCCGTATCGCTGTGATAATATACCACTCTATCTAGAAACATTGCTATTCGATCAAGCTTGGAAAAAGTTCGCTTTAAAACGATCACCTGATAACCCAATTCAAGGAGCGATTTCAGCAACTTACTTCCCAAAAAGCCGGTCGCACCAGTTAACAGAATTTTATTTTCAGAATTCATTTCCCATGTACCGTTTTAACGTCATATCGAGCGCTTCTAATCCGAAACAAACCCACAAACATGCGAATACTATCCCGAATAACATGGACGCTGGATCGATCTTTTTTAATCCACGAGATACCTGCCTCGTTCACGGCTATCCCTTTTTTTTTGGCGAGGTAGAGCAGTTCAGTATCAAAAACAAATCCTGTTTCCTTTAATTGACGAAACAATTCTTTTGCAACAGATGTTTCAAACAGCTTAAATCCGCACTGAGTATCTCTGATAGGCAGATTTAGGACAACTCTGATCAGTCTGTTATAAATAATTCCAATTAATTTTCTAAACCGATGTTCATCGCGATTGTGATTACCTTGAATTTGTCTCGATCCTATCACAATCGGAGAGTGCTGAATGAAAGCCATCAATTTTGGAAGTTCATGAATCGTTGAAGAGTTATCAGCGTCCATAAAGAGCAAATATTCCTTGCTGGCCTGCTCAACGCCTCTTGCAACGGCTCCTCCTTTGCCCGTATTTCCATGTATAAGACATCTCACACATGAATGTGATAGTGACTCAACATAATGGACCGTTCTGTCAGAGGAACCATCATCGGAAACGATAATTTCATAATCACTTGTAAAGCCATCAATGGTGCTGAGAATATCCTGAATCGTCTCACGAATGCATTTTTCCTCGTTGAAGGCAGGAATAATAATGGACAAACTGCTTAATTTATCAGTCATTTTTTTGAATACTAAATGTAGTCTCCTTGCCATGTTGAAGGCGATCTCGGAAAAGATCAAAAGCCCTGCCAGAGGTATCAACTCTTGATTTTTTTACATACTCCACTCTCAACTTCATCAAATGCTCATCTCCACCACTCGTTTTAACAACAGCTCGGGAAAATCGTTCCCATTCGCCTACAGATAGTGAGGGGAAAAAAACTCTGATTCCAGCCGGATAATAGTCCACCAATATCTTTGTATTACTTCGATACTCTGCAATCACCACATTTTTCAATTTATACAAACATTTATAGGCTCGGTCTTGCAAATAGGCAAAATGCAAGAGCGAAGCGACATTGGCAAGAAGCAGCAATCCAATAAGTGAATACGCTAGCCTATCCCGAAATGCAAACAATCCAAGGCTAATGAGTAAGACTAAAACGGGTGCAATCGGATAAAGAAGCCTTGGTGCATAATAATTATGGAAAATAAGTCCCATAAATAAAACAATAATCAAAGCCAGAACTCCAATTGCAATACGTAAAGGGGGATCTGTTTTTTTGTTTATTAACAATACTATCAAGCCCCAAAAAGATATGATCATGATTGGGAAATGTAAAAATGACCCTATCAATATTTTGCCGTGGACATTCGGAATCAAGATCGTTGAAAAATAAAATAACCCCGTTTTGAAAAAGGCCAACACATCCCAGCGCAATCCACCCGATGAAGTAGTGAACAGAACAATGTTCATAATACTGAGTACTTTTAGAAGGAGAAAACAAACCACGAACACCATCATTTCGAGGATCATTATTCGCCTCGTGGGCTTTAAGAGCAAAAGAGCAATATCAATTACCAAAAAGAAAATGTAAATTTCGTAAAATGAAAAAGCAAGAAAACCTGTCAAAATAAGGGCCCCAACAAGGACGCCACTTTTGATGTTATTTCGTGGTCGATTCGGATCAAAAAGAGGAAGGAGGAGGAGGTAATGAACCCAAACAAACAGCAATCCAACCATTCTGATAGCCATACTGACATTGGTATAATTTTCAACCGTTATTACATTCAGAAGGAAAAGAAGAGCGGCTACGAATGCTACTTTTTTTTCAGATAACAACGGTACTTTAACAATAGCTGAAACATTCCGAATAAACATATACAAAAATATCGCATTCAATAAATGAAAAACCATCATCATAAATTGCACCATATTAGAGGATAATTGAGTAAAGGTATGGGCCAATATGGTTTGCATCAAAAAACAACCTGTACCTTCTACAAAAGAACGTTGGAACTCCGAATGGTTAAAAAGCGTTAAGTGATCCAGGATCATGGACATCACAACACCTAGATCGTCACCTTGAACAGGAAACTGAAAGAAAAGAAACATGCTTCCGAAAACAAATAAAAATACGCCGACCAATGCAAGAATCATACCGTTGGCTCCTGTTCAAAACGAATGATTTTGTTACAATAACTGAGATGGTCCTCTTTGTGAGTGACCATCACAATAGTCTTGGCTTTCATCGTTTCAAAAAAATGAATAAGGATCTCCTTCTCCGAATCAATATCAAGCGCCGAAGTAGCCTCATCTATCAAAAGAACCTCCGGATCATCATATAGCGCACGTGCAATAGCAATACGTTGTTTTTGTCCTCCGCTCAAGGCAATGCCATTCTCTCCTACCCGCAATTCGTTGGCCTGACCAGATGAAACAAATTGTATCGCTCCAGAAAGGGTTAATGCTTTCTCGAAACGGGAGGCATCAAATGGTCTTCCACAAACAATATTATCCTGAACAGAACCTTCAAATAGATACAGCTGCTGAGGAATATAGCCTATCTGTTGACGCCAAGATGCCACATTCGAAGAATTAATGGGGCATCCATCTACCAGCAAAGCCCCTGAATCTGGAGCCAATAGGCCTGAAATCAAATCCATGGCCGTACTTTTTCCACTACCGTTCGGGCCAAAAAAAGCAACCTTCGTGCCCTTTTCAATCGCAAAAGACAACTTATCAATGATCGGTTTATTCAGATGATATTTGAAAGAAAGGTTAGAGAATACGATTGATTTATTAAAGTCGACCTGAACATTTTTTAAGTCCTCAACTGGACGATTTAACTCTGCCTCTACCCGCTTGTAACTTACGTTATTGTAAACCACTTGAGTCCAGCTTGTCATAATCCGATTAATGGACGGCATCAGGCGAAAAAAGGCAATGACATATAAGGTGAGGATCGGAATCGTATCTCTGGGATCCGAGAAAATAAATAACCCATACACCGTCGTAGCAAGCAAAACAGACACACCAACAGTCTCTAGGATTATTTTAGGCAAATAAGACAGCATCGAAAAAATAGCCTCAGAATAGATAAAACTCGTACTCGCCTCATAAAAACGATCTGTAATAAAGGAATTTTGTCGAAGCATTTTAATAAATCGATAATTCCCAAAGGTTTCCTGAATCGTTTGAAGTAATCGCTTCTGGCTTTCTTCTCGTCGCTCGCCAGCGTTCTTGACTACTTTAGACGAAAGGTTCGTCATTAACAGTGCCAAGAATCCAGTGACAAATGTTACCATCATTGCAATTTGCCAATTCACAACCAGCAAAACGATATAAATCGTCAGGATAATAATGAACTCAGAGACCATAAGTAATACCCCATATAAGAAAGAGGTGTAGTTATTGGCTTCCACCAACATATTCTGGGTTAAGTTTGAGCTGGACTCACGTGAGAAATCCACATATGTTAATTTCAAATAACGTTGAAAGATCCTGTTTGCAAGCGTTCGAAATCGAGTCTTTGTGAACTTGATCAACATATAGAAATAGCTCAAGTTTACCAGCGCACGAATGAATATAAGGCCGATAAGGCCTATGCCCATAAAGAAGAGAAATCTTCTCGGTGTACCGAAATGGAAAAAATGATAAATTGTTCTTAGTATTGAATTTGATTCAAGGAGATGACTATTACTCAGTAAAGCAAAAAAGGGTAGCACCATTGATATGCTCGCAATTTCGATAAAGGCAACAGTCACCGAGACAATCAGAAGGAAAACAAGATAAATTTTGTCTTTTTTGGGAAGGATTTTGATAAAGCTCACTTAAGCTTAGCCCATCACTCTTCGCACAAGGATATGCCGAATCATTGTTAATCTAGGCATAACAGCTTTTGAGAATTTTCGGTAATGTTCGAGATGCTATCAATATCGTTGACATTGTATCGTCATTCTATCTGTAATAACAATTTGATTCAAGAGAGAGGGAATCCTTCAGTCCTTAAATATCAAAACCGATTTGTTGTTCCTGTCCTTTTCGTAATAAGGAGCCAAGGGTAGCTTCACTAAGGATACGGTTTACGGCTTCATGAGCCGAAACAAAGAGTGGCCGAAAGGCACAAGAAGACATATCTCGACACCCCTTGTACTCACAATCTACACAGGCTATCGGCTCTACGGGATGATCAATCAGTCGCACGATATCAAGAACGGTGATCTCATCGGCAGACTTCGCCAATATATACCCTCCATGCTTCCCGCGCCGACTCTGCACGAATCCTCCTCGCCGAAGGTCCATCAAGACTTGTTCTAAAAATTTCTGAGGGATATCCAATTTTTCGGCCAAATCAGATATTGTAATCACCTGTCCCCTCGGAACTCTCGAGAGTTCTAGCATAGTCTTCAGAGCATAATCACCCTTATAGGTAATCCGCACAGCCACTCCTATTTAACCTTGAACCGCCCCCAACATATCGAATGATCTCAATCTGATCGCCTTCTTTAACAGGGGTGTCGTCCCACTCATCTTTCGAAGAAATAATACCATTCCTTTCAATAACAACCGCAGAAGGGGATACTTTGAGATCAACAACAAGCTGTGACAACGTTTTCGCTCCACCTGGGTCCAGTGGAAGTCCATTCACGACAATCAGGTCGATTCCTCCATAAAAGTCCATGTTGAAATATATCTCTCGCCGGTATCAGGCAGGATAACGACGATCTGTTTACCTTTAGATTGTTCTCGTTTCGCAACTTGAAGTGCAGCCCAGAGAGCTGCTCCACTGGAAATTCCAGCAAGAATACCTTCAGTTTGTGCCAGTGCCTTCACTGAACGATCTGCATCTACATGTCCTACCGTAATGATCTCATCAATGATTTCTCTGTTAAGTATTTCCGGTACAAATCCAGCACCAATTCCCTGAATCTTGTGAGGACCTGGCTGCCCTCCCGACAAAACTCGTGAATCAGAGGGTTCTACCGCAATCACTCTTACTGAGGGCTTACGAGCCTTCAAAACCTCCCCGACACCTGTAATAGTACCACCTGTACCCACTCCAGCAATAAAAATATCTATTTTTCCATCAGTATCTCGCCAAATTTCTTCAGCAGTGGTTCTCCGATGGATCTCTGGATTGGCAGGATTTTTGAATTGCTGAGGCATATAGCTATCAGGCGTCTCTTTTTGAAGCTCCTCTGCCTTCGCAATAGCACCTTTCATCCCTTTCGATCCATCCGTCAAAACGGTCTCCGCTCCCAATCGCTTTAGAAGCTGTCGGCGCTCCGTCGTCATGGTATCGGGCATGGTCAAGATCAAACGATATCCCCGCGAGGCACACGCAAAAGCCAATGCTATCCCTGTATTACCGCTTGTTGGTTCAATAATCGTTCCCCCAGTGTGCAAAAGGCCATTTTTCTCCGCGTACTCAATCATAGCAGTGCCGATACGATCTTTTACACTCGATAGAGGATTAAATGACTCCACTTTTCCAATTAAATCAACATCGAGGCCTGCCGACATTCGCCTCAACCGAACCATAGGAGTATTCCCGATGGTTTGAGTGATGTTTTCGTAGATATTCATCATAGCATCTCCCTTAATTTATACTCTTGCGGAAATGGTTTTCGCCGTTGTCATTCGTCGCTCATTTACGCACAGTAAACGTCGCTCCTCATTCCTAGCCGAAAAACCATTTTCGCTAAGAGTAACAAAAAACCGGAAACCCTTTCGGTTTTAGCATATACTGAGTCTATCTTATTAGTAGACTTTAACATAGTGAAGGGGGTGCTGTAAATTAAGAAAAAAGCCCCCAAATTCTCTCTAGGGGCTTTATGATTTCAATACACAAAAACTAACCTACAGGAAAATACTACCCTGCAACGAGAATCTGCGAAATTCTGGGTTGATTCAGAAGAGCGTTTACTTTATCTGCCATATCCACAACGAAAAGATCCATCCCCAATTCGCGATTCAAACGATCCTCAAGTCCAAACAAATCAACCTTCGCACCTTTTCGGTTGATAAGCTCTACACTTGCAATGTATTCCTTCGCGGTTGCCATTAATTCATAGTCGTTCATTTTTGCATCTCCTTTTCTTTAAATTTCACTGTCCTATTTCAGAGAATAGCATATCATTTTGAGTTACCCTCTGTAAATAGTATTCAAGAAAGATTCCCCGCCCCCTGACGAATGATTGCAACGGCAACTGCATAATCTCGGCTGTGAGACAACGATACTTCTACCTCAAGTCCCTTTTGAGCCACAAGGTCAGCAGTTTTTCCGGAGAAAACGACAATGGGCTTCCCCGTCTCCTCATGATGGATCTCAATCTCTCTCCAACGCAAAGTTTTCAGATCATCAACGGCTTTGAAGACTGCCTCCTTGGCAGCAAATCGTACTGAAAACCTCTGTGCTGACACCTGAAGAGATTTTGTGCGCCGACAATAGTCTACTTCATGATCGCTAAAAACCTTGGCAATAAATGCAGAATCTTCTACCAATGTCATGATGCGATTTATCTCGACAATATCTACCCCAATCATACTCTGCGATGACGAAGCTCATAAAAAAACAAATGAAACAGATATAAGGGAATGAGCACCATCCTGCGGATTCGAGAGGGTTGCTGAATGAATCGATAGGCCCATTCGAGTCCAAGGTTCTGAAGCCAGCGTGGAGCACGCTTCACCGAACCGGAGATGACATCAAAGCTTCCACCAACGGTCATCATCACTGGAACTTTCAATTGTTTATGATACCTATAAATAAATTTCTCCTGTTTCGGAAACCCAAGACCTACAAAAACAATGTCTGCCTGACTCTGGTTAATATCCTCTATGATTCCCATTACATCTTTTTCCTGATAATACCCATGATGAACCCCAACGATGTCAAAAGCAGGAAATAGGGCAGAAGAACATTCGCGAGCTCGCCGTACTATTTCTGGTTTCGCACCTAGATAAAAAACGCGATACTTTTGGGTTGTCGATTGGCCAAGATTATAGATCGTATCAATCCCAGTCAGCCGCTTGGGGATTTTTTTCCCAAGCAACTTGGCCAGCAAGACCAACGTTACGCTGTCGGGGATTCGGAGGGTTGCCGACTTTAAAATGGTCATCATTTCAGGATCACGCAAACTATCGCCAATAATTTCTGTCGTTGGGGTACTGATAAAGCAAGCCGTTTTCAGAAAGATCGCCCGGTCGATTTCCTGCAATAATTGCGGATAATCGCGATTATAAAAAGTCATCCCCCGTATAGTATTATCCGTTTTTGTCATACTTCAGCAGAATCGTATTGATCAGATTATCCCGAGATTGCTCTTTTAGATCACGCACAAGTGCGTTCAATTGGTTTCTATAGGCTGTTCGGTTCTCAAAGACCTCTACCAGATTACTATAGAATGTCTCCGTTTGTAAATCAGAGAATGGGACATATTTTTGTTTCACATCCTTGGCAAAACTTTCCACCTTATCATGATAGTGTATTCCCAGAAATGGGACACCAACTGCTGCGCTTAAAATCAGACTGTGTAGCCGGCATCCAACCATCATATCCATTTGTTTCAGCACACCAAGAGACGTTGATATGTGCCCAGACGGCTCAAAAATAGCCATCATGCTGTCTGGCAGTCGTTTCTTAATCTCTCTGCCGATCAGGCCATCCTCCTTGCTGAGAGGAAGGTATAAAAATTTCCGGCGATACTTTTCTGAAAATCTTTCCAGCTGTCTAACAATACTGTCCAAAGGAAGTTGCTTAATATTCATGAAGTTTATACCGATACAGTTCTGATAGAGGTTATTGGTTTGATAGGGTGCTATCATCATGGCTGAATCCACCGTATACTGAATTCGTTTCTTCCCACCCAAGAGTTCATTCAGATAAGCGTGGCTCTCCTTATCCCTCACGGTAATCGTATGGCAAAACAGGAACGCATTCTTTACCAACCATTTACTCAGGGAATATCGGAACGGCTCAACACCCTGTGAGTAAAGGATGATCTTTTTACCCAAAATACGTGCCAATACAATAAGTCCAAGATAATAGAGCAAGTTTCGAAAACTTGTTCTATCCTGAAAAAGAGTTCCCCCAGCGAAAACAACAATGTCCACCATTGAAATCCCCGCAATAAGTGCTGGGAACGACTTTCTAGAGAGAACCGTCCCATGGAAGGAAGATTGATAAGATGCAGCTTTATGAGCAAATAAAACAAGGGAAAGTGGTCGAGGATAAGCCCTCAGCTGAGATACAATACTTTGGAGAATGGCCTCATCCCCCAAATTGTTATACCCGAAATACCCAACCAATGCCAAATTCATTTGAGAAAATAAAGGTAATTTTGAATGTGATTTACGGCCACCAAAGCATCCGATACCGCTACAATCAATCGCTTGCCCCCCCCCTCGCGAACGCCACCAATCGCATAAATTCCAGCAACACCTGTCTGCATCGTCACCCCTGTGCGAACAAGAAGCTCATCAGTTACCTCAATGCCCGGTGACGAGTCCAGAAAATCTGCATTCCCTTCAATGGCCTCATAGATAAATAGTACGGAAACGTCCAACACACTCTCAGAGTGATCTCCATTCTTGTAAATCCGAATCGATTCGAGTTTTTCCTTCCCATCCAATCGCTCGACCTCACTCTCTAGATAGAAAGTAATCTTTGGCTCTTTCATCACATCTCTGACGAGAGTTGCTGCACCTTGAATCAGGGAGGATCGCGTCACCACATAAACGTGCTTCGCATACCCTGACAGGTAAAGAGCCGCTTTGACAAGGTTTTCACCCAAACCCGTGATCATCACAGGCTGCTTTAAGTAAAAAGCAATATCGCAGGGTGCACAATAAGACACCCCCCGCCCATAAAATTTCTGGCTGTTACGAATGATCACTTTCTTATTGGACATTCCACAAGCGACAACAACCGAGCGAGCATACACTGTACGCTGGCTTGTAAGGACATGCTTGAGCCTTCCTGTGACCTCATGAATGGCCACTACTTTTTCATAAAGTATCTCGAGATCCAGAGCAAGGAAACGTTTGACAAAATAGGCCGCGACCTCATGTCCGCTGATTCGCCCAAAGTCTAGAAATGGACAATCCTCGATTGAGGGGACATTATACAGATTGCTGCATAAAACTGCCTCTTCAATAAGCAAGGCTCTCAGCCCGCGTTCATGAGCCATCAACGCACATGAAATACCCGCTGAACCAGCCCCAATAATCACCACATCATAAGCTATATCCGGCGAAAAAATTAGCTTTTTCTGTCGCGATCTTGTCTCAACGTCCATGAGAGCCCTTTTCAACAGTCACATGTGTTTTTTCATTAGAGTAGAGCTTATTTTTTAGCAAATCCAGCGTAATATCCTTTCCCTGTATCACATTCTTATTTTCATGAATGGTCGTCATCCCTACGAAGTCCACAATTTTTTGATTGATGCGATAGATGAGAGTTTCCCCTTCGATCTCATAGCTCCGATAAAAAGCCTTTAATGATTTTGAGCCTTGAAGCTCCTGTTTTCTTCGATCAAATACCAACTGCTCACAAACTATTCTTAGAGGTCCATAAACCATTTCTACTGAACCCAGCAAATGAATAATGTCCTTTGCCCTCGTGTAACTTGCTTGTTTTGCCCGAATGATGATTTCCCCTTGTCTGATCACAATATTATCTTGAGCCACAAAGTGATTGGATGAGATATTGACCTCAAATCGGTCTGCTTCAATATCGATCTGATCTGATGAAAGCGTAGCTGCATAAAGCATGCTGATGAATAACATAGAAGCGAAAATGAGTCTTAACATAGTTATTTGCTCAAAACAAGCCTTCCACCATTATAACCTGAAAATCTCTTTTCATTAAGAAAGTAACTTACCTCTTCTCCTGTGTACTTCCAATTTTCATGTTGTATCACAACATGCTTTTGCGCAAGAAGCGTTGCCTTTCTCATGTCAAACTGCACCTCATCAGCATACAACTCGACACCACCTCGAAATCGGATTACAGCACCACTTATATGAAAACTATTCTCGAAGATTTCAATCCGGCGAGCCTCTAACGAAAATTGTGACTGCCCTTTAATGAAGTGCCTTGTATAACTATTCTCCAAGATAAAATCAGCTTGTTTCTGCGGAGTCGATGGGCTACGTGTAAAGCGAATTTGACTTACCACGACAAATAGAAAAACAATGAATCCAACAAAAATAATCAGCTTACTTCTCATTTCGAAGTCGAGCCAACGACCTACTACCTAACATTTGTTTTGCCTGAAGGGTCGTTGCAACAATGATGGCTCCTGCAGCTCCGACGGTATCCCCTGTCTCCTTGCGGGCCAATGCCATTGCAAAATATAAGGTAGCCCCATCCGGCTCGTAGCGTATAGCCTGGGTAATGGACTCCATCGCCTGACTCCACTCTTTTCGTTCACCATAGATATAGGCAATGTAGCCACTTGCCCAACCTTTGATTGAGGGGTCAGAAGCCAATTGAATCACGTCTTTAAACTGATCAACTGCCTCCATTTTCTTCTCATTCACATAAAGAGCAAATGCATAATAAAAGTGATCCTCCCAACTTCTTGGAAAGCGAGCTACTCTCTTCGCATACTTTTCCAATGCTTTTTCCTTAAAAGTCATATCCAGAGAAGGAATCATTGCAATTTCTTTGAATCCTTCTTCGATGAACCCTGTATACGCATAAGTCATCGCAAGGTTGAAGTGTATCTGGGCATCACTCGTTATTATGCGTGACAAAGCATGGTTTTTTCGTAATTTCTCCCAGCTCTCATCGCTCATCACTGCAAAGATACAGCTCAGTGTAAAAGAAAAAAGAAGGATACGAATAAGATGAATAGGCCTCATCTGCCAACCGATCTGTACTCAAACCCCATTTTGCGCATATCGTCAATGGCGTATAGATTCCGTCCATCAAACACGACAGGAGACTTGAGCATATTCTTGATACGGTCAAAATCCGGGTTACGAAATTCATTCCACTCTGTGTGAATGACCAGAGCATCAGCCCCTGTCAATACTTCGTAAGGATTGGCACCAAAAACAACTCGATCGCCCCAAATTTGCTTTGCATTGTCCATAGCTTCAGGATCAAAAGCTGAAACCTCCGCACCCGCATTCAATAGACTTGTGATGACCTCAATAGCAGGAGCCTCTCGCATATCATCCGTACGCGGCTTAAAGGCTAAACCCCACACAGCGAATCGCATCCCCTTTAACGAGCGTCTTTCATAATAATCACTTATCTTCTCAAACAAAAACTTCTTTTGATTTTCGTTAACTTTCTCAACGGCTTGCAGTATTTGCAGTTGAAGCCCATGGTGATGCGCCGATCTCACAAGTGCCTTGACGTCCTTTGGAAAACAAGAGCCCCCATATCCAATGCCTGGAAAGAGAAATTTTTGTCCAATACGTGAATCCGAGCCGATCCCGACACGAACTTGATCAACATTTGCACCCACTTTTTCACAGAGTAGAGCCATCTCGTTCATGAAGGAAATTTTGGTAGCCAGCAACGCATTCGCAGCATATTTGGTCACCTCCGCACTCTTGTTATCCATCACATAAAGTTTATTTCCTGTCCGCAAGAAGGGGGCGTATAGCTTTGAAATGATGGCTATCGCTTGCTCGGAGTCCCCTCCAATGACCACGCGATCAGGTTTCATGAAATCATCAATCGCAGTTCCCTCTTTAAGAAACTCTGGATTGCTAATGACATCACATTTTAAGGCAAGTTTACGATGCTTCAACTCAGCCTGGATAGCTTTATGAACCTTATCTGCTGTTCCAACAGGTACCGTCGACTTATTCACAACAACTTTATCACTCTTCATGAACTGCCCCACCTGTCTGGCTACGGCAAGAACATATTTCATGTCGGCAGATCCATCTTCACCTGGCGGCGTTCCGACTGCAATAAAAATAACCTCAGACTGTTCTATCGCCATCCGGCTGTCCATCGTAAAAGTCAATCGCCCCTCTGCAAGATTGCGTTTCAGCAAATCTTCAAGGCCAGGCTCATAAATAACAGGAATTCCTTTGGATAACTTCTTAATCTTGTCTGAATTGATATCCAATCCAATGACATGATTTCCTGTTTCCGCAAAACAGGTAGCCGCTACTAGCCCCACATATCCAGATCCTACAACGGTTATTTTCATGATTTACGGTATGGAAAGTATTTCATCCAGGTGCTCTTCTTAGATAAGATTAACTTCACTTTGAGTCGATCATCTTTTCTGGGAATCATAACCTGAAAATCTCCAGGCTCAAGACGAACCTTCAAGTCATTCAGGTAGGCGACTAACACCGGTTGACTCAGATTCCCAACGACCATCAATTGGTTGCCCGCAACTTCACGAATATCCGTTATTTCAATCAGACTTTCTTTCACATCGGGTGTGTTCATTTTTGACTCAACGATCAGGCCAAAACTACCCGCTTGCCCCTCTGCTAAAATGAGTTTCCATGATCCCTTTAAATGATAGTCCGCTGGCAAGGACGCAACATCCAACTGAATCATCTCACTCTTGTCACGATGAGACATGGAGAATTCATAATGCCCTCGAGAATCTGACTGAACAACTTGATCGTGCCAAAGAACACGCACTCCTGGAACTCCCTGCTCTCCATCATTCATCATACCATCAGCGTTCTGATCGACATAGACAACTCCCTCAACCTTATCGGAAACATGAACCCCAAAATTGGCAACATATCGATCCCCAATAACGATATTCATCTGCTTAGGGGATTCATCGGTTAATATCAACTTTCTTGTCCCCTCGTTCACACCCACACTAAGCAATCCAAACGGAATATCTGCAAACTTATAAATACCCTCCGAGTTGGTTGTCATCGTCCTCCCATCGGAAAGCATCACATGGATATCCGGCAGTCCCTGCTCATCACTATCCATGACTTGATTATCATTTTCATCTTGATATACAACCCCAGTCAAAACGGATCTTGTTTTCTCGAAATGAATTCGATAATTAAAATTCTGAGAATACTCCAATCGCATTTCGTCCAATATTCTACTGGTCTGGTAGGTAGAAGGATTATCATCAATGGTTCGATATGCAGATGCCATTAAAGTGCTATCAGGGTTTATCTGATAAACGATTTCTCCCTTAAAAAACTGCTTGCTAAGGGCCTCAGATGTCAGCACGTTAAAGCGACCATCATATTGATAAAATGCATTCAGAAAAAAACGGTTATCGTAAATCGAAAGAGGAGAGAGGACAACGAAAGAACGATATACTCTTTCTGAATAATTATAGGTCACCATCTGCGTCTGATCCCAGCCCAGTTCCCCTTGATACGAAAGCAAGTTTCCATACAATGGAACCTTTACACCTATTTGCATTGACTGACGATCATAATTACTATTTGAAGTGACAAGATTCACAAAATGCACAGGCAGATACTTAACCCATGCATCAATGCCAAAAAGTTGTTTTCTAATTTCTGCAGAATAGCCATTCTGTCGATACTGATAACTGCTCGTCAGATTTGTCGTGGTGGTGGTATAGGTCGGAGTCACCGAATAGTCATAAATGCTTGCAGTCACAACCTGGACATCATGATACGCCTGAGAATAACTATCTCCAGCCTGATCCCAGTATCCAAAGGCTAGATTAGGCAGTAACGGCTGAATTTTCTCCCCATTGACCATCGCTTGCAAATGATGCCGATCATCAGATAACTGTTGCCCCGAAAGTCGACGAATATAATTCTCACCAGAATAACCCAGAGACATAAAACGTAGGGGATCATATGACAGTTGATAGCTAAGACCTTTGTAGCCAGAATAACTGGAGCTCCCAACAGGTTGAACAAACCCCTCATCATATTCCTTGTACCCAACCGTCCCTCTGGCCACACCCCCATCATTATACGCTACCGAGAAATCTCGAGCTATTCTTAACTGACTGTCCATCCCGTACTCTCCTATCACACTCAGCGGCTGATAGAGCGTCTTCAGCATGGCACTACCGCCGAAATTGCTCACATTCAGGCCAAGAGATGTCCATGGAGAAAAAAGATAATCGGCCTTTACATACGATAGAGTCTGGCTTGAAAGGGGTTCCCTTTCCAATAAACTTCCCCAACTTCCATAATTGTTGCCTCCATAGAAAGCAAAAAGATCCCAGTTTCCATTCCTTCCCTCATAACTAAGACCCTGTAGGGGTTGAGAAGGAAATATAATGGAGGATTTATTTTGGGGATACTGATCTCCAAAAATCCAAAATCCAGAACCATTTTTTAACGAAACGCTCAAGCCGTTCAAGCCCTGAATATCAGCTCGATTCTTCACAAACACCTGACTGCCTAACTGTCCCCAAGGCGTTTCGCCAGACGTGTTTAAACGATAATAGGTATAGGCATAATTCCATTTGTTTTGTGAATAAATTGAATCTGAAAAACCGCTCCCATATCCCATGCTTAGATTTGCGTTAAACTGCTTACCACTATAATCTAAGTGAGACACCTCGGGCATTTTAAAAGCTACAGGATGGACAACAATCCTAAGAATATCCTTATTTGACGTAGAAACAAGAATAAGGGACGCTACCCCTGGCTTCAGGGCTACTATTTTCACTCCCTCATTAAAGGTCGTCACAGCAATGATGTCCGTCCGATCAAGGAAAATGACCTGCTTAAGATCATGAAAGAAAATCCGTTTTTCAGTAGCATGTTCAAGCTCAATCACCTCACCAAAGCAAAGCATCATGCTGAAAACTACCAAGACAATGAAAGGAAGTCCTCGCTTCATTCGATCGACTTTAACTCCTTCATGACCAGCTCATCTCCACCAAAATCCAATGTTAAAAGTACGCTTACCCCCTTTGAACTTTTCAGAGGTGTGGGAAGGATCAACTCTTTCTTGTAAGTGGTGCTGTCCCCTGGGAACACTGTAATATCCGATAGCGTCTCCTTGTACACCACATTGCCCGCCTCATTATCAAATATGACAAGAGTTCCTATCGGGTGGAGCAGAATATTGCTCCCGCTACTTAATGTAAACTCAAAACCAACTTTCTTGGCTGACAAGGATGACTTATAGCCCGTTAGCTGGTAAACCTTTTTCTGGGTTCCCTCTATTTCTTTGCCTACCAGACATCCAATTCGGCCACCCATCATCACGCCTGATCCTTTTGTTTTTGAGATGGGTTGTGTTTCAAAAAAAACAACGCCGTACTGCCCGCCTGTCTCAACACCCGTAGAGGTCATCGTCATCGCTACCTCTTTGCTCTCCCCTCCTTTCAACACAAAAGAAGACGGGAAAAGACGAACAGCACTGACAAGAGAATAGGCCGTTGTCCCTGGTTCCAAAAACACTTTTTGATTTTTCTTTACAGTCCAATCATTCAAATAGACCTTCACTTGAACCGGATCTTTGTCTGTATTGCTTAACGTCAAAGTCTTGCGAACAGTTGCCCCTGCTTTCAGGGCAACATCTATTCGGGAAGGTTCAAGATTGACTTGAAAGGCCATACTCATGGTAAGCAAAAGAACAGGTATTACGCTCAAAATCTTATTCATTCGTTACTCCTTACTCCTCATTGTGTCAGCGTCAATCGAACAGACGTAAAATAATTTCCAGCGGTTTGAGTCCTAGGCAATGCTATATGCCATAAAAAGTTAAATTGAAACGAACCAGAATCTCCACCTATCGGTGAATAGTCAAAGATCCGATCAGCAATCCCATTGTCATTGAAGGCTTGTGTTCGATAAGAAGAAACCAAAGTCCTAATCCAAGGCGAAGTAGTCGTTCCGGCATGCGCGTAGCACAACTGCCAACTGAGCGTTGTTAGCGACAAAGAAGCTGGGCCATGGAAACCATCTGCTTGAATATCCAAGGAAAAAGGACTCGCGGGATTCACATTGAGCGTAACAATTGTATTTTTTCCGTAGTCAAATCCTGCATCGTACTCACTACCTCCGGGTGCAATGTTCCCTAGAAACACAAACCCATTTTCGGTAACGCTCATCCCTAGTCCAAAAAGGTAGGAAGTCCCGAGTAGAAGGAAAACAAACAAGCCCTTTTTCATCGTTTCAGCCCTATTCCGTCAGGGTAAAGGCTACGATCGACCGGTAAATCCCGCTATTCTGCTTCGCAGGAACTTTTAGCCCAAACCTAAAAAATAGGTCTGTTCCGGCGGGATAGTTATTATACTCACTGGAATGGCTGGAATAGGCCATCTCGGGTGTGAGGGATAAGGCATTGTCGCCCTTGCCATACCAAGTCCCCGTTGCAGTTCGAGAGGGTGACCCATTCCAAGTAAAGTTTGTATTGGAAATAGAATCTGTCCCATTTGAAAGTTCATAAAGATCCCCAATTTTGAGATACCATGGTCGCCCGTTATTGCTCTTTACCGAAACCTTGACACCCTCATTATCTGGCATATCTCTTTTGCTCTCTCCAGGCAACATCGTTTTAAAGTCAATCAGATTACGATCAACCGTCAGTTCAAATATACTCTTAACACTCACCATGACCTGAAGACTGGCAGGCTGTGTTGCAGAGAATGCTAAGCTAACCAGAGGTAAAAAAACAGCGAAGAGCACGAATGCCCCCCTTCGAAAAATCGCATGCCCTAGAGTGGTCATTGAACGGCCCCTGCCTTTCCCTTCATTGAAACAAATTTGATATTATCAACGGCGATATCAATCGCCCCAGTCTTGGTGTTTGATAGGAAAATCAGTTGGAAATGCAGAAGTCCACCTGATCCTTTTTTATGATCTGGATTCAAGACATTGTCTCCCACCTTTGGATTCGTATCCTTAAAGGATGAAATTGGAATGAGAAAGGACTTCCATCCCCTCCAGTTCACGGGCATCGAATATTCAAAACGGTCATCTTGTATGGGCTCATAATTATTTGCCGCATCCTGCTCCAAAACAAAATTCCCATTGTCATCATCATAGAGCTGAAGGGTCAATTTACCGCTATCTGAACCGCTTCCAGCAACATATATCTTAAGATAATTATAAGTACTGGCATCGAAGCCAAGATACTTGCCCATCCCACCAACATACCAATCAACCGCTTCACCCGTCACTTTCAGTGCATACTTGCCTAAAAATTTATAAAGCGGGTCTTTAGCCCATTCTGCCGTCTCAACCGGGTACTGCCCGCTATTTCCGAAGGTCCACCAGGCAGGAGCCTCCGTAATGTTTCCCTTCTCAAAATTGTCGACATCACCCGCCCAAGGCTTTGCCTCCTCAGCGAACAACAACCCCGCCACAACCACCATCATCATCATTCCTTTGTACCACATCATGAGCCTCCGTCTAATGTTTGATAGACGCATTATACAAAGCAGGACTTTTTATGGCAAATTGAATTTGTCCAACTCCGGTCATCAACGTCTCGACGATCCGCTCCTCTAAACGGATACCGTGCTGTGCATAATAAACTGGAAGACCTCCAGGACAAGTAATATTGATCTCCATTAAGTACCCATCGATGAAGTCAAGGGCTGAAAACTGAACTCCATGTCCCGTCAAAAAAGAGGCGATTCGAATACAGGCCTGCACTTCTTTTTGGGTCAGAGTCGCGGCCTCTCGGGCAAAGACACCTCCATAGTTTGATCGAAAATCTCCTGGTTTGGGCAGAAAGGTGATCGCATCAAGCGCAGAGTCTCTTAAGATAAAAACGCGCTTTGACCCCTTGGATTCAACGCCTTGAAGGTAAGGTTGAACCATCATGAGCCTCGTCATCTCGGGAAGCCCCTGCGCACTCATCACCTTTTGAACGCCTAGGGCTTGATAACCGTCCAAGGGCTTCACCACCAGAGGCCAGCCATGCTGGAGCGCAAATTTGAGGATGTCGCTGGCATGACTCGTCACCAAGGTCGGAGGGGTTAAGTCTGGAAAGTGGTAAATCATCAGCTTTTCATTCAGGTTTCGGATGGCAGAGGGAGCGTTGCAAAATTGAGCCGTAGAAAAATCCAGAATCTGCGTCGCATGCAGAACGTCTTTCTCAACAGGCGGCATCGCACGGTAATAGATAAAGTCCATGGCATTAGCGGATAGGAGACCAACAGACTTGAATCGAACCTTCTTTTTTCGGTGGTACTCATGACAAAACACCATTGGTTCAAGGTTCTGTAGCGAAATGTCTACCGGTTCAGCAGCGAGAACCCGATGTCCTCGTCGAAGATGCTCGGCCATGAGCAAATCATCGCTATAGTCGTCCTGAATATGTGTAGCTATCTTCTCGATAATGAAAAGGATGTCCGTCATAGCGCGGATGTATTCTCCAGTGCAGACGCCAGAAGTGCTACCTGCACAGAAACACTGGTTAGGCCATCGGTGAGACAATCCTCAATACATTCCTCGGGCATAGGCTCATCATGTATTTCTTCTCTGCACAGCCGATAAAACTCCATCCCTTTGGAGTTCAAATTGGACATCCGGTCACGGCTGGCATTTACACGTAAGAATGCCCCCACCACTTGGTTCCCCAAGCAGTAAATTACCGGCTCAGCAGGTGCCCCGTTGCGAAGAAGTCTACTGGGAACTCCTTCCTGAAGAAGCAAAGACTGAATCCGGTGCTGTTTACCTACACTCATTTTATTGATCATTTTACGGCTCAGCACATCCAGTTCGCTCGCATCCCGAATCGTCATGATCCCCATACCATACGTACCCGCGTCATCCTTGATAAAAAGCGTTGGGAGGTCAGCTATGCCGTACTCGCTGTATTTTTGCCTTATCCGCATGAGTAAACGACTGGCTTTATCTTTGAGTCGATCAATGGAGGTCTGATCGCGAAGGTCGACCTGAGATTCAACCTCAAAATCTGCAGAGAAAAACCACGGATCAAGCCCGAGTGACCCAGAAAGTTCACTTGCCAAGGTTTTCGTAAAGGCAAAATGCTTGCTTTTTCGTCGCTGTGTCCAAGCCAAATGCTGTCTAGGAATAACAGGGATATCCAATGCCCTGAGAAGCTGTGGGAATCCCTCTGAGAAATCGTTGTTGCTCAGAATAAGATCCGCTTTCTTTAAATTCATAAGGCTAAACGCTAAACCCTCAACCTCTCCCTCAAGGAGCGGATGGGTAAAAAGACAGATAAATCCGGCTGTCTCAACCATTCGACCCAGGGCAAGGAGATTTTTGAAATAGAACAGATTTCGTGTATGGGCTTCTGTGTAAATCGTGAGGGTTCGAACCCTTGGAAAAAAGTGCCGAATGTATTCTCCAAAACACCGCGAAGAGTGCTCCAACATTTTGTCACAGAGATTATTAAACCCCGCTGGGAACAGGTTCGTATCCACGACCGCCGTTTTGAAGTCCGATATTCTCAAATCAAGCGAGGCATAAATGTTATAGGTCAGCCCCTTTGATTTTTGTGTCACCCAATCCTGCAAAATCTCAATTTGTCTCTTTGAGAGTTGACTTTTATTCTTTATCTGTGTAAGCGTCATTGTTTGAGTTTATACCCTTTTTTAAAGAGATAAATATTAACAGAGGTGAAGAAAACTGCTAGGCCGATTGTCAGGATTACGCTGATGAGAAGATTTCCTTCCGAATATCCTGTGAGAGACCAGCGAAAAGCGTCAATCAGATAAAAGAACGGATTAAAAAGCGTGATCCGGTGTAGAAAATCTGGAAGCATCTGAATAGAGTAAAACACTCCACCCATAAAGGTAAACGGTGTGATGAGATAGGTCGTCACGACAGAGAGATCCTCGAATTCGTCACTCCAAAGTGCCACCAATATCCCCACCCCAGCGAAAACAATAGATATTCCTACCATAAAAAAAATCGCACCAAAGGGATGTATCAAGCGAAAAGGCGAAAAAAGCAAGCTGATACACCAGATAAGAGTGCCAATCACAATCCCTCTGCAAACTCCGCCAAATATATGAGCCAATACAAATTCTGTATAGGTGATGGGGGTGATGAGCAGATGCTCGATCATATGCAAATATCGTGAGAGAAAAAGTGAGGAGGAGGTATTGGAGTAGGATGACATGATCACCTCCATAATCAGGATACCTGGGATCATAAACTGTATGTACGAGAGGGAGGAAACATGGGACACTTGCCCTCCCAGAATTACCCCGAAAACAGCCAGATAAAGGAAGCTGGACAGTGCCGGCGAGAGAATGGTCTGATTAATCACCTTGATGAATCGAATAATCTCTCGGTAGATTAGGGTCTTAAACCTGATTGGATTGATCATTTTTTACCAGCTCCATAAATAGTTGCTCCAGTTTCGAGTGTTCAGATAACCCTTTTTTCTCATTCACGTTCACGTAGATGATCTTCCCAGCGTTCATAATGGCGATTTGGTTACATAAATGCTCTACTTCTTCCAAGTAATGCGTGGTGAGCAGAATCGTCGTCCCTCGCCGATTGAGTTCCTCCAGGATTTCCCAGAGTTCATGTCGCAATGCAACGTCCAGGCCGGCAGTCGGTTCGTCCAGAATCAAAATTTTGGGTTCATGAATCAAGGTTTTGGCGATCGCCAGCCGACGTTTCATCCCTCCAGAAAGCTTGTCTGTATAAGTTCCACGTTTTTCTTCTAGGTTGAATTGACGTAAAAGTCTTGGCACTCGCTCCTTCAAAACTTTCTTCGTTTGACCATAATATCCCCCCGTGATGTAGAGCTCCTCCTCAACGAACAAAAAGGGGTCAAAGGCATGCTCTTGAAGAGAGACCCCGATCATTTGGCGAGTCGCCTGATAATCGCGAATCACGTCATATCCTCCGACGGTAATCGTTCCAGCATCTGGTTTACACAGACCGGTCATGATCTTAATTAGAGTGGATTTACCTGCCCCATTGGGGCCAATAAGTCCAAAAAAAGAACCTGAGGGAATCGTCAGGCTGACATCGTTGAGCGCATGAACCTCCCCTGCCTTCTTGTGCCGATAAGTCTTGGAGATATTTTGAATTGAAATCGCGTCGGTCATTTCAAGTCCATTATAACGCAATCAGAAGGAGGGGCAATAACCTGTTT
Source organism: uncultured Candidatus Marinamargulisbacteria bacterium (assembly GCA_964358175.1). GTDB lineage: Bacteria > Margulisbacteria > Riflemargulisbacteria > GWF2-35-9 > GWF2-35-9 > CAYHOI01. The sequence continues at coordinate 126 of CAYHOI010000008.1, read as the reverse complement.
GGGGCACATTCCATCCTAATTTGAATGCAGGTTATTGTCGCCCATAGAGCATTAGAATTGCATCACTCCTTCAGGGCGAGCGCATCTAAATTCCGCCTCTCTCCGGCCTGTTGGCCACCTCTCTCC
>CAYHOI010000007.1:28765-37640 GCA_964358175.1 uncultured Candidatus Marinamargulisbacteria bacterium | reverse complement strand
CGAACCGCTCACTACAAGGAAAATTGATCCGAAAATCAATTAAGTCTTAGTATATAAAATCGAAAATTCGTGGGAATGGTATTGAAAGAAGTGGCAGCCCCAGGGGGAATTGAACCCCCGCTTACAGGTTGAAAACCTGGTGTCCTAACCATTAAACGATGGGGCCTTATCAATCTTCACATGGTGGGCGGTGACAGGATCGAACTGCCGACCCTCTGGGTGTAAACCAGATGCTCTGCCAGCTGAGCTAACCGCCCGTACCTGGCTCATGCTCAAAACGAGCAGTGGAAATATATCATGAATCGAAAAGACAGTAAATGGGTGGTATACTTAAGTCCGATGAAAATCGTGACCCAAGAAGAGATGCGTTATTTAGAAAAAATGACGATTGAGAAAACAGGTCTCTGCGCTCGAATACTCATGGAAAATGCTGGACGAGTTTGTGCAGATCTTATTCTTGAAAATTATCCTCACTATAACCGGTATCTGCTCTTTGCCGGAACGGGAAACAATGGCGGAGACGGCCTGGTCATCGCAAGACACCTCCTTTGCTATGGTCTCAAGGTTCATGTTTATCTCATGAGCGATACCAAAAACAATCTCACAGAAGATTTATACACAAATCTCCAGATTTACCAGAACATGCAAGGCAGCTATGAGGTTCTCAGCTCACAGGTATTAGGCACTCTTCGCTTCTCACCTGATGAGGTGATCATTGATGCCCTCACGGGCACCGGATTTATTGCTCCGGCACGCAATCTCTTAAAGGAAGTTATTGAGACTTTATCTGGCAGACAAGGACCTCTGGTCGCAATCGATATACCCTCTGGCTTGTCCGCTGACAAATGCGATGTCCCCTCCCCGTCTCTGCGAGCTTCAATGACCATCGCTCTTGGCTACCCAAAACTTTGTCATGTCCTCTTTCCGGCAATACAAAATTGTGGTTCTATCTATGTTTCGTCTATATCACTTGATCCGCAATATAATGAATCCATAAAGCGAGAAACCCTTGATCCTGCCCAGCTCTCCCTTCCCGCTAGACGTCCCCAAAGCCATAAGTATGACTATGGGCATGTGCTCATTATTGGAGGAAGCAAGGGCATGACGGGAAGTATCATCATGGCTGCGAAATCTGCCTCCGAATCCGGAGCCGGACTCGTTTCCACCCTCGTCCCTCAGGAAATACACGAAACCATCAGTCAACAGCTTGTCGAGCAGATGACTCACAGCCTCTCCAGTAGCGATGGTCAGTTCTCCCCGGAAGCCTCCGGCGAACTCCCGCAACGGATCTATGCCGGGCGTTTCAGCGCCATCGCAGCCGGCCCCGGCATGCGTGTTTCGTCGTCCGCCGAGGCTCTGGTGGATCAGTTACTTCGCGTAAATATTCCGCTTATTCTGGATGCAGACGGACTCAACAATCTGGTGAACCTTCCCGACTTTCAGACCCGCCTCCGTGCCCGCACAGCCGTCACCATCCTGACACCGCATTTGGGCGAGGCCAGCCGCTTACTCGGCCTCTCCGTCGATGCCATTCGGGAAAACACCGAGGGCCATGCCCGTCGTCTCGTCGAGCAAACAGGAGCCATTCTTATTTTGAAAAGTGAACGTACACTCATTGTCTGCCCCGACGGGCATCTGTTCTACGCCATGTCCGGGAATCCGGGAATGGCTACTGCCGGGTCAGGAGATGTGCTTGCAGGTTTGCTCGCGGGATTGCTGGCTCGCCTCTCACCCGTACGAGCTGTATGCCTTGCCGTCTATATACATGGTCATGCGGGTGATCTGGCACGAAATCTCCTCGGCGAAAACTCCCTCAATGCCCTGGACATTATCGACCACATTCCGCAAGCCATAGCCTGTATTCCTCGCACCCATGACTGATCCTCATTTCCTGGGTTTGGCGTACGAGCAAGCCCAAAAAGCAGCCCATCTGGGGGAAGTGCCGGTGGGAGCCGTACTCGTTAAACATGGACAAGTCATTGCCTCCGGACATAATGAGCGAATTCTTCAGAAGAATAGCCTCTACCATGCTGAAATCGTTGTGCTTGAACGCGCCTGCAAGCTGCTCAATCAGTGGCGCTTGGACGGCTGTGTCCTTTATGTCACGCTCGAGCCCTGCCTGATGTGCACGGGTGCTATTGTCGAATCCCGTGTCAGCCGGGTGGTCTTTTCGGCATTGGATGAAAAGAACGGCTGTGTACTCAGCCGCTACACCTTGCTCGACGACCATTTGTTGTCGCATCGGGTTTCGTACGAGTATCAAGCGGATGAACGTTCTAAGATGCTGTTGCGAAAATTCTTTGAGTCAAAACGCTAATCAAAATGATTTCTTGATGACATTGATGATGGTTCCCTTCTCAAGAAATCGCTGCTCGTCTGCATGAATTAAAAACGGTTTAACATCTGACAACACCCTGCCAAAATTCATGGAGTCTATTTTGTGGATTAATCTTTCTGATAAAATATCTCCATTAAACACAACGGTTGACAAGGGTTGTTGATTTCACTTGGATTCCGGCTCGGAGGCTGGAATGACAGCGATTAGACAGTTATCCCATAATTAGAATTGCTGACAAACCTGACAGATTCCTTGACACATCAACTTTCCTTTTGCTGTAATATGCTTATGAACAAAAATGAGCTTAGACAAATCCTGCCCTCTCTTCATTTTTTTGAGGGTCTGTCTGCCACCGATATCGACGATATATGCTCCATTCTCAACATTCGACACTATAAAGAATCGGAGATGATCATTACCGAGGGAGACGTAACTAGCAAAGATTTATTTATCCTTTATCAGGGTACTGCAGTCGCAAAGATTTCAACCCAGCAAACGGATAATGCCAACATCAACGTGATGAAGGCAGGGAGCATCTTCGGGGAGTTGGCTCTTCTCAATGATGCAAAGCGTTCCGCATCTATCGTCGCTACATCAGAATCTACCGTATTTGTCCTAGAAAAAGCCTCCTTTGAAAACCTAATTACCACCAATCAGCATCTTGGACTGGTGATTTATCGCAACATTGCTTGCGTTCTGGCTGATCGAATCAAAAACACCAACGCCATGCTAAAGCATACGATCATGTGGGGCTGGTAAAATGGAGTCTGGCTACGCCAACCGGGAATTATCTCGGGATTTCTTCACCATTCTTGGAATTTTCGCTGGCTTTTTTCTGCTTTTTTATGCTATCTACAGAGGTGGCGGCATCGGATCATTTCTCGATCTCAATTCTTTTATGATTACTTGCGGGGGAACACTCGCCGCAACATTTATCAGTTTCCCAATGCATCAGGTTCTCAAGGTTTTTCGAGTTTTTCTGACCGTTTTTAGTAAGCGGATACGCTCTCTTGAGGAGATTATTGAGGGCATCGTCCTGCTCTCCGTGAAGGCACGCCAAGGGGGTAACTTAAGTTTAGGGAAAGAAGAGACTAAAATTGGCGATCAATTCTTGCGACGGGGCATCTCCATGGTTGTTGACGGACTCAGTTTAGAAACCATTGATGAGGTGATGTGTACTGAAATTGAAGCTATGCGGGCACGGCACACTTCTGGACAACAGATTTTCAATACCATGGCCAACTTCGCACCTGCTTTCGGTCTAATTGGCACCATCATTGGCCTTGTTCAGATGCTCTCCCATCTCAATGACCCCAAATCTCTTGGCCCCGCAATGGCCCTTGCATTGATTACTACTTTTTACGGCTCCATTCTGGCAAATCTCATTTTTATTCCCATCGCCGAGAAGCTCAAAACCCGAATGAACGAGGAACTCATTCTGATGAGCGTGATCCGAGAGGGCATCCTTGCCTTGCGCCAAAATGTCTCCACCCGTCTCATCGAGAGTCAACTGAATGCCTATTTACCCACCAAAGGACGCATTAAGGTCAAGCTTCCCAAGATGGATTCGCCTTTGACGAATGCTTCTCGTGGCTAAACGGTCTCTTCGGCTCATACAAGCAGAGGACTCTGGCAGCACTGGAGCTCCCCGATGGACACTGACCTTCTCAGATGTGATCTCACAAATTCTGGTATTTTTTGTGATGCTGTTCTCTATGTCCACCATGGACAAGTTCAAATACCAGGAGTCTGTACAGTCCATGCAAAAAGCTTTGCTGACCAAGCAACAACAAGAACTTCTTGAAAAAACTGATTTTGAACGTTTGCGAGAAATCAATGAGATCATTACCAAAAAAATATCCTCTTCAGATGCAAGGAACTCGGTATCCACCCGGTTTGACAAAGATGGCATACGAATCATTGTCAAGGATTCCGTCTTTTTTATCTCAGGAGAGAGTGAGTTGTTACCCGGAGCGAGTCCGGTTCTTCTCACGATTGCAAATGCTCTTTCGGGCTATCAATTCAAAATCCTGGTTGAAGGACACACGGATAACATCCCCATCCGTACCGACAAGTACCCTACCAATTGGGAACTATCTACGGCTCGGGCGACAAACGTTGTTAAATACCTCATCTCACAGGGACATTTGTCGCCAGAAAGACTCATGGCGACAGGATTTGCAGAATTTCGCCCTTTATTGGACAATAGCTCTGATGAAAACCGCTCGCGAAACAGACGTGTAGAAATCAAAGTGATGACGGAGTCCAGCTAAAAATGTTCAACGCCAATGAATTAGCACTTTTTCTGATGGACTCTATTGATGAAGGGATTATCATTTTTGATGATCAGCTAAAAGTCGTCTACAGCAATACACAGGCTGAAGAATGCTTGCATTTATCACACGCTGACGTCCTAGAGAAAACGAGTGATGAGCTTGCAAAAGGATCCTTTCATACCTTTCTGATACAAAGCAGAGAATCCCATCAAAAAATCAAGCAATCACTCACAATCAATAATCAACGTCTTCTCAGTACGATTAATACGTTCAAGGGTCGTGAAGACGAAAAGCCCCATAGCATCATCCTCCTTGCAAAGAGTTCTTCCGCTCCACACCCATTTGTTGAGGAACCCCTGCCAGCAATTGTGAAGGAAGATGTGATTGCCACCCTCTTTTTCGAAAAACTCATGTCCAATATTCAGCCCCTTGCCGAGGCCAAGAATATTCCCCTCGAGCTCTTTCTGGAAGACTCTCTTGATCGGATCTATGTTCATCCCAAAGACATGGCATTTGCACTGATGAGTTTGCTAAGCCGAGCCATCAATTTTTCAGACAAAGGCGTCATTAACTTACTCGTCAAAGAACGCGATACCGGAAACTCCGACATTATACGTATCGAAAATCCAGAAGAAACGATTAAACCAGACCAACATGAATCAATGGTACAATCCTTCATCAAAGGGACTGACAAGGTCAAAAATATTATCGAAGCCCATGGAGGGAAATTCTGGCTGGAAACCGAACAGGGGTTTGCCATGGTCTTTACCATCCCCAAACACCTTGAGTCCATGTTATAATCTCGACAATGGAAAACCTCTTCATTCGATTTCTTCTTGGATTCCTGTCGGCCTTTCTGGGGCTCATCCTTTATTCGATGATTCGGCAAGACCTCAAGTCTAAACGTGGAATACTCCTCAACATCGATCTTTTGAGAAATGATCCGATAGCTCCTCCGCCACCCACTGTTTCAAAGAAAAAGAAGCGATGACACTCCTTATCGTCTTCGGTCTCAGCGTCATTTCGTTCATTTTACTCTTCGCGCTTCGTTTGCCCTTTCTCCTATACCTAAAGAAGAAGATTAAACAGCTCTCTAAATAGCTTGGCCTTTTGGCTTGTTTTTGTTTTTAATTTCTTGAATAACTTTATCCGCTTGGTACCTCTGATCATTTCCCTTCGCATTAGGCGTTTCTGGAACGATTATCTTCGAAGGGATCCCTTTAGCTGGTTGCTTGGGGATCACCATTCTGGACTTGGGTGGTGAAGCTTTTATCCTCTTTGGAATCTGTTTGGGCTGAACCTTGACCTGTTTTCTGGGTTCAACTGCCTTGGCCACCGGATATTCAGGTTTCGTTATCTCTATGTCGTCTATGTGCTCTATCCATTGAGCTACCGTTCGAGGATCTAGTCGCCGATCCGGCATAATCCTTTTTATTTCTTTTTCCATCTGCTCTATTCGTTTGTTCATGGCCTCCATCGTTTGCTCGGTTTTCCTTAAAATATCAGATTCATGCTCCTTAAAATACGAACGACAAAAATCATCTGTCTTCTCCACAACCTCGATTATCTTTGGCTCAGAAATAATCTCCATCATTTCTTTTTCTGCTTCACTGCTTGCCTCAACCTGAAGAGACAACGTTTCAAATCTTTCTGCATGAAGGTAAGATTCTTCCTCTAATTTTCTGGTTAAAAGAATCAGGTCCATTTCCCTCGAGGGGATCAATTCATTGAGAGATTCCAAAACCTCTAAAGGAAAGTCTGCAAAGATGGACATGGCGGACAGAATTCCAGATGAAAACTCACAATGACCAACGATAAACTCTGCCATAAATTGACAAAGTTCTCTTCTCTTTGAATCATCCTTAAAAAGTCCCTGATAGTATGTCATCATGAGACTCACGATTTTCCCAATCCCTGACCAGTCTCGATCAGAAATGTTTTGCTGATGAGCTCTCAAGCATAAGAAAAGCTGATCAGCAATCCTATTCAAGTCTTGCTTGCTTTGGACTTGCTGCAAACTATGCAGAATCTTTTTCAAAGGTTCGATTTCCTTTCTGAAACTCTGAAACAATCAATGGCGTCATCAGCTCGGAAAATTTCTCAGGAAATTCCTCATCAGACACCTCATCGATAATCTTCTTGATCTTCTCATAGTGTGCTGAATAAATCGCTTCCCCTATCTGAGAAATCACCTGAGAATAGGATGCTCCGGATTCAATGTCAAAATCAGGAACATCCTCCATGGTATCCTGTAGACTAGCCTCAATTGTTTGTCGAAATGATTCGTCGAAAACCGGATTATTTGCCAGATCTGTAAATAGCCCTATGTCTGACAACACCAACGAGATCAAGCGTCGGGCCATCTCCTCTTCAAAAAGCCACAAACTATCAAGCATGATCGAAGAAAAAAATTCGGCTCGATGCTTGAAAAAATCATCCGTCATTTTGCTGAAATAACCATTCATCTCTTTGCGCTCCGTCTGAGAAACCTCAGAAACCAAACTTGTAAAATCAGACAAATCTGCTTTTTCAACAGCTTCTTGGATTAATTTAACCTTAGAAACACTTTTGGGACTGGCAGACTCTCTGTGTCTAATTCCTTTTTGGATAGATTGCATCTCAGCTTGTAAATTTTCGATTTTCTGGGCAACTGTATATTTACCAAGAATCCTGGTCAGGGACTCCACCAACTCTCGACTCAAAACAGACTCGGAAGATTCAGATGCAAAAATAGAACTTAAATCTGATTCAATGCCCGCCCACATTTCCTCACTTATGGCTCCTTTGTTCACAGGAACCTTGCTGGCAAGATCAGTACAGTATGCCAAAATCTTCTCCAAATTTCCTGACTGTATCACACCCAAAAATTCCGGTCCGTACATAGACGTTTTGAATTCATTCATAATCTCGTCAGCATCTCGCCCAGAAAGAAAAAGCCTTGAAGAATGATTAAGTTTCTTCGCCTCTCTATTGTGTAACTCTCTCCACTCAGGCCGAAACTGATCAGCAACCTTTTGAACCTTTTTCTCGAATTCTTGAAAGGGAGAAACTTTCTCGGGAGGCAACCAACTCATGAATTTCTCAATCAAACGAAGTATCCATGAAAAATCTGTAGAAGTTCCAATAAACATCATGTCCTGCTTATGCGATTTCTGATCCTCCCAATACAGATAGATCATATATCTTCGCTCAATAACCAATCGATATTCCACCCCATCCAAACAAAAAGAAAGCTGATCTCCGCTTATTTCCGGCCTAAGGGTCAATGCCTCCAATTGCTCAACATACTTTTCCAGAACATCATGTTTCTTCTTGGGGTCTTGACCGCGCAAAGCGGACAATTCTCTACTCATGTCCAAGAGATCGCTGAGCTTTTTTATATGTTCATCGTGTTGTCTTAAAGAAGAATCCGTGGGCTGAAATTTTGAAGGAACCTCGTCAGTTGTCTCACCCAAAATAAAAGCCTGAAGCTCTCTAGCCTCTTCAGCTATCGTCCAGAGTCTGTCCTCTTCACTTAACATCTTAAACCGCCTTCCTTTGAGTGATATTTGTACGATTGGGATCCCATTTTTTATCGAAACGTTTTTTCTCCCATACTTGATTTACTAAGCTAGTTACGACCACACTCTGACTTACATTTATGATTCCCGCCAAAGTTGTGAGTAACATATTTTGAGCCCATTGATTCCGTTCGTGATTATCCAGTATGAGTTGTCTTATTTGAATTAACCTCACCTTTAAAACCTGATCCTGAAGAACTGTGTCCATTCGAGCAAGGAGTGCCTCTAGTAGCTGTCCATACTCTCCAGCCCTCTGTAATAAGTCCTCAAGCTCAACATTATTCTTCAACTCATAACCAGGATCGTGGATCACATCAACTATTCTATCAAAGAAATCCGAAACATTTGGAACTACAACATAGTATTTCTCAATTCGTGTAAGCTCAGACTGAACCCAATCCAGGTCAGCATGATTACTCAGAGAAACATTCTTTAATTGTCTTATGACACGTTGCACCTCCGGCAATAGCAGAATAAACGACTTGTTCTCGATCAAATGTCCTAGAGATATTCCTGTTTGTTTGGCGACGCTTGCAGACCACTGCACCAACTCATTCTCATGCTTTAAGATTTGTGTCATATTGTGTTGAGATATTCCCGCCCTCAACTTTGAAATAATTGCAAGAAATGGTGGAACAAGTTGCGAATCCTGATCGCTCAGCCCCAACACCGCTCGCTCAGGTGTCGTTTGCTCCACACCT